>CAYQNY010000229.1:0-5011 GCA_964418925.1 uncultured Verrucomicrobiota bacterium
CTTCTATGGAAAGGGAGGATTCTGTCTTGACTTCCCTTTTCATGTGTGACCCTGACCCACTACTGACCCACTGACCCACTGACCCACTGAAAAGGGTTGACCCTAATGCCCTTGTGTTATGTAAAAAGTAGATTCCTAAAGTTTTCTGTTCTCTTTCTGTGTTAATTGGGATGTTGCGCGCCCTGCTTAGGTGAGCGCTCCCACCTCGACGACATAGACCTGTCTCTCGCCGTTATCGTGAATGGAGTCAATAGCGACCTGGGTATAGTCGCGATTCCAGCAGGGGTGAAGATCGCATCGCAGTTCGCCTTTCAGGTCAGGCGGCGCATAAAACCTTCCCAAAACTATTTCGCGATCGTCGTCAATATTGTAAAGTTTGAGTTCTCTGATATAACGCTCGTCAGGATATGTGTCGGTCAGAAGCCATTTCTTATTCTTGTGATAACTCATATGGCCGTCTTCCAGGAGAACATCTTTGCCGATTATATCGTGCGACTTATCCCTGACATCAACAATAACATAGGCAGGTGATTCATCAGCACGGGCATTGCCCCAGAAGAGAATATGATCCGGATCGTGCCACTCCGCGTGAGAAATAAGCGTGTTATCGGCTATAATGTCCAGACCTATGCCGGCGATGTTTATCACCCACAGGCAGTGCCGTCTCTGGGGACCGGCGCCGTCAATATTGACTTTCGTTTTTGTTGCTGTGTCGGCCATGGCGGGACACCACCAGCGCACAAGACCGGCCAGACGTGTTCCGTCCGTATTGAACATCAAATGACAAAACCACATGGCAGACCCGTTGCGTTTGTCATTGTCTGACGTCAGACGCGCAATATCCTCCAGAAAAACAACGGGCTTATGTTCGCCTGTGCCCGGATTCATAAGATATACGGCATCTTCCGCCGGCTGATTTTGGCCGTGAAACGAGTCTTTAAGTCCCGCGTAACCATATCCCGGCCTCCACTCGCCCCATCTCGCGAAATTCAGGCAGGCCGCAATTTCGCCATAGGGAGAAACAGCCTGAATCGGCTTTGGAAGCACGACTTTTTCTCTTGTATGAATATCCAGAACTATTGCATGGAACTCCCGGTCAACCCGGTCATTGTAGATAATCTTACCGTCGGATCCCGGTAACCAGTGGGGCATGCATCCCTGCTGAAAGTTCCACGCCTTCGTTTTGGTTAATTCAATAAACTGATTTCCTCTTTTAAGATCAACCAAACCCAGAGTGAGAGAATCGTCGGCGCCCGGTGGTCTATCCTGAAAGTCACTCTCCATACATAGAAAATAGCGTCCTGAAACATCCCATGGCTGCATGTCATAATAGGGCTTGAAGTGAAATTTCGGGCCGCTTGTAATCTGTTGTATATTATATGTGCTTGTCATGTGTATTTCATCTCCCAGGAAATATATTCCGCTTTGCCGGAAAGAGCCGCTTTTTTCGCGGCGACTGCTATCTTGATGGCATTCAGTCCCGTTTCACCCGGTGTCAGTACCGCTTTCTTTTCAATGATCGCGTCAACAAAATGCCGTACTTCATTTAACAGCGCCCCGCCGATTTGCCCATCGGTGCGTGGCCACGTGACGGCATCACCTATGGTATATCCCGCGCTTGAATATATGTTCAATGGCTGCCGCATGAAATCAATATTTAAACATCCTTTCTTGCCCAATATCTCAATGCTGCGATCCACGCCGTGCGGATAAGGATCAGGATAGGCAAAACTCTCATAGAGAACAGCCATTTTCCCGCCCGGGAATCTGAACGTTACGACCGCGGAATCAGTAAAGAGCTGTTCTTCAAGCACCAGCCTGGCCGTTTCACCATATACCCGTTCGGGGTTGCTGCCCATAAACCAGCAAATCAGATCGATATTATGAGTTCCCGCATAGCTGAGCACGCCTCCCGTATCACTGTCGGTAAGCCAGTCTCTGCCTCTTACGGTGGATATGGGATGGCAGCGCCGCGCCAGAATCATAACAGGTTCCCCTATCTCTCCTCTGTCTATACGCGCCTTGGCTTCAAGGCACGGCTGATTAAACCGCTCCGAGAATCCGATCATTAATGTCACATTCGCGCTTTCGGCGGCCTGCATCATGGCCTTGGCTTCGTCCTCCGTCCTACACATGGGTTTCTCGCAGAGTATATGCTTGCCCGCCTTTGCCGCCTCAATCGCCTGCTGACAATGGAATTTATCAGGAGAGGCAATAGCTACCGCATCAATCTTATTATCAGCAAGCACATCGTCAAATTTATCGGTATGCCGTTCAATATTGTACATTTTCGCCAGTCGCCGCGCGTTTTCCCCGGTGCGGGACATGACAACCTCCACACGACTTCGCGGACAAGCTGTAAAGGCGGCGGCAAGATTCGCGCCCGCTTTTCCGGAACCTATTATGCCGACAGACACAGTCATAAATTCATCCTCCTCCCCGTTTTCGTTCAGGCGATAGATAACGTCATTTCTAAAAACCTGCGGCGAGTTCTCCGCATTCCATGCCTTTGCTTCGCTCGAAGTCGCCTCCCCCCGTATCTAGTGCCGTGTCAACACGATATTTTTGGGTCCGATGTTGTCATCCCGAGCCTGCCGAGGGATCTCAGTCCATTGCGCCGCGCGGAGATTCCTCGCTTTGCTCGGAATGACAGTTTCACTTCTCGGCACATCATTATTTGCGTGACGCAGCACTAGGGGGCAGAGAAACCCTTAATTTATCATCCCGAACAGACGGTTTGTCTGACGCTTCCAATCCCCCAGCATATGGCCCGTGACATGGGTATATTGCCCCAGGAAACTCCACTCTCAAATGACGTGCCATGCCAACAACCTGCCCCGATCATTCTCCCATGTAAAGTATTATTTTAACGGCTGATCCAGTCTATCACGGATTGCTCCGACGCCGCTGCCCAAGGCTACCGAGTCACACGGACACCTCCTCGGTCGGGACTTTAACCCGATAGATCACAATCTGTTGCTGCATACGGTCAAACCAAAATATGAAAGATAATGCTTGCATGCTGGGGGAGAAATGCGACAAATTGGGGCATATTAAGATATCTCAAGGTCGAAATTGCAGGTGCGATATATCATGTGTCGCTTCGACGGGAGATGCCGCGGCTTGGCAAGAGGTGCGGTGGTAAGCAGGCGTCTTGGTGTAAAGGCGGCGAGCTGGCGGGAAAAGCGGCCGAACTCCATTCCCAAGCCGGTAGCGGCCAAGATGCTGTTGAAGTACGACGAATTGACCAATCGGGAGGGAGCCTGTTGAAAATCGCTACGTTTAACGTCAACTCGATCCGGGCCCGGCTCAACATTGTCCTGGCCTGGCTGAACCGGCACCAGCCGGATGTCCTGTGTCTGCAGGAGACCAAGGTCCAGGATCAGGATTTTCCGGCGCTGGCTTTCAATAACGCCGGTTATCAGGTCATTTTCCGGGGCGAAAAATCCTATAACGGCGTGGCGCTCTTAAGCACAAGAAAACTGTCCGATATCCGTTTCGGACTGGATGACGGGGACCAGCCGGATGAAACCCGGCTGGTATCAGCCAAGGTGGGACCGATCCACATCGTCAACACCTATGTACCCCAGGGGCGTGACCTGGAACACGCCATGTATCGCTACAAATTGCAATGGTTCCAGCGCTTACGCGCCTGGTTTGACCGCCATTTCACTCCGGAAATGCCTCTGGTCTGGACGGGCGATTTGAATGTCGCCCCGGAAGCCAAGGATATTCACAACGCGGCCAAACAGGAAAACCACGTCTGCTATCATGCGACGGTCCGTCAGGCGTTCGCGCATACCGTTGCCTGGGGATTCGTGGATGTTTTTCGGAAGCATCATCCGGAGCCCGGTCAATACAGCTACTTCGATTACCGCACACCCAACGCGGTTAAACGGAAAATGGGCTGGCGAGTGGATCATATCCTGGCAACCCGGGTTCTCGCCGCCCAGTCCGTTGACGCGTTCATTGACCTGGAACCCAGGCTGGGCCAAGCACCGTCGGACCACACGGTCATGGTCGCGGAATTTAAATGACCCGAATTTTTCACCAACAAACGATGTCGGCATACTGCAATTCAGGCTAAGACCTTCCTGTCGGCAACCGGCCAAAGTAGTACTTAAAACACCGGCTGAAGTGGCTCGGGTTCTGGAAACCTGACGCAAATGCTATCTCTTTAAAAGTCTTCCAGTTTTTCAACATCGAGCCGGTCCTGCGGACGATCGGCCGCCTTTTTGGCGCGGATTAAAGTATCCCGCCCCATGATTCGGACAGGGACTCCATCATAATCAATCCGGCGGCTGTCGGCTAATGCCTCATCAAAAGTAACCCCTTTTACGGAAGTCAGAATATCAATGCGGTTTGGCGCTAAGCCGATCTGATAGACCAGATCAACATCTAAAAAAATTTCTGCTTTGATTTCGCGCAATGGAGCTCCGAACCTCATTAATGCCCGATACACTTTTTGGGCATTATCCGGCGCCGGCCGCACCAATATATCCAAATCCTTGGTAAATCGCGGTTCTGTATACGCAATAACGGCATGCGCTCCGATGATCAGATATTCAACACCTTCGGCGTTCAATGTGCTCAATAGATCTTTGAAGTCTGGATTCGCCGCCATGTAGTTGCCCCTTAAACCATGCGATTTCGCCGACCATTTCCCAGGCCGCAATAAGTTTCTCACCCGCAGAAACACTTCGCCAGAAATCAATATTAAATTGTTTTTCTTCCGACGATCCCCGACAAGTCTTACACGCAACGATCTGACGCTTATTGACCGGTATGTTCATTATGCTCCGTTCTCAATTACACAATTATTTTTACATATCCGCTTGCCTGTTACAAGAAGATTTATCCCGAAATCTTAAGCAAATGTCCCTTTTTTGACATAAATGTCCGATTCATGATACTCATTTTTGTTTGGTTCCAAACAATATTGTTTTAGTATGAGTACTAGCCTGAATTATTCATGAAAGTCATACTTTCGTGAATAATTTACTTCAGGCCA
>CAYQNY010000230.1:0-5008 GCA_964418925.1 uncultured Verrucomicrobiota bacterium
ACGGGATAGGCCCACTCACCGAGTGGGCGCGATTTTAGACCATTTCGCAGAAGTCATACAGGACAACTGAGCGGAATTCACTGGACCATAGATTCGCCCGCTTGTCAATCCCCATGAAGCTGTTGGACTTCATCCTGCTCACAATAGTTTTTCATACGTTCTGACCACCACATCGTTTCCGGGGTTGAACCAAGTCCTGAATGCGTATAGTATAGGGTTTTTCATAGCCAAGCGTGGATTTGGTTGACAGCAGGATCCTAATCAAAAAGGAGTATTCAATGAAACAGATCATAGGTATTGGTTTATTATGCGTCTGGACCGGCATCGGAGCGATAACGGCCCAGGAGCCGTCCACGGCGCCGGCGACCGAAACGACCGACGCATCAGTCTCAGCATCGGCAACAGCCACGAACGAAGCGCCCCCGGCCCAAACCGTACCGGACGACATCCGCACCAACATTATCGCGCGCTTTGCGTTTGACGTTAATGAATCTTCCGATCACACGTCGGGATTCGCCATTCCTGTCATGTTCAAGCGGGATTCGACCGCGTACGTTGAAGGGCAACAGGTTGAGATCAATGTGCCCCGACTGGTGGCGGGTAAATTCGGTAAGGGCATTCTCCTCGAGGAATCCCACGCCAACCTGCTTTCCTTGAACCAAGCCGGCGTCGAAGGCGACACTACCGGCGAATTCATCGCTCTAAAAAATGCGGCGTTATCGCTCACAACCAATGAACAATGGCAAGGCCAACAATCGCTAAAAGTGGAAACCAAGGGCGAAGCCGGCGAAGAGGGCCTGGCATTTGAAGGCCCGGTGGAAACAGCACAATACAACGGCCAAGCGATCGTGCCGGCCTATTATGTCGCTTCTGTTTATCTGAAGGGCGAGGGTAACCTGATGTTGTTCCTGAAGACGCCCGGTGCGGAAATATCGAGTGAACCGGTCTATATCGAGCTGAAACCGGACGAATGGACCCGGTTTTACTGCACCTATGCCGCCACCTTCCCCACCAAAAAAATCGGCCCCAAGCATGAGGCCGACTGGAAAAGCCTTCTGCCGGCGGATACCAGCACTGCCATCAAGCTCCAATTCCAGTGCGTGACCATTGATAAACAGGAAATGACATTTTACGCCGATGGATTCCAGATTGAACAACGCCTGCTCCCCTTTGCCGGACAAAGCGCTGAATTATCGCCGCATTCATGGACACCCGGCCAAACGACCACCGCCCAGGATGAATTTTCGTTCTCCACCAAAGGCGATTTCTTCACATCATGGAAAAAATCCGGAACGATCAGCTTCTGGTTCAAACCCTATTGGGACGCCCGTGACGGCACCCGGGAACTGATGCTGTATATGGGGCCCAATGCGCTTTACTTGCGGCATGCCAACGCCAAAATCCGGTTTCTGCCGGCCGGCGTAACTTTTACCCCCTATGACTGGAAAGACAACTGGCATCATATCGCCATCACCTGGACCGAGGAAGGTCAGCGGGTGCTCTACGTGGACGGCTATGATTACGTCAACACCCAGGGCGAAATGAAACCGCTGCCCCCCACCACGGATTTCATGGCACTCAGTTACAGCGGCAACGGCACTTCACCCAACGGCATCATGGATGAATTGCTTTTGTTCAACAGCGTGTTGAATACCGACCAGATCAAAGAAATCGCATCCTATGATCCGCTCAATCCGCCCAAACCCAAGCCGCCGGAGGAAATACCTCCGGTTGAAACACCGGCAACGACCAACGAGCCGACGGCAACACCAGCCGAGACCACCAACCCGGAAGAAGCACCAGTGGAAACCAAGGCAACATCAGTTTCAAACTCGATACCGTCTCCGCCGGTCGAAGCTTCATCATCAAACACACCTTCGTCAGCAAATTTAAATGGCGCGGCCCAATAATACGGCGCGACATCGCACCCGGAGATAATGGCGCATCAAACGGCATCAATTTTGCCCGGCGACACAATTTATCATCCGGCCTGTTCACCGTCGTCCCGATCCGAATCGGGACGACGGTGGAAACAAAGCCAATGCGCCTGGCTATATTTAGTCGGCACTGAAAAAATATTAATCGCGAAAGACACGCAACAACATGGCAACCTCACGTAAAGCGCAGCAGAAACTCGAACGCCTGGTTACGCGCGCCGATCGGCGATTATGCGTTCCCCTGATGGGCTACCCCGGATCCCTGCTGACCAATACGACGTTAAAGCAAAACGCGTTTAACTGGGGCATCCAGTGCTGGTCAATCTATGAACTGATTGATCAACTGGAGCCGGACGGTATTTTTTTCATGATGGACTTATCCGTGGAAGCCGGCGCCCTCGGGGTTCCCGTTCGTTACGCGCTGGAGGATTCGCCGACGGTCGAACAGCACATGGTCAAGACTTCCGAGGATCTCCTCCAGTTCATGTCCATCGATATTCTCAAGGACGCGCGCGTCTTGATATATCTCAAGACCATGGAATGGATGGCTATGCACGTTGATATTCTCAAGGGGGCTTACTGCATCGGCCCTTTTACGCTGGCCGGACTGCTGATGGGCGCCTCCGACATCGCCATGGCCACAATCGAAAATCCGGCGATGACCCACGACCTGCTGGCGTTCTCCACGCGCATCATATCCCGTTATGCCGCAGCCCTGTTTGATAGCGGCGCCGACCTGCTGGCAATCCTGGAACCAACCGCCGTCATGCTGTCCCCCGACCAATTCAAGCAATTTTCCGGCGCCTATATCGCGAACATTGTCAGCCATATTGACGGCATGACCGTACTGCACATCTGCGGCGACACGACTCATCTCATCGAATCCATGAGCCAGACGGGAGTAGATGGTTTGAGCCTTGACAGCATGGTGGATATGCCGGCAATCGCCGCCAAGGTCAAAGAAGGTGTCACGCTGATCGGCAATCTGGATCCGGTCCAAGTTCTGCGTAATATGAAGCCGGACCAGGTTCGGCGAGCCACCCGGGAATTTCTCGTCAAAACGCGCGCCATTCCCAACCTGATTGTCAGCTCCGGCTGTGACCTGCCGCAAGACACGCCAATCGATAACATTCGCGCCATGATCGAGGAAACAAAGGCTTTCAAGCAGACTTGAATCCATCCTTTATGGCAGACAGTCACAGACAAGTAGCCGGGAAACCAGCGGCGGGGATAATGCCGCCATCAACCCAGGCCCCGACACACATGCCTTTTCTCATTGACTGGGCGGCAGACTTTTTCGCACGTTAGCGCGAAAGCTGGATGGTCCGTGTTTTAATTCACGGGATCCGCGGGTAATTTTACAGAGACTGACACCCAGTTGGGCGGCAATCGCCCGCTGTTTTACACCCGCCTCCAGCAGACATACCAGACGCCAGCGTAAGGCGATCCGGGCGCGTTCCGCGGGGGTCAGGAGCGCTCGCATAAAATCATCAACGTCCTGTGGATTCCGCAGTCCGGCAATGGCACGACACAGTCCCTGCATGTTTTTATCCTTCATGACACAGCCCCTCGATCGTTATGCCGGAAGCCTTTTGCCAATCAATCTCAACCTTATCCGGGTTATCCTACTGACCTGGCGTGTGCATACCAATCCAAAAATAACAGAGCGTCTTACTTACCACCCAACAACGGCTTCAGGAATCGCAGTCCTGCCCGGATAAACGCGTCGCCATCCGGACAGGGATCGTGGAATAATCCGCGCGTCGGGGCGAAATCGGAATGGTAGGATTCCATGGCCACATACCCGTCAAACCGGATGTCCGCCAGCGTCCTCGCTATGGTCTGCCACGGCACCAGGCCGCCACCAGGCACACCGCGATCATTCTCACACGCATGAATACCCCACAGGCGCGACGCCGTGCTCCGCAGGGCGGCGTCATAATCCCGCACCTCGGTAATCATATGGAAAGTGTCGCATAATATCCCGATATTCGGATGATCCGCCAACTCCGTGACGCGCATGATCTGCCGGGGAGTATTGACCAGCCACGTACGGAAATGGCTCATGGGCTCCAACACCAGCTTGACACCGCGCCGCGCGCCGTATTCGGCCAAAACACGCAGGGGTTCAGCCATGCGCCGGTAATCCTCATCCGTCGGACGCCGACGCACGATATGCCCCGGATGCCCATACATGGCGCCGGCATAAGCCATGGCGCCCATCTCGGCGGCCAGGTCAAGCGACCGTTGATGCCATTCCAAGCCGCGCTTTTGATCCGCGCGATTATCCAGTGAAATATCGCAGGCCATGGGCCAGAGCCCGCCCGGGCTTAGCACTAATTCAAGGCCAAGACCGGCGGCCTTTTTCCCGGTCAGGCGTGGGTCAAACGTCACATCATCGCCATTGGAAAGTTCAACGTAATCCAGCCCAAGCGCCTTCGCCTTGTCCAGCAGAGGCAGGCTGTCATTCGACCATTTGGCCGTCCAGAGAAAAACATGCGCTCCAAATTTCATAATCGCCCCTATCCTTCCTGCATGCAGGCCAACACACAACCGGCAAATGTTGGCATGTAAAGATAACTATAACCGAGCGTGTGTGTAAACGCTAAGATTTTGTGCAAATAACAATACGCTTGTCAAGTCATCAGGGCGGTATCATTCTCGCGACGGAGCCCGCCGGAATGCTACGCATAGCATTCCGGCGGGTATATCCGACGTGCAAATACATTGAGCGCAGTCATCAGCATTTTTTGAAATTGAGCCGTAATAGTCGCTGGTTGTGCGCGGTGCAGTTTTTATAGGCGAGATTGTAGTGGCGGGTACGGCTCGGAAGGCGGTGCAACATAGTTGGATTGTGTTTAAAAAAGGTATGAAAAGAAGTTGATCTATCGGAGGGAGGGGGGGATAATATATATCCCGTCACGGATTCAGGGAGTAGATATGCCTAGCTGAAATCAGTGAAAGATTACGGAAGTGATGCGAGTTTAGATACGGGCACAGGGAGTTGGACTGTCGAGGCCTGGTATAAAACGGGCAACGCAGCAACCAGACCGATACAGGATATTGTGTGT
>CAYQNY010000231.1:0-1435 GCA_964418925.1 uncultured Verrucomicrobiota bacterium
AAGCCGCAAAATAGGCTGAAGACCGAAGGAATAACTTCGATGTGCATGATCATGCGCCGTAAGTATTAAGCCGTTCGAAGCAGGCGGCACGTGTAAACTGTAGCGCGTCACGGCGTGACGCATCCAATCTGTTTCTATGTCCCGAACTTTTGGTTCCAGGTGGACGCCGCACTCTGGCACGGCGTCTGACTGCGCTGGGGATAGCACGATCCATCTTATGCGCGAGTTCGGGCGCAAAATTCAGGTTTTATAACACGGATTTCTATGCTTACTATAGCCTTCAGCCTATAGCCTTAAGTCTTTTCCGCTTGAAACTTCGTACCGCGTTCTTAATCCAATGCTTGGCGTCGTAATAGGCAAAAGGTATTTTCATCCACAGGCTGAAGCGGCGGCCCATGAATTGCATGTAGATTCCCACAAATTCTTTGCGTCCGGTCCAGTTGAGAGGATGACATAACCGGATTAAGTCGCACAAGCAGTGGCGCAGTCCCACCATGGTGGGATAAAACTGCGCGCGCGTCGTGTCAATCAGGGTAAATTTGATGTCGGTTTCCGCCGCGCATCGGAACAGGATATTGCCCGCCGACAAATCCCGGAAAAACACGCCTCGCTTGTGCAGGGTGCGCAGGAAATGAGCGATGGTTTCAAAAAGATCTGTCTTGGATTTTCCCTGGAACTGGGTGGCGCCGTGGCTGAGGGCCGTGAAAGCTTCCCGCGCCGACCATCCGTTCTCGAAAGCCCGGCAAATGTAGAAGCTTGGGTGAACGGCGGGGCGGCGCGAGTCGTGGATAAATGCGATGGGCTGGGGCGTGGGAATTCCGCGTCGCAGAAGTTCCTGGGCGCCGTTCCAGCTTCGCTGGGCACGGTCCGGTTGATGGCGTTGTATCAGCCTCCTCCAAAATCCACGGGGTTTGAACTGTTTGATGACCAGTCGAAGATTATGTTCTCCAGGGGCAGGGACAGACCATACGCGGTTCCGGCTGTCACGCAGAATAATAGCCGAATGCGGAAGCTCGGGAGTGGCGCCGGGCGGATCGGGTAACATGACCAAAAGCGGGGCCATATCAAAGACTTGGCCGGCATTTTCAGCCAGGTAATATCCTGTCCAGTTCGCGTGTCGGATCGGCGCCAAGACCTGTCCCGGGATCGAGGCAAACCGCACGCCGGCAATGATGCCGGGCAGACTGTGTGAGCCGTGAGCAGTGAGCCGTGAGCCGGCAGAGTCATGGCGGGCATTTAGACTCTCCTGCTGTTCACTGCTTACAGCCAACAGCTCACCATTGAAGACCAGATAGACGGGACTTTCTGAAAAGAGGGTTGGGACCTGATTCAGTTTTTCGCCGTCGCGTGAATAGGCCGTTGCCGTCTTCAGCATATCCGGCGTGTAACAGGCCGCCGCTTCGGCGCGGTTCCCGTTGGTAGTCCAGACCACGTG
>CAYQNY010000231.1:1535-4982 GCA_964418925.1 uncultured Verrucomicrobiota bacterium
GCGTGTAACAGGCCGCCGCTTCGGCGCGGTTCCCGTTGGTAGTCCAGACCACGTGCAGAATTTCGGATTTCGGATTTCGGATTTCGGATTTCGGATTATCAGTCTCGGTGTTCTCTGTGGTAATCCGCAATCCGCAATCCGCCTTCCGCAATGGAATGAATTCCAGGATTTCCAGGCCGGGTCTGGTTGGTATTTTTTGCCGGAACAGGCCGCCACTCAGGAATCGGTTGACCGTCCGGAACGCGGCAAAGGCCGGACGCAGACGATAATCGGCCAGGGAACCATTGGCCTGTCCGTAAAACGCGGCATGGGGAATATCCGGATATTCCGAGGTGCCGTCGTCAATCAGGCCTTCCCGTTGTCCGATCAGGGGCCCCCAATAAATTCGCCGCAGGGCGCCCGAGGCCGCGGCCAGGCATCCGTAGCGGGTGATGTAATCCGCCTGTTTTTCCTCAATATGACCCAACATGCGGGCGATACGCCTCAAGCTCCAGGCCGTATGAGAACAGATTGTTGCGGTCACTCCCGCCCACCGGCTGATATCATTGAGCAGCTGGGCTTTGCGTATCAGATTGAAGCGGATCATTCCTGCCAGGCGGCGGCCAAGAACCTTGTGATCGAAGGCCTCCGGTTCCGTTGCGCGTTCCACAAACAGGTTGTCGGTGTGGATGGCGGGGAGCATGCCGCTGCGTTTCAATGCGCTCAATATAGACACATTATAAAACGGTTCAAAGTCGGTGACATTGGGTCCTGCCACCGTTATACCGCGCTGGTGAGCTTCTTGCCAGGCAATCTGCCAGCTCAGCAGAAAGGTGGCCGGTGTGGTATAGCCCGACCACCGGCGCCGGTTGCAGGTGGAACCGATTTCAACCATATCCAGCCGCGGGCCGTACGCGTCAAGTGTTTCCGCGACAAATGTTTCCCATTGTTCCTGGGCATCGGGATCGTTCATATCCCTGGCTTCTGCCGGCGGTTGTACCAGATGCAGACATACATGGAATGACTTGTTCAGGAGACGCTTCAGAAAACGTTCGGCGTGTGTCTGACGGCTGTCATAGGTGAAATCCAGCCGCACGCGGGATATCCCCAGTTCGTTCAGGCGCTTAATCACATACTCGTCGCATTCCGGATCCGTGGTGCTGGCCACGCAGATTCCGAAGAAATCATGAGGCACACGGCATCCGTCCGCCGGCTCTGGCCGGCTCCGTTGCCAGCGCCCGCTGGCCCAGTAGCGGATATTATCCGCGACGGCCCGCCCGATGAGGCGGGCATTATATAGTGCCTTAACCATAAGAAACCGCGATGAAAAACAAGATGTCGATAACCCGGCAGCCGCCGGACCTGTTTCAGAGAACAGCAGAACCGCAGAATACTGAACAGCAGAATAACGAAGTGAGGAGACATTGTCACGAGTACAAAACAGCCGAACGGTCTTTACTTCGATATTCGAAATTCAGTATTCGTCAATCTGCGGTTATCTTAGGTTGCGGGCCAAGCCCGCATTCGCTGATATGCCATGGCGGAGTATTATGACGATTATCGGTCCGGTTGAAAGCGAAAAGCGTTGGCACTCGATTCACCGACAGAACCTGCGAAGCGGGAATGGTCGTGGGAAGATGGTTAAGGGGAAATGGTTGATGGTATCTTGCCCTGGGGTGTCCTGCTTTTTGCATTTCATCAACTGTTGACCATTCAACCATAAACCATTCCCACCAATAACAATTCTTTTACCATTAACCATCATCCATGGGTCTCGCCCATACCGGCGCTATTTTGGCTTGATCGCGCCCATGTAGTTGAATAATATAATTCAGGTCAGGAGTCAGTTATGGTCGATATCTATTTTAATTGCCGTTGTGGAAAGAATCTTGCCGTTGACGCAACCGGCGTCGGCCGGATGGTCAACTGCCCGGATTGCGGCTATCGTTGCATGATTCCAACGCCGGTTCTGCAGTGGGACTGCCCCCAATGCGGCGCTGCCCTGCTGGCGCCCGATGAAATGCGCGGGAAAACGATCCAATGCCTGGCCTGCCGGTCCGAGGTGCGGGTACCCGACAACCCGGATTCGCAAGACGCGCTGTCGGCCGGGGTGGATGCAAAGACTGGAGATCAGGCCCCGGAAAATCTCTCGGCTCATTTGGATAAGTTGTTCAAGGAATGCCCCCAGTGTCATGAACGGGTCCCGGTACAGACCCGGAAATGTCCGCATTGCGGTCGTATGTTTTCCAGCCACCCGCTCCGGAGTTTTATGACGGGAGTATTGTGTGTTGCTATTATGGCAGGTGTTGGCATTGGGCTATGGCAAGCCGGCCTCTGGCCGTTCACAGCCGGGCAACCGCTCCCCCCGCCAGCGCCGGCTCCGCCAGCCCCGCGCTCAGCGAGCCCGGACGATTCCATGTCCGTGCCGACGTTGCCGCTGTCGAATGACATGGCATTGGCGCCAGCGCCGGCTGTGACGGCAAATATGGAAACGGTGCACACGGAGTCCCTGTCGCCGACTGTTGCTGCCGAGCCGACAAATACGCTGAGTCGGGAACAGTGGCTGGCGCGTTTTGAGGCGTCGCGGCAGGTGATTGCCGGTCAGACGGATCGCGCTTATCCCCGCTGCGTTACGAATCAGGACGTGAGCTTGCGGCAACTGGATGGCCTGGTGATCCATGGTGTATATACCGGTGTTGAAGGCACCAACGTTGTTGTGATGGTGGCCGGCAAGCCGACGGTTATCGGATGCTGGAATATTGACGCCTATGACCGCTTGAAAGTGGATGAGGAATTTCGCTTAACGTGGATTGATGCCCAGGCGGCGGCGCTCAATTGTCAGTCGTTGATCCAGGAGGGCCTGAGCTTGTCCGGCCTGTTGCCGGTGTCTGGCGAAGAAGCCCTGGATCAGGCCCTGGCCCTGGGGGATCCGCAGGCGCAGTACCAGGTGGGTCAGCAGTTCTATAAACAGAAGGATTATGCGTATGCCATCCTTTACTTCCTGGCGGCATCGGCGCAGAATCATGCCGCCGCCCAGTATGCGCTGGGCATCATCTGCTACCGGGGCATTGGCGTGGGCGCCAATAAGAGCAAGGGGTTCAGATGGCTGACGCTGGCGGCGGCACAGGGAAATGCGAAAGCCGAGCGATTTATCCAACAGCATAAGATTGCTCCGGAAACCCGGCAGAAACTGTTACAGCAGGTACAGGCGCGCAAAGAACGCACAGCGCGGGAATATGCGGCGGCATTGAAAGCCTATGCGAGTCAGCCGCAGTCCGCGCCGCCTCCGGCGCGGCCGGCCGGTTCGTTAAAAGGTCCCACCCCGCACAATATGCGAATTTATTTTCAAGAGGGCGGGCGCCGGTATTACTTGCAACATGGGAAACGAGTCTATGTGGATTAGATTCTACTGCGTAGTCAAACATGAGCCCAAATGGCTCACACTGAAACCATGAAAATTAGACCCAC
>CAYQNY010000232.1:0-4968 GCA_964418925.1 uncultured Verrucomicrobiota bacterium
CGGCTGGCACGGTATCATGCCGGGTGATGAATTGCGGTCCTGAAACGCTGAGCGCCGCCGGGGTGGCGTTCGATATTTATATGGTGAGTGTGCAGGCAGCATGTCTTTCTGATGTAGGAGCCGTTACGCCACAGGCGAACGGCGATCATCGTCGGTCAGGGGACCGGCTCCTGCAAAACAGCGCTCAAGGTAACGCCGTATGGATCGGGAACTGTCAGCGGAGCGTTGACCTGGCGATGGGCGAAGAGGCGCTGGTCATCCTGACGGCAACGGAGCGGCAGGGGATAACCGCGCGCGGGGATCTGGCGGGTGTGTACCGGCCGGAAGTGCGGATACGGCACCTGAGTGCGCTGAACGATCCTAACCTGACGAATAACACGACTACCGCTCCGGGAACAGTACTGGTGAGAGCCACTGGTGTGAACTCGCCGGGCCGGTCATTGAACGATTACGACGGGGATGGCAAGGCCGATCCGGCCTTATGCCGCAGCGACAAAAAGATATGGGCGGTGTTGTTGTCCGGCGACCATGCGCAGGAAATTACGGAGATTGAATCGGTGACGGGCGTCGGCCGATATTGGACTTGGGCGGCGGTGGGTGATTACGACGGCGATGGCCGGCTGGACTACGGGCTCTACGAGGAAACCAGTGGGACCTGGTGGATTCTGCAGAGCAGTGATGGCCAGGTGCTTAGCGGTCAATTCGGCGGCTCCGGGTTCCGCCCGGTGGCCGCGGATTACGATGGCGACAGCAAGACCGATCCGGCTGTGTACGGCCCTGCCTGGGGCTATTGGGCGGGCTTGCAGTCTGCCTCTGGCTATGCATTTGGGGAGGACTGGGCAGGTGGACCGGATTATCAGCCGGTCATGGCGGATTATGACGGCGATGGCAAGGCCGACCAGATGGCCTACCGGGAGTCAGACGGCCATTGGACGGGTCTGTTGTCGGGTCAGAACTATGCCCCGGTGGACGGTTTCTTCGGCGGCTCCGGTTTCCAGGCCGGTGCGGCGGACTTTGACGGCGACGGATTGGCTGATCCCGTGGTCTATCGGGAAGCCGACGGAATATGGCTGATCCTGTTATCGGCCGAGGATTACCTGGGAGCGGTCTTCGCGCTGGGTGGACCGGGCTATGTAGCGGCGCCGGGCGATTTCGACGGCGATGGCCGCGCCGACCCGGGTGTCTATAGTGAGCAGGGTGGCGTGTGGTACGGCCGGCTCTCCGGCCATGATTACCAATGGTCCAGCGCCCGTTTCGGCGGACCCGGCTACCAGCCCGTGAGCGAGTAAAGTTTTTGCCGGCCGGCGATCGACCTGTGATCGAATAGCCACGGGAAATCCTAGGTGGTATCATTACATTGTTATATGTCCTGGGAATAAGCGGCACGGATTGGGCAAAACGGGTCGCGTGTGATCTTGGCCCATCTGCGGTGTTGTCGCGAACGGCATATACACGAGTATCATGCCATCCGCGACGCCTTGCACCTGGGCCAAGCTGACGCGTTCCCGTTTTGTCCCCTCGCTGCACGGACGTTTGCTCGGGGCGACCCAATCCGTGTCGCGGTTGCCATGCTGATGCCGCAGCAAGCAGTCATTTATTGAGGCCAGATCGCTGTTTCCTGTTGATGGCGCCATAAATGAAAAGTCGGAGCGTTTTATAGTTGTGTCCGGCGTATCCGCCGCGGCGGAGCAACTACTATTCGTGGCGAACGACCTTTGACTATCCTCTGTCCTTCGACTTTTGACCTTGGACTTTCGACTTCTTCGTGCCTTCCTGAATCGTTAAAAAAAATAAAAAAGATCTTGCAAAGATACCCGAAATATGGTTTAATCTAAATAATAGATAAGGGAATATAGGTCAAAATGGTGCTTTTCATGCATAGACAGTGACTCCAGATCAAGCCTGTTGACATGAAAAGATATTACCCATACTTGGAGGACGGATGGCACAAACATATAAATGATCTGGCACACGGGATTCGTATTCAACTCACACAAACCAAGGAAACACTAACATGAAAACAGGAAAATTGTTAGCCGTATTAATGGTCGGGGCATGGATTTTATCCGTTCCTTGTTTAATGGCTGAGCAGAATGCTCCAGAAGCCGTTCAACAAGCGGCCGTTGAAGGCCTGCAGCCGTTTTTAAATAAAATTCCCACGGAGTCGTTGGAACAATATGGTTTTGTCCATGGCGATGTCCGGGGCATGGCCTCTTTGGGAACGCCTTTTTTGATGTATACGATTACCCCCACCGCTTTGCAAAACTACCGGACCGGGATGTCGGTGACGTCCATGGTTACCCCGACCACGATGTGGTATTTTCCGGTCCTGATGGGAGGCCAAACCAGGGCCATTCTGGTTGTCAATCAGGTCGATAACCAGTGGCAAGCGGTTTCCCTGGGATATGCCGGGTTAGCGCGAGAATTGGGAGCGCTCAGCCGTCAATGGAAGGCAGCGCAAGGTTATCAGCCGATGCTGATTGTTATTTTCCAGGCTAAGCAGTATTTGTTTACCGTTCCGGAAAAGGACGCCTACAACCTTACCCGGCTGGTTGCGAAAAAACCCGCGGTAACAAACCCATTGCAAGCAACAAAACTCCCGGTTGATGATTATGCAATACTGGGGACTGCTGACGACGTGATTACACAGTTGCAACCCGTTGTTCAGAATGCGCTCAAGGGATCTAATCGATAATCCAATAGGAGGAAAAACCACCATGAACATTTGTCATTCTCGACCCAAGTTTATTGCGATCACCGCGGCTGTCGTACTGGCGGCCACCAGTTATTGCTTGGGAGCCGTCCTGAGCGTCCCGCAGTATGATCAGGAGCAGGATCAATGGTGCTGGAACGCCAGTTCGCAGATGATCCTCGCATACTATTCTAAAACATACTCGCAAACGGCCATTGCGAATTGGGCGGTTGGCGGACGAAATATACCGAACTATCTTTACGATTCGCCGGATCCCAGCATGAAAGGTTGCGATGAGGTTCTCTTGCATTTCGGGAACATTTCCAGCTCAGGGTCCAGCACGTCCGATAGCGATCTTTCTTCCATACCGTTGAGCACGCTCGCGAATGAAATGGCCAACTCACGACCCGTCATGATCGGCGTGGCATGGGATCAAGGCGGCGGGCATGCCATCATCCTCCGTGGAACCTCCGGCAATTCGGTGTATGTGAACGATCCCTGGCCTAGTAATGGACAGAGCATTCAAACCTATGATGGGGTGTGCCGGTATCTCGGCAATGGCACGTGGAATCAGACCTTGCGACTGACGACCAATCCCGCGGAGGACGATTACTACACTCAATACGTAGCCAATTATAACCTGGCGTATAACTATTATTCCAGCTACCAATCCTCGGGATCGTATCTTGACATGGCTTATTGCTATTACTATTACGCCTATGCCGCGTATTATTATTACATGTATCAAGGCGACAGCTCGTCCGCCAGCTCTTATTACAACTATTACATGGGCTACGCCCAGTATTATTACGACCTGTATAATACAGCGAATACTTATTACACTTATTACGAGTATTATTATACCCTGGCGTACCAATATTATTACTACGCCAGTTCGTACCTGGACTATGCCTATTGCTATTACTATTACGCCTATGCCATGTATTATTATTATATGTATTCCGGCAATAGCAGTTACGCCAATTACTATTACGACTATTACATGGATTGGGCGTATTACTATTACTACCTGTATTACGGGTAGTCTTAACCGGATATCAGCAGTCCCGATTAAATTCATCCAACGCCTGCGGGGACACGCAATGGTTCCCGCAGGCGTTGCTGTTTTCAGGGGCAATTATGTCCGGACAGCATCCAGAAGGGCCAGCACGTTTTCCAGGGGAACATCGTGTTGGATTGCGTGGGCCGGTGCCAGGATATATCCGCCGCTGTCTTTGAATAATGCCAACCGGCGTTGGACTTCAGCGTGCACGGCATCAGGCGTGCCGTAGGGCAGGGTCTGCTGAGTTGAAATACCCCCATAAAACACCAGCCGCCCGGTAAACCGGCGTGCGACAGCCTCGACGTTCATCACTTCGGGCTGAAACGGGTTGAACACCTGGGCGCCGGTGGCCACGATGTCCTCCAGGAGCAGCGAAACATCCCCGCAGGAATGAAAAAACACATCCAATCCCGAGGCCCGTGCTGTGCTGAAAATCCGTTTCAGCCGGGGAAAAAAGAAGCGTCGAAACATCTCCGGGGAAAATAGGGGCCCGGATTGCTGGGCATAATCGTCATAGAAGAAAATGCCGTCAGCCTTGCGCCTGGCCACTTCTTGTACGATCCCGAGGCTGAATTCCATCAGCTTGTCCAGCAGTTCATGGACGAAAGCCTCGTTCAGCGCCAGGTCCATGAGAAAATCGGCCATGCCGCGCAGGAACCAGGCGCGCTGGAACAAAGGGGAACTGAAACATGCCAGCACGTAGCGGTCACCGGCGGTCGCGGCAATACGCTCGAAACCGTTCCAGCGGAGGGGATCGGCCGGATCGGGCAGGCGGCATAAGCCCGCATCCGGTTTGCTGATGACCTGGTTGGCGGTTATGCCGATGTCGTCACCGCCGCTCTTGTCCCAGACTACGCCGAATTCATCCACAAAACGGTTTGAACCCGCCGGCTTCATCAAACCGGCGGCCACACGATTGATTTCAGCGCCGGCATTTGAGCCCACGTTGATTTGAAGCAGATAATTCCCGGTGGCGTCGTCAACATCGTCCTGACCGAAGTGCGCCACCAGCTTCGCCCGCATTTTGCGCGTGAAATCCAGGTTATACGGCGTTGGGATGACCGGCTGAAAGGCGAGCACTCGTTTGATGGCCTCTTTACGTGTCATGGGATTACTTTCCATTGGGTTAAGATGTTGCCGCCTTTGACGGCCTAATTAAATGCTAAGGAATTTCAAAATAGCCACAAAGGCCCCGCCTGTGGCGGGGTAAACC
>CAYQNY010000233.1:0-4935 GCA_964418925.1 uncultured Verrucomicrobiota bacterium
GCGCTTCCGTTGCCGGCTGACCGGCGGTTGGCCCCAGCAACCCGGATTCCAGGCGTGCCTTGACTTTGGCGTCGCGGGCCGCTTTTTCCTCGGCCACCAGTTTGATCTTCGCTTCCGCCTTCCCCAAAGCGCTACGGCGAGACAAGTCCGCCTTGGCTATTTGTTCAGCCGCTTGCCTGGCCTGGGCGACCTGGGTAGCCTGGCGATCCGCAATCGTTTTAGTGACACGCTCCACGGACGCTGTCGCTTTGGCTGTTGCCTTTTGCCTGGCCTTCAAATCCCGCTGGGCCGCGGCCGCTTGCCTGGCTTTCATCTTGGCGTCTCTAACGGCCTGCTTTTTCACGGCCGCCGCCGCTTTGGATTCTGCTTTCAGCTTCGCCGCCACATCCCTAGGCGCGTCGACTTTCGACGCCTGCAGAACCCGCGCCGACGCCGCCGTCTGCTGATCCGCTGTCGTCTGGGCCGCCTGGGCGGCCGCCGTCAGCGCCGTTGCGTTTGTTGCCGCCGCCTTTTGATCTGCTTCCACCTGATCGGCCTTTGATTTAAGCTCAGACTTCCATTGCATCAATGTTTCGATTTCAGATTCCGCTTTAGCCGCTTCAGTGGCCTGCTTTTCGGCCGCTCGCCGGGCTTCGGCTTCGGCTTTTGCCTTCAGTGTCATATCGCGTCGAGCCTGGGCCGCGGCTTGCTTCTTCGCTTCCCGTTGGGCTTTTATTTCAGCTTCGGCTTTGGCTTCCGCCTCACGTTTGGCTTTGGCTTCCGCCTTCGCCAAAGCGCTACGGCGGGACAAGTCGGCCTTTACCCTGGCCTTGGCCTCGGCCGCGGCTTGCTTCTCCGCTTCCCGCCGGGCTTTTATTTCGGCTTCGGCTTTGGCTTCCGCCTCACGTTTGGCTTTGGCTTCCGCCTTCGCCAAAGCGCTACGGCGGGACAAGTCGGCCTTTACCCTGGCCTTGGCTTCTTTGGCGGCTTTTTTTTCCGCCTTTGCCAAGGCGTTACGGCGGGATAAATCCGCTCGCGCCTTACGTCTAGCTTGCTCTTTTTTGCTCACCCAAACCGTAACGAACGCTACGTGCTGTTGAACCGGCGTGCCCGTATCGTCACACAACGACGTTTCCAGCGCATACTGACCTGCCGCCAGTTCTGATGTATCAAAATTATATTTTGCAAGACGGACCGCTGTTGTCGGCGCCAACCGGGCAGTTTTTTCCCAGGTTTTGATAATTTCATCTCCCCGTTTTAGCGTCAAACGCACCTGTCCCGTGAATTCCTGCGGCAAATCATTACATCCCCACAACCGGATAGGGAGTTTGTCTCCCGATTCATACGATACTCGCGGTGTTTCCACAAGCGCCGCACGAGGTGCATTCGCCAGGCGCACGCCAAAAAAGACCGGTTGCTTAGCCTTCCGGCTTTGGCTGACCATTTCGGATATCCGCCAGCGATGATCCTGAGTATCCCCGCTCACGGAGGGCGCCGAAGCAGGCACAATAACGGCAGAGACGGCGGCAGTCGGCACTGCCTGAGTCGTTGTCACAACCGGGACGGAAACATCAGGCGCCGCCAGCTCCTCGCCGCACACACCCAAAGCCGGCAACAAGACCACCACCAAACCCAGACCGACACCTTGCTGATACCACCTTCGATTTATGCGTCCTGACCTATATGCATTTTGCATCATTGTCCTGCTCCCATCATCAACCGGTTTATGCGCTATTCAGTTATCACCTGAATTTTACACCCGAACTCACACACAAGGTAAACCAAGCCGTCATCAGCGCGGTCAAACGCCGCGACGGAACACGGTTTCCATCTTAATTTTCAATGCCGACGCGCGGGCTTACGTGTAATCATACGCAAAATTCAGTCACTATCATGGACGGCTTTGCCGGCCGGAAATAGTTCGTAATCCCTCTCTGGACTCCAAGAGATACCAGAGCGAATCATGAATATCGCGGTAAAACACCGCCTCATCAGCATACCTGTCACCGTCGTAATCCGCCTGGACCGGCGAATAGCTGGGCGCACCTAACAGAATGGCTTCATATTCACCCGGCCCCAGCCGGATAAACCAATAGCCCGACGCCTCATGATAAACGGCAATTTCCGCATACCCCAGTCCGTTGTACCCCGCGGGCACCGGCGCATAGCCGCTGGCGCCGAACTGATAATATTGCCTCTGATATCCACTGCCGGACAGCATGATAAACCAGTTGCCGGACGACGTCTGATACACGGCCGGATCAGTTTTGCCGTCACCGTCATAATCTTCCGGCACCGGCTGATACCCCGGCGCGCCAAAACCTGTGGCCGATGCCACGGCATACCCATTACCCGACAACATAACCATCCAATTTCCGGTTATTTCTTCATACACCGCCGGATCCGCCTTGCCATCGCCGTCATAATCGCCCACAGCCGCCTGGTACCCCGGCACGCCAAAACCTGTGGCCGACACGGTGGCATAGCCGCTGCCGGACAGCATGGCCATCCAGGTTCCCGACTGTTCCTCATAGATCGCCGGATCGGTCTTGCCATCGCCGTCATAATCTTCCGGCACTGCCACTATGCCCGGGCCGCCGAACACCGTCGTCTGCACCACATTGGAAGTCGGCACCACATACCAGCGTCCACTTGCCGCGTAGTAATACCAGGCATCTGCGCGGCCATCCCCTCCGAAGTCCCACTTCCCGCCGCGGCACCAGCCTGTATCCGGACCGCTGATCGTTATACCCAAGTCACAGATCGCTTTCACCCAGTAGAAGTAAATCACAGTCGGACTAACATCCAGATCACGATAGGCCTGGACCGTGCCATTGGTCAGTCGCACGGCACTTTCAATATCAGCCGTCAAATTGCGCCACAACTCATAACTCGTCGCACCCTCTGTCGCCGTCCATGTGACCCGTATCTCACGGCGCAAACCGTCACTGGCCGACATACCCGCGGCCACCAAGGCGCGCCAGCCCGTATCCGGAACACTGAACGCGCTGACGCAGTCCGTGGTTCCCCTGGCCTTAACCCAATAATAATATCTTACCCCACCCGCAGCCAGGGTGTCATCATAGGCGGCAACCGTCAGATTGGAACTGGAAATCTTCTCGGCCGTACTGGTATCCAACGTCGCGTTCCGCCACACTTCATAGATGGCCGCACCCGGTATGGTTTGCCACGCCACCGATACTTTATCCGTATAGGTTCCATCACTGGCGATTACGCCAGTCGGCGCCTCCAGAGTTCGGCATCCCGCAGCCGACGCGCTGAACAAGCTGATTCCCAGGCTGTTCGTGGATTTCACCCAGTAATAATAAATCACATCCGGGCTGGCTGTGGTATCGTCATACGTTATGGCCGCCGTTGCGACCAGATTTTCGGCCGTCGCCGTGCTGTCGGCCGTATTTCGCCAGACCTGATAGCCCGTCGCATTGGTCACGGTCGTCCATGTCACACGCACTTTATCCGCATACGTTCCGTCGCTGGCCGTCACCCCCGTCGGCGTCGGTATCTCCGCCAGCACGTTCATGACCACCGCCACCGTCTGCGTTGCGCCGCCGTCTGACGTAGAGACCATGGTGATCAATGCATTGCTTACTCCCGCCTGCCAGTCCGTGGCCGTTGCATAGCTTACCGCAATCGTGTTCGTGCCGGGCCCGGTCAACACACCGGCAGCCGGATCCGCACAGGTCACCCATGGCGCGTTCGTCGCCAGCGTGTACGTCAACGGCGCCTGGCCCGGATTAACCAGTGTAAAACTCTGATCCGTCGGCGTAAATCCCACCATAACCGTATTAGTCAATGCCGACGTGCTCGGCTGGATATCCATAATCTTCATCAGGACGGAAACCGTCTGCGTCGCCCCGCCGCCGTTGGTGGATACGATCGTCACCATCGCGTTGCTGGTTGCCGGCTGCCAGCCCGCCGTGGACCCGTAAGTCAACGTAATCACGTTGGTCGCATATACCCCCAGCGTGCCGCTGTTGGAACTGGATGTCACCCAAGCCGCATTATTGCTGATCGCATAATTAAACGATCCGGCGCCGTTGTTCACCAGCGTGAAGGTCTGCGGCGTCGGCGTGTGCCCCAGCATAACCGAGTTCGTTAAGCCCCCCGGTGTACTCTGCAATTCCATGACATTCACGGTCAACGCCACGTTTTGCGTCACCCCGCCACCGGACGACGAAGCCACCGTCAACATACCTGTGGTAACGCCATTCGGCAAAGTCTCCGCGTAAGTGACGGCAATCGTATTCGTGAAGGCATTAGTCAGGACACCGCCCGCCGGGACCACGGTAACCCAGTTGTACGTGTTGGTACTGATGGTATAGCCGAGCAGGCCGCTGCCAAGATTAACCACGTCAAACGTCTGGCTCGATGTCAATCCTTTCATCACATTATTGGTCAACCCCCCTGGCACTTGCAGGCTCATCACGTTCAAGACGATGGAAACCGTCTGCGTCGCGCCGCCGCCATCGGTCGAGGCAATGGTAATCGTGGTGTTGCTTTCCCCCGGCGACCAACCCGTGGTGGGTGCATAAGTCACCGTGATATTGTTTGACCCACCCGCGCCCAGCGTCCCGCCGTTGGAACTGGCGGCAATCCACGGAGCATTTGTCTTTACCGTGTAAGTGAACGAACCCACCCCTGAATTGCTCACACAGAAGGTCTGCGGCGTTGGCGTGTGTCCCAGCATAACCGAGTTCGTCAGACCCCCGGGCGCCACCTGCAGGTCCATCACGTTCAGGACCACGGATACCGTCTGCGTCGCCCCGCCGCCGTTGGTCGAGGCAATGGTAATCGTGGTGTTGCTTTCCCCCGGCGACCAACCCGTCGTGGCCGCATAGGTCACTGAGATGAGGTTGGTCGCGTAGGCCCCCAGCGTCCCACCGTTGGAACTGGCGGCAATCCACGGAGCATTTGTCTTTACCGTGTAAGTGAACG
>CAYQNY010000234.1:0-4893 GCA_964418925.1 uncultured Verrucomicrobiota bacterium
TAAGGATGGGAAGCCATTCCGCAATGGCAGGAGCAGGATTATCGCGGAACCAGCGCGCACAGGTTTCCCGGGCTTTCTGCAAACCCATCCGTTCCGGATCCCGGTCGATAATTTCCACTACTGCGCGGGCCAAGGCCAGGCTCCGCTGATCAATTTCCTGATGCGTTTTCATGCCTAAAGGATAGCGTTCTCAACCCGAGTCGGCAAGTATTCTGTTTGAAGACCGACCTTCAAGCCAGCATCCTCAGAGTCCTGACTGGTTCGAGCATATAGAAATGCCCGTTTGGGAGCCTGCTCGTCTGGTGGCATAATGTTGTGTATATTGCTTGTTTAGAATGGCTTGCATACAAATTAATTATATTGGACTTGTTGGGGTTAATCAAGGAAATAATGGATATAAGGGTGTCAAAATGGTGGCGGTGAAAGTGACAGAGGGGTTTCGGTTGCTCGACAGAGCGAAGGGGAGTGACAAGGGGATTTCGGGTGCTGGACAGGAGGGGTAGGAGGGAATATAATAAACATTTATAAGTGGATAGCGTGGCTGAGGAAAAAGGTGAATGGATATGGGGGCGGAATGAGATGAACATATTTCTCAGTTCAACATATCTCGATTTACTAGAGCATCGAACTGTTGTCGATCAAGCTTTGAGATCCCTTTGTCAGGTAAGGGGAATGGAGCTTTTCGGGGCGCGTCCAGAGGAGCCAACTCGTGTTTGTATTGAAGAGCTTTCTCAGTGTCAAGTTCTTATAGGTATCTATGCATATCGCTACGGCACCATTCCAAAGGGAGGTGTGTTGTCTATAACGGAGCAGGAATTTGACTTCGCGCAAGTCAGGGGGATTAAATGCCTCTGCTATTTCGTTTCTCCGCAACACGTCGATCCGCAACCAAACAAAGAGGTTGGCAAAGAAAAAGAGGTTAAGTGCCTCAAGGACAAGATCTCTACCCGAGTGACACCTGACTATTTCACCAGCCCTGATAATCTTGCATGCAATGTGTCAGCTGGTATTACGCAGTTGCTATTGAGAGACGGACTGGCATACGGAGCTTTTGTCGATGCGGATAAGTACTATGAACCATTCATGAAAAATGATGGATGGCTTTCGCATGTGTTTCCGATGGTCGGACGAGAAAGGACTTTGGCGGAGCTCGAGAAATTCTTCGAAGATGAATGCTCAAAAATCGGACTGCTGGTTGGAACTGGTGGCGTTGGCAAATCGAAGGTTCTTTTTGAGTGGGCCAAACGTCATCCTGACAAGGACGAGGGTAAACGCGTTCTCTTCCTTCGCGAAAGAGATATCGACAATGATCTACTTCAAGTGCTTCCAAAATGTAGAGTTATCATCATCGATGATGCTCACAGGAAAAAGGACATTGACCGCCTAGTTGCCTGCATAGCGAGCGATGACAGTACTCCGAAACTACTCCTTTGCTGCCGGCCGCATGGAAGAGCCATGCTGCGTTCTGTTATCTACAAGCAGCCGCTTGCTGAACGTCGGTGCATCGAGTTTACCGAGCTTGGCCCGCTGAGCAAGGATGAGACGAGAAAACTAACCAGCGATATTATTGGGACGAACCATTTAAGGGTTATCGAACCTCTAGTAGCTGCGCTAGGGGATTCGCCACTGATGAGTGTAATTGGTGCTCGATACATCAAGGAGCAGGCAGTACATCCAAGCCTAATCTCAAACGATCTCAGTTTTAGGCGGGCTATCCTAGATCGATTCTGCCAAGAAATATTGGAGTCGGCACAACAAATCCTAACAGGGATCGACCCTCGTTCACTCATCTACCTCATAGCCGCGCTAAACCCACTTCCTCTGCGGAATCCCAAGGTAAACAAAGTTGCAAGTTCCTTCTTGAACATACCAACAGATATGTTCAATCAAGCTGTTGACAGTTTAGTCGAAGCAAGATTATTAACGAGAGTCGGTGACACTGCCAGACTTGCCCCCGATGTGATAGCGGATGCCTTCCTTGAGGAAGCCTGTTTCGCGGCGTCTACCGAGACGAATACAGGATATGCCAGTAGAGTGTTCGAGCATTTCTCCAACGTGTGTCCGGAGATCATCATTAGAAACCTTGCGGAGGTCGACTGGCGGCTTGGCTTTGAGAAGAGTAGAGACCTTCTCGCGGATATATGGAAGGCATTAGGTAGTGCATGTGAAAATACCGATAGAGCCACGGTCGCTGCTGGACTAGATCTTATTTCTGAGATTGCTCATTTGCAGCCTGCACAAGCGCTGAACGCCATTAGACATCCAATCGAGATGGTCAAATCTGCCGGAGCACATGATGATTCCTCGCTGATTTTCGGTAATATGGAAAATACAGTCATCGATATCTTGAGCTCCGTTGGAGGATACCGGGCGTACGCCGCATTCTGTGCTAATGAGCTATGGGAAATCGGAAGAGATGGGAAAAAGCCTGTCTTTTCAAGTGCCAACAAGGCCATTCAAGCCTTACAGAGCATTGCTGGGTATGGATTATTTAAGGATGTGAGAGTCAGTTACGAGATCTTCAAGTGCGCATGTCAGTGGGCGAAAGAACAAGGCTGGGAAGACCATATATACTCCGTCTTTGACGTTCTTGATCCAATACTGCGGAAAGAGGATGAGGAGGTACGATCAGAAGGTGCGAAAGTAAGCTTCATATCATTCGGGCTTCGTCCTTATGGGTGGAGAAAGAAAGTAGTTGAGAAAATTATCGAACTAGGTCGAAATAGTTCAGAGAAGACGACATTACGCGCCATCGAGTCTCTATCAAAAGTTGCAAATCTGCCCCATGGGGGGAAGGGGCGGCGGATTACGAATGAGGAACTACAGGGTTGGTTACCTGAGCGAAGGCTTGCACTCGAAGGTCTACTTGCTGTGGCCAGAGCAAAAAACACTCCAACAACTGTAGATAAAGCCAGACAGGTGGCCAAAGAGCATCTCCATTGCTCTGACTTGGCAGACTTGTGTAGAGCAATTCTTGATGAGCTACAGGAGAGTTTCGACGTACGGCTAACAATGGTCCTAAGAGGCAGTTTGCATCATGACTTCGTATACATACTCCGCTCTTCAGAGAAGCAGAGCTGCCATAAGGACTTCAAGAATGCAATAAATGATTTCTTCAATTCAGTGACACAAGAAATACTAGAGCACGTTAAGTCGGCCCATGCACTTGTAGAATTACTCGAATATCGCATGGAGAATATGGTACAAGCAGGCCTCACGCCATCGCCGCAACCACTTATACAAATGCTGGCAACAAAGGCGTCAAAATTGTGTGCTGAGTCTGCAGTATTGGTCTCAGAAAATCCAGCATCACTTCTTACCTATACACTATCCGTTCTTATTCAAGCTTTGGCACACGAAAATCGTGAAAAGGCTCAAGAATTGATATCGCGTTTGCTTATTCACGGCTCTCAGAGTCAGATACAACAAATTGTTCTTCTCTTTGAATATGGCGGCTGGCTATCCGATGCGGGTGAAGTCGAAATAGAGCAACTTCAAAGAGGGCTGTCGAGCGAAAGTGATGACGTCAAGTGCGGATTCTTGAAATCTGTACACTGTTTGCCGGAACGCCATCGGAAAACAGCACTAGGCATTTTGTGCAATTACGACATTGGTGGCTCTGTGACTCTTTGCGAAGCTTTTTTCACGAACTTTGGGCAACACGCAATCCCGTATAAAGAACTGGACTCCAAGACTGTGACAATTTATCTCGGCAAGCTGCTTCAAGCGCAAGAGATAGGACAACACGAGTATCAGACAGATCAGTTCTTGGAGTTTGTTGCTGCACAGAATCCCGCAGCATTGATTAGCCTGTTTCTTCAAAGAATCGAATACGCAAAGAAACACGAAGACTTTGCATATCGGCCGGTGTGTATGTTTAACGACTGGCCGACCATGGGCACTATTCAGAAAGACCAACGGAAAGGACTATTACGGGAAGTGAGAGATAAAATCATCTCCGAAAACGGAACAAACAAACGAAACTTAATTGCCTTGTTTTGGGCTCTGGGTGGAGCTGATATTGGTGATTGTATGTTGGCACTGGAGGAAGTAGTCGAATCCGATTCCGAGGAAATCATCATATCTCTTGCTCAAATCATAGACCATCATCATGCCCAGCTAATAGTCCAACATCCAGATTTCTTCTTAAAGATCATTCAGAGAGCTGAGAGCTGCAGCCCAAATGCTGTAAAAGTCGTTCTTGGTAATCTGAAGGGTGTTGTCCAATGCCAAGGTGGCTGCGGCATATTGGGACAACCTTTCCCAGAGCACGTGGCATTCAGGGATGCTGTCACGAAGCTGCTTCCGGGTATTCCTACGGGAACACCTACGTATGAGTTCTATGATTGGGCGCTGAAACACACAGAGCGAGAAATACAGAAGCAGCTTGCGCTGGGCAAAGAATTGGAAAGAGCGTAGATATGGAATATGAAATATTATTCATTTTTCCATGAATATTTTGATAAATTCATGTATAATATTACTATAATTAGTTCATAAATGGGGGTGGCAGAGAGGCTGAATGCGTCCGATTAAGAATCGGATGGGGTCAGAAATGGCCTCCACGGGTTCAAATCCCGTCCCCCCCTCCATTTTCAACATCAGAAGGAAATTAGGGTCAGCCCTTGAAAGCTCAAGAGAAATTAGGGTCAGCCCTTGAAAGAATAATTAAGGTTGCCGGGCCAGGGATGGGTGTGGTAGTGCGCGTTGCATGGCAAGGCACACCAGGCTTTTATTTGAAGGGGCCATCTATCACGTGATCTTCCGCGAAGTGGGCCTGTAGAGACTGTTTCTGAGCGGCTCCAAAAGACAACTTTTATGTTAATTGCTGATTCAAGGGCTGACCCTGATTACTTTCAGGCGCATCTGTAACGGAACGACCTGCGGCTGAGA
>CAYQNY010000235.1:0-4819 GCA_964418925.1 uncultured Verrucomicrobiota bacterium
TGTCACATCTCGAGGAGATCGGTCCTTTTTTATTTGCCTTCTCATCCTATCTACGCCGTGGTCGCCACGCCATCATGACTCGCCATAAGCTCCCTTGGAGCGACGGCGGTTCATCCCCGCGGCAAGCCACGGGGTATTCTGGCGAAGGCGAATAAAATACATCCGGCGACTCTGGATATGATAAATTTGTAAAAAAGAGGCAATTAAATATGAATTTTCATACCTTTAGAGGTAATCCTGAAGAAATGGGGAAAGCATATGGTAAAACCTTTATGGATCTTATTCAAAAAAATCTTAGTATTCTTGTTCTACGAGAAGGATACGATCCGCTTCCAAGAGATGATCCCGAATTTATCTCCTATATGAAGACGCAGGAAAAAATTATTACTGAGAACTGGCCATGGCTTATCAAAACGATGGAAGGTATAGCAGCAGGTGCAAAACAGCGCTATAAGGATATACTTTATCTGAACCTGCGTGTCTGGCAGTACAAGTTGTATTCAGGAAAAACTACTAAAGGCTGTTCTAGCATGGTGATATCACTTTGCGACGGGACGATTGCTAGTGCCGGGGCCTTGGATGACGCTAAGGAATATTACTGTGGTCTGATAAAATTTGTTCCAGTAAACGGCTGCCGTTTTTTTTCATTTCCTATTGCTGGTACGATATGGGGCACACGCGGCATCAATAGTGCCGGTTTAACCCTCGGTTCATCCTCGCAGGTTCTTCCAGGGATCAGGAGAGTTCCCAATACAATTAATCAGGATTTGGCCCAAGCCGTAATATTACAGACCTGTTCTACAGTCGACGAAGTCCGCCAATTCTGCCGCAGATTTCCTTTTAATATAAACCTGGTCTGTACGGATTCAGGGGGTAATGTGTTTTGTGCGCATCATACCTCTAATGGGTTATTTGAGGTTACGGATAAGCCGCCTTATGTTATGACTAATCACATTATTTCTGATCGTTTAATGTTTATTTTTAAAAGACATGGTGTTATTTCCTTTCCGGAGAGTTCGACAACAAGATTACGCCGCGGGAAACTGTTGGATTTTATCAATAACTATGAGGGAAAATGCTCTGCTGAAGACGTGCGTAGAATTATTGCTGATAGAGCAGAAGGGGCTCTTACTTCTATTTGTCCTGAACATAATATTGTTGTGACTTATGCTAACCCGCAAGCCGAACCTGGTATATTCTGGGTCGCAGATCCACAGACGAGTAAGGCCGAAGAGTGGTCGCCATTAACACTATAACCTGAATATTGCGCGATATTCGCGCAATATTCACTTTTCGCCAATGCCGGCAAGGCATTGGCGAAAAGACGTCGCGTTGGGTTATCCGCCCACGCAAGTGGTTGCTGCCTCGGCAGATCCGCTGTGGCGGAAATTTCTTATTCGTGTGACCCCTACATTCTGCGGACGAACCCAAAAAACTAAGCGCTGCAGTGCTACTCCGCGAAGCGAAGCGCTTTCGCTACGATCTTCCTTCGCCCACCGAAGCGAGGGCTTCGTGAAGGCGGGAGCACTAGTCTAAACAACCTGAATAGTAATGAGATAACATGCCTAATTTATCAGAAAAAGCCGTGGACGGCAGCCACGCTATGAGCGTGGCAAGAATGCTTGCCACGCCAACGGCGGGGCCGTCCCTCCCGGGAAATCAATAAGAGTAAGGAGAAAAATGAAAATAATATGTGCTTTCTTAATTTTGCACGCTTTTATATCAACGGGCGCGTCTGATACGGTAAGATATGGAAATGTACGTAACGGGAATTTTGGAAGCGCGCATCAGTATAGACCTGATGATAAAGAGATTGTGTCGGCAAAAGACAAAGGGTGGGAGTTGCCTGATGGCCTTGTGCTGCCCAAGTGGTGGATCCCCAATCCGGCCACAGGAAATGGGATTGTTAAGTATTACCGTAGCGGAGGGTGGAAGGATAGCGCGTACATAAAGTTGGATGGCAGTGGACATCTTGCTTCATATTTTGGCAGACCTGAACCGTCCCGGGCCTATATAGCAAGGATACAGGCGCGGGGAGCGGGCGAATTAAGCTTGGGGGTCTACTGTTATGCCGGTGGATGCTTCATGGACAGTATTCCTGTCATCCGCAAACAGATAGATGCAAACAAATGGGTAGAATATCGCGGTATATTCGCCAATAACAGGACAGATATAACCGGTATAAACCTGTATTTAGCAGGCAAAGGTCATGTGGATATAGGAGAAGTTGACTTTTTTCCCGCCGATGCCGCTGATTTAGAAATAACCAGGGAATATATCAAGCTGTACGGCACAGGCGGGTGGATAGAAAACCTTGAGACGGAAGCAATAAAGGCAGACGATGCTTTCGGAAAAAAAATGGAGGAATACACCGCAGCGGTAAAAATCTTCAGAGGACAAAAAGATAAAATTAACCAGGAATTGTATGAATCGCTGGAAGCAAAAACGGCGCAGCTTGAGCCGTATATTGTCGGCCAGGAAAAGAAATTAGTCCTCAGCGCCTCTTATAATGATATGATCGTGTTAACCCGTGTATTAAACAGGATTACAGGCGGGGCCGAGGATAAGGTTGCCAAGTCAGATGTTACGGTTGCAGAAGGAGATAAAGAGTATTATCCGTTGGGTTATCGCGAACCTGTGCCGGATAGCATAACAATAACAGATGTAAGGTCTAACAAGGTACGGTATGACGAGAATGAACGGGCAACCACAACAGCCACAATAGCCAATACCACCGGCAGCGGGCAAAAAGGGACACTGATAGCGCGGATGCATCTTGACCTTGATGCGGTGCGGGAAATCAGCCGTTCCGATTTTACCGTGCCGGCGGGACAGACCAAGCAATGGCGGTTTTCTTACAATGTAGGACCGGAGACATACGGCCGGGGCATAGAGGTACAGTTTGTTGACGGCGAAGGCAGGATTGTTGACCGATGGCAGGAATTTTATGCAGTGGCAGCAGAGTGGTTTCGTGTTCAGCAGCATGCCTACATGGGGCAGATGAAAAGTCATAAGATAGACCCCTGGACAACCTACTATAACCAGCGCCATCATTTCGCTTCTGAACCGACCGACTGGGGAGTACAGGCTGAATGGTGTGAGGATATTGAACAATATCATGCTTCACAGCCATTATATCACTTAAATATGCCGCGCCGCCGCGCTGAATATGCACATTTCAGAAGGCAGGGCGTGATGGGCACTTTTTATCAGACATTTGCATATGCCGGCCAGATGGGGTATGAGGTTATCAGACAGCACCCTGAGTTTTCACTATATAGCCCTAATGGACAGTTTGCGGTTGACCCGGTCTATGGGGGGTCTCCCAACCCGATGGAGCTTGCCTCGCCTATAGAGATAGGGCCCAAACGCAAGGTGACAAAGCCTTATCTAGACAGAAAAATCCTCTCATGGCAACACAATCCGCTCAATTATGCTCGTGAAGACGTGATTATCTTTATGGCTGAATCCATCAAAAAGCAGGCAGAGTTTCTCAATTGCGACGGTATCTATGTTGACGGCAACCTTGGTATATGGGCAGGATATGGTTATGACGGGAAACCCAATGTGCCTTCCGACAGTTATAAAGACTATGTGAAGTTAAGCGCCAGAAACCATAGACTTTTTTCTGAAATACTGAAAAAAGACAACCCTAACTTCGGCACCTGGTTTAACTGGGCTTGGGGAGCAGTGGAACACTATGTAAAGCAGCGTGGACTTACCTTCTATCTTGGCAGTGGCGCTGATGATAAAGTGGACCCTTCAGACGCAGCCATTCGCGCTGCCGCCGACTGGAAAAATGTGATGTTTCTTATTGAAATACAAAGCGGCGCCTTCCGCCCCCCTTATAAGAGACCGGCGGACATGTTTGATTTGCTGCTTACCAACCGGGATTATATTATTCAGCCATACCGGACCAGCGCAATCATGGGTTACATGTTTGCGCCGTTATTAACGGATGCGCGGGGTCCGACAAGATGGGGCTGGCCCACTGTTAACTATTTTGGCGCTCAGCTCATCGCATCGCAGCACCACTTTGCGGGCGGGTTTTACCCCAGTCTGCGCCCAACACTCCAGTTTATGACGCGGTACTCCCGCTTCATCTGGGCGCCGGACATAAAGGTGGTGCCGGAAGCAGCAGCTGAAAAAATGGTAAAAGTTGACTCTGCGGAAAAAGTCTGGTGGAAACGGCTGGTGTACAGACGGGAGACCAAAGAGGGCTATGACCTTATAATTCACCTGGTGCGCATCCCACCCTATGAAAAATTTGACATTAAATGGCTTGATGACCCCACGGTATTGAATGATGCCAGGATTATTGTTCAGCCGGGCACAGGCACGGTAAAAGAAGTTTATGCCATAAGGCCTTACTTTTACGAAGAAGAACAACAGCCGGTACATATTCGTCTGGAACCTGCGGTATCAGGTAATAAAACCACGGTTGCGGTGCCGCCGTTCCGGTATCATACGATGATAGTGATGCGGATAAAGAAATAGACCCCTGCATGGGGGATTTTAACCGCCCAATGACAATTAACCATTGGTATGACTCGGACCCGGATATCAAATTTACAAATTGCTGTACGGCGCCGGCCCAGGCCGGATGGGCGCCTGGAAATATCACGGCTAATCCAATGTTTATTACGAATGGCAGCGGATATGGAGCAAGCTATGTTGCGGGCAACTATCGCCTCAGACCAGATTCGCCCTGCATCAACGCGGGGACGAACCAGGACTGGATGACGAATGCCGTTGATCTGGACGGGCGGACGCGCATCCGGTACGTGATCGTGGACATGGGCGCGTATGAGCGTATCCA
>CAYQNY010000236.1:0-4780 GCA_964418925.1 uncultured Verrucomicrobiota bacterium
AGTATCCGGCCATAAGGCAACAGTAGAAATACCGCCGTTCCGGTATCATACGATGTTGGTAATGCGGGTGAAGAAATGAGCGTCACTGCTTGAGGGAGATATAATGAATGTCCTGCTTATTTGTCCTGAGTTTCAAGATACGTTCTGGAGTTTTAAACACGCGCTGAAATTTATCCGCAAGAAAGCCGGCTTTCCACCGCTGGGCCTGCTGACCGTCGCCGCGCTGCTGCCGAATGACTGGTCCAAGCGCCTGGTGGACATGAATATCACCACGCTGACCGACCAGGATCTGGCCTGGGCCGATATGGCGTTTGTCGGCGCCATGATTGTTCAGCGTCGCCAGTCCCAGGCAGTGATCACCCGCTGCAAAAATGCGGGCCTCAAGGTAGTGGCGGGCGGCCCGCTCTTCACCAACGAATACGAGCAGTTTAAAGAAGTGGATCATTTTGTGCTCAATGAAGCCGAGTTGACCCTGCCACCCTTCTTAGCGGAACTGGCCCGCGGCTGTGCCCGGCGCGTTTATGCAACCACCGAGTTTGCCGATCTCCGTAAAACACCGACTCCATTATGGGAACTCGCCGATCACAAAGCATACGCCTCGATGAACATCCAGTTTTCCCGCGGCTGTCCTTACAACTGCGACTTCTGCAACGTCACGGCACTCCTGGGCCGGAAGGTTCGCACCAAGCAGTCCCGGCAGATCATTACCGAGCTCAACAGCCTCTACGCGCAGGGGTGGCAAGGCGATATCTTCTTTGTGGATGACAACCTGATCGGCAACAAGCACCGGCTCAAGACCGATCTGCTGCCCGCGCTGATCGAGTGGCGGAAAGACAAGCAAAGAATCCGGTTCAACACCGAAGCCTCCATTGATCTGGCCGACGATGCCACGCTTATTAAGATGATGGTTGAGGCGGGATTCACGGAAGTTTTTATCGGGATCGAGACCCCGGATGACAATGGTTTGATTTCCTGCAGTAAACAACAAAACCATCACCGCAACCTGGTGGATGACGTCAAACGCATCCAGCGGGCCGGCCTGCAAGTGCAGGGGGGCTTCATCGTGGGCTTCGACACAGACCTGCCTTCCATCTTCCAGCGCCAGATTGATTTCATCCAGAAGAGCGGCATCGTCACAGCCATGGTGGGATTACTCCAGGCGCCCATGGGAACCAAGCTTTACGAACGGCTCAGCCGTGAAGGCCGTATTCTCGGAAACCTGTCAGGGGATAACGTTGACGGAACGACCAACATTGTTCCTGTCATGAACCTCGACCGTTTGCGGGAAGGATACAAGTCCATTCTCAAGCACATTTATTCGCCGGAAAATTATTATCAGCGCATCAAAACTTTGTTGCGGGAATATCCGGCGTCAACCGTCACCGCCCGGGTGCGCGCCAAGGATATCCTGCCATTTTTACGCTCCATATTTCACCTGGGTATCATCGGCCGGGAACGAATCCATTATTGGAAGCTGCTGGCCTGGACATATTTTCACCATCCCAAGCTGATACCGCTGGCGGTGACCCTCGCCGTATATGGCCACCATTTTCAACTCGTCAGCGAACAGCATGTGCTGTGATGCCTACAGCTTACCCACGGCCGACATAAACCGGGCCTGCCGGGCCGCCGGCGATAGAACTACAGGAATGTCGCCGATCGCTTTTTTCATGTCGGCGATGCGATCGTCAGGCGCCGGATGGGTTTTCGCGAAATCCTGCCCGCCGGGCTGCAGATGTTTTTTCATCTCCGTCAGCATGGCAACCAGGGCATTGGGATCATAGCCCGCCCGTTGCATGATCGTGACGGCGGCCTGGTCCGCCTGCCGCTCAAAACCCCGGGCATACCCGCTGTTCATCATGGTTGAGGTGATGTCACTGATCGAGCCCTCAAAAGCTTTCGTCAATTGGGCCAGGTCTTCGCCACCGAACGATTTAGCGCCTTCCGTTGCCAGAATGGTCAACGCGGAGATCAACCGGCTCTTCCTGATCGCCTGCAGGCCGTGTTGTTTCTCCACGTGACCGATTTCATGGGCCAGGACAGCCGCCACGGCATCCTCGCTCTTACAGCAATTCAACATGCCGCGGGAGACAAACACCAGGCCGCCCGGCGCTGAAAATGCATTAACATCCTCGGTTTCCAGGATCATAAAATGGTAACCGCCGAATGTTTCCGGCTTATCCGAAAACTGGGCCAGGGTCTGCCCCAGCACATTCAGGTAATGATTCGCTTCCGGGTTATTAAGCGGCTGGTACTTGTTGATGACCACGGCTGCCACGGTGCGGCCGATGTAGTATTCCTGCTCCGGGGTAATGGAGTCAAATGTCTTGCCCACGGCGGAGCCGGCCTTCTTGACCGACTCGGCCTGCTGGGGCGTCAAGACGCCCGTCTGCTGACCCACGGCGGCGCCCAGTTCCGAAAAAGTGTCCATGGTCTGGCAGGCCGGAAGCGTCATCAAGATCAGCGCCAGCGGCAACAGTGTATGGATACGGCCAAGGAGTTTCATTGCGCACCACCTTGCGGCGTCACACCGCCGGCCTTGAGAAAGGCCTGCATTTCCGATGAGGAAATGCGGATCTTTTCCATCTTGTCCACCCACGTAAAATCAATATTCCGGTGGTCTTTTTTGAACTGGGCTTCCACATCGGAATTAAAGCCTTTGCCGGCCAGCGCCAATTCATCGCCGGACGCGCCGACCTTGGCATCGGCCTGACCTGCGCTCAGCACGACCCTCTGTGAGGTCAGCGCTGAGGCATGTATCCAGCCCGCGGTTCCGCCCGGCAAACCGACCCGCACCCAGGCCCCCTGGGATTCCCGCACCTCGACCCGGTCGCCATACGCCAGTGTGCCGACGATTTTACCGACAAACGAAGCCTTGTCCCGCACCTGGGCATCCCTCACCTGGACGCTCATCATTTTGCCGTCAGCCGCCCAGGTCCCGACCGCCGTCAGGACGACAAATAATGCCGCCCACAACCGCCAAATGCATCGTCTCATGATTTCCACCTCCTTATTAAGGGTACTGAACAATACAAATCAGACTATACCAGAAACCCGGCTGCAAAAAAGATAAATATCGGCGGCCACGGGCATCTTTCCTTCCGGCCAATCTCCACAAAAGTTGTGCAATTATGCCGGGAAGGCGGATAAAATCCGGCGGGCAGAGCGTTAAGCATCAGGATATCTTCCGGCCTGATGCCCGCGCCTTGCGCCATACCCGCCGCCTCATGAGTTCGCCGCATTGATCCGAACCGACTGCCGCGTGTCCCCTGATCGTTTGGCGGCATCCAGGATCTGCATCAACATAACGGCCTGGGCGGATGAATGATTTTACTTGACCCACTTATTTAAACAGGGTATAGTTTCATCGCTTTTGAAACGACTGGACACGGTATAGACAGAACATCTGCGCCATAACCAATTTAGAGACTACATTTATGAATACTCTGCGGGATAAAGCCTGGGTCTGGGGTTATGTATTATCGGATTCCGGACGCCCATTTTTAAATGATAAACCGTGGGACGTGCCCTTTGTGGGATCCTCCAAATGCAGTCTGGAAACGGCGGCCGGATATCTGGGAATACCCAATGTGGTTTCCATGAACAACCAGGACACGTCCATCACGCCCGACTATTTGAAACATGTCACCGGATGCAAGCAGGTCATCTGGGGTCTGGACCACGCCGATTACCTGAAATCAGCGAAGATTCTCAGCCCGATCTCAAAAGATTATCCCAATATTGTCGGCGGATTAATTGATGATTTCATAGATTGTCATGGTCCCAGCAAATCCATGAAACCCGAGGATACCCAGGCCGTCTATGAAGCGTTGAAAAAGGACAATCCGGCGTTGAAGCTTTATACAGTCCAATATACCTGGCAGGACGTCAACGAAATGATTCCGCATCTGCCGTATATCGATGTGATTAATTTATGGGTTTGGGTCGGTAATACCCATGAGTGGCAGGTAAAAATGGATTACGGCATTGAGCAGTATAAGGCAAAAACAGGAAAGCCGATTCTCCTGGGCCTGTTTCTTCACGATTACGGTGGAACCGATCAGGCAATGGCCATGGATATTCTGGAACTGCAGTTTAAGCAAGCCGTGAAATACGCCAAAAACGGGCTGATTGACGGCTTTGTTATTCTTCAAAGCGGCTGGTTCGATCAGGAGAATCATCGTCCGCAGGTCATGTGGGTCAAAGAGTATCTCAACTGGGCTTTTGGAACCTATTCCATCCGCTAATATATCAGCAGACTGTTTCCTGAAATTCCGGAGACATGCCTCTAGCCTGACTTATTCATAAAGATATTGCTATTTATGAATAAGCCACTTTAGGCCAATCGGTTATGACGATTGACCTAAAGACGTCGTGATTGCCCGCCACGGCGGACAATCACAAGTGGCTAACCCCTTGTCGCCCCGCAGTTGCGGGGCGATGACGGCCCTGCGGGTGGATTATTCGCGACTTCTCGCGAATAATCCAGGCTAACGAGCAAGTTATTCCTGAAACGGAGACATTATTCAGGCCTGCGGTAAAAAACCCACCAAGGTTCACCGGCCATCTCACATACCCTGAAGGTCGAATTCACCGGATTCCACGGCTTCCTTGAGGAAAAAATCGAGGGTTGCATCCACCGACTGTTCCAGTTCAATGGAGGGATTCCATCCCAGCAGTTTCCGGGCCTTCCGGATACTGGGTTTGCGATGCACCACATCCTGATAGCCCTGGCCATAGTAGCGGTTGCTTTCCACTTCCTGGAATCCGGCAAACGGCG
>CAYQNY010000237.1:0-4771 GCA_964418925.1 uncultured Verrucomicrobiota bacterium
AAACGCGTGCGTTTCCCAACAATCTCTTCACCCGCGACCACGCGTTTCGCGTGGCCAGCACAAAGTTTACCACGCCAGAGGCGTGGTCGCGGGGGTCTGCCTCAATCTCCGGGTTTGCCGAACAGACCACCGGTGGCCTTCTTGATTTTAGTTACCGGCCCATCGTCCATGACCGGACCGGACCTGACACCACGGGTTTGCGGCAACGTCGCGCTATCACCGGTGACCGATATCCGCCCGTTCGGCAAACGCACCATTTCGACTTGCCGGCCCCCGCCTGAAATTCTTTTCGTCATCAATGCAACACCGTAGGGCGTAAACGCAACATGCACATAGGACGCGCCCGGCGTCTGAAATAATACATGGACGTTTCCGGATTCATCCACCTGCAGATCCGGCATACGGACGCGCACAATGCGGCCCAGGTTAAACATTCCATATATTATTTGAGCCGTCTCATCTTCAATGCGCAAATATAGGTTTTCCTCCGACGTATCCTTTTGCAGGTACTCCAGCACATACGTCCGGGAGACCTGGGGATCATCGGGAATACCGGCCATCAGCCGCCGTAATTCAAAACCACGGGCAACCTCCAGGTACACCGCCGCCGACGCATAGGCCACTGCGCCCATATCCACCACGGCCCGCACCTTGTAGAGACCAACCGATTGAATCGCGTAAAGACGGGGCAGGTTGAATTGCAAGGCGCGCTTTTCCCCCGGCATCAGTTCCACGCCGGTCAACAGAGGGGCTTCGCTCAACAGAGGAATCAGCTTGCCTTCGCCCATCTCAATGTTAAAGCGGACACGCGCACACTCCGGTTTGGTGTCAAACACCACCATGCGCCCGCTGTGATTCAATAAAGTCACCGTGGCAATGACCGGCTCGTACAGCAACACCTTCGAGGAAGGAATATGCAATGCAACGGTTATCTGGCCCGCCGCCAGCAACGGCCAACAGGCCAGTAAGATACCCACTAACGCCATCCGGCGGCCAATACCCAGCCAACCTGGTTCCCGCGCCCGCCCGCCGGCAGCATAGCGACTGCAGGCCGGCAATGCTACGCATAGCGTTGCAGGCGGACCGTGACGCACTACAAAATGCCTCCCCGTATATGGCCCATTACTCAGTTCCAGCATATTCACTTTACAACCCATCCTTTATAGTTTAATGTAACAGTATCCATTATTTAACTCAACCCGGATTGTCACTTTTTTATATGGCCAAGACCGAACACAGCCCATGGCTCCATGATATCTTCATCCAGTCGCCGGATGGCATTGTCGTTCAGACTATTGAAGGGACAATTCTGGCGGCTAACAACGCGTTCGCCATGATGTTTGGCGTTACGCGGGAAGATTCCGTCGGCAAAAAAATCCAGGATTTGATTTCCTCCGATCAACGCGAACGATGGCTGCATGACATCGCCAAACTCATTCACAACGAATGGACGCTGGTGGAAGGTATGAGTCTCCGATCCAACGGTCGTCAGTTTCCCATCCAGATCAACATGATCTCCCGGACCGAGTATGACGGCCAGGAGACGGTTGCGCTTCACATCCGCGATGTATCCCTGTTCTACACCGTGGAGCAGGCGCTGGTTGCGTCGGAAGGGCAGTGGGAACGATCATTCGATGCCATTACCGATTACATGTGTTTGCTCGACCGATCCGGCCGAATTCTGCGCGCTAATCATGCCATGACACAATGGTCTCGGCCCACGTGTGGTGATCTTATCGGCCGGAATTACCAGGATATTTTTGGATGCCTCCAGCGCCAGGGAACATCGGTGGTGTGTGATGTTATCAACGACGCTCCGTGCATGATTGATGAAGCATCTTTCCCCCGCTTTGAGGGATGGTTCTGTATTTCGGCCTTTCCGCTGAAAAACGAACAGAACCAGATCACCGGCGCCATTCTGATCGTGAAGGACATCACTGAGTCTTATAAGATGCGGGACGCTCTGAAAAAGAATGAAGCCGGACTGCGTCAATCATCAAAGATGGAAGCCATTGGCCGTCTGGCCGGCGGCATTGCCCACGATTTCAACAATATACTGACCTCGATCCTCGGATACAGTTCCCTGATGCTCCGAACTTTGCAAGAGAATGACCCGAACCGGAATGATCTTCAGGAAATCACACACGCCGCGGAACGGGCTACAGCCCTCACCCGTCAACTGCTCGACTTCAGCCATGAACGGGCGCTGGAAACGAAAGTACTGCAACTAAACACCATTATTGAAAACATCGAGAACTTCATACGCCGGACAATCGGCGAAGATATCAAGCTGGTCTTGCGGCTGGACAAGGAACTCTGGAACATCCAGGCCGACACGTCCCGTCTGGAACAAATTCTCATGAATTTATCCATCAATGCGCGCGACGCCATGCCCAAGGGCGGGCAGTTGATTATTAAACCATCCAATCAGGTTCTGGACAATAGTTTCTGCCGTATCCATCCTGAAATTACGCCGGGGCATTATATCCTGCTGGAGATCAGCGACACCGGACACGGTATGCCGCCGGAGGTGCTGGATCACATCTTCGAGCCGTTTTTCACCACCAAGGAAAAAGGCAAGGGAACCGGGTTCGGCCTGACCACGATTTACGGTATCGTCCGCCAGTTTGGCGGCTGTATTGCCTGCTATTCAGAAATTAACAAAGGCACGACCTTCAAAATCTACCTGCCGAGATGCCGCGATACCCATGAATCACCGACAGACATTACGCCGGAAACCACTCTGCCGCGTGGACATGAAACCATTCTAGTTGTAGATGACGAGCCGAATATCGTGACTATGATCAGTCAACTCCTAAAGGAACTGGGCTACCAGGTGCTGCCGGCCAACAACAGTACTCAGGGCCTGAAAATCAGTGAGCAGCATACAGGGCCGATTCATATGGTGCTGACAGACATCGTCATGCCCGATATGCGCGGCACGGATTTCGTTCATTATCTGACCAGGAAACGGCCGGATATCAAAGTTCTATATATGTCCGGCTACGCGAACGATATCGCAGTGCAGACAACCGGGCTGAAAAAAAACGCTCTCTATCTGCAAAAACCGTTCAGTCTCGAAATGCTTGCTCATCAGGTGCGGAACATACTGGAACAATCACCCGCTCGTAAGGCATCACAAGCGCATACATGTTAAATTAAGACATTTATTTAGACTTCTGCAAAATGCGCCGCGTGGGATCACGCGGCCTACAAATTCCTTGTTTTTTGTAGGCCCACTCACCGAGTGGGCGCGATTTTAGACCATTTCGCAGAAGTCTAACATTTATTATCAAAGGAGATTTTTAGTTATGACCACGGAACGAGCGGTTGACGCATTTATGAAATCCATGCCCCACGCAGGCATCACATTCGACGATATCTCGCTGATTCCACGCTATGCCGAATTTCTGCCAAAGGACACCGATATTACCAGCCGCCTCACCAACAATATCAGCGTCAATATTCCCTTTGTCAGCGCTGCCATGGACACAGTGACAGAAAGCAAGATGGCCATCGCCATGGCCATGCTCGGTGGCATCGGCATTATCCATAAGAACATGGAGATTCTCCGGCAGAGCCGGGAAGTGGAAGTGGTCAAGCATTACCTGAACGGCCTGATCCGCCACCCCATCACCTTTCATACATCCGATACCCTTGCCACCGTGCTGGCCGTCAAGGCGGAAAAGGGGTTCAATTTTTCAGGATTCCCGATTCTGGACGCCGACGACAAGCTCGCGGGCATCCTGACGGCGGCTGATATCAAGTTCGCCCGTAACCCAAATGTCCGCGTATCAAAAATCATGACCCAGCCTGTGATTCCCGGCGGACCGGGCACCTCGCTCCAGCAAGCCTACGAAATCATGCAGCGCCATAGAATCGGCAAGCTCCCTCTTGTCGAAAAAGGCCGGCTGGTTGGATTATACAGTTTCTCAGACGTCAGCACGCTGATTGAAAACGCGAAGCCGCTCTTCAATCGTGACACCCGGCATCGTCTCCTTGTCGGCGCCGCTGTCGGCACTAACGACCAGGAGCGGATTCAGGCGCTCGCAGAAAAAGACGTGGACGTCATTGTCATTGACACGGCGCATGGACATAGCCGGGGTGTCATTGCCATGTGCCAATGGATCAAGAAACGCTTTCCATCTATTGATGTTGTGGCAGGCAATATCGCCACCGGCGACGGCGCCCGGGCCTTGCGTAAGGCCGGTGTTGACGCCGTCAAGGTCGGCATCGGGCCGGGATCCATCTGCACCACGCGCGTCGTAACCGGGGTCGGTATTCCCCAGATTACCGCCATTTATGAATGCTCGCGAGCGCTGCGCATGGAAATCCCGGTTATCGCCGACGGCGGCATCCGCTACTCCGGCGATGTTCCCAAGGCGCTCGCCGCCGGCGCCGATACCGTCATGATGGGCTCTGCGCTTGCCGGCACTGATCAGAGCCCCGGTGAAAAAATTATCCACCAGGGCCGCCAGTATGTGGTCTATCGCGGCATGGGCAGCCTGACAGCCATGCAATCCGCTCAGGGAAGCCGTGAACGTTACGGACAGGCGGACGCGCGTGACGAGGAACTTATCCCGCAGGGCATCGAAGGCATCGTGCCATTTTCAGGAAGTCTGGAAAAAGTGATGACCCAGTTCTGCGGAGGCCTGAAAGCGGCGCTCGGTTATTGTGGATGCCGGACCATCCGTAAGCTTCAGCGGCAGGGAAGCTTCGTCCGCATTTCCTATGCCGGCGTTCGGGAAGCGCATCCGCACGACGTCAAGAT
>CAYQNY010000238.1:0-4671 GCA_964418925.1 uncultured Verrucomicrobiota bacterium
CAAGAAAGCGGCCTGCCCGAGCTCGGCCAGGGATGAATATTTTTCACACCGTCTTTATTGGGAAAAATCACCGTAATGCTGATGTTCGTGCAAAAATAAGGTAATAGTTTAGCGGCTTGAGGCCGCTTTTGAAAAACGCTTTCTGAGAGAGAGAAAAAAGATGAGTGTGTCAAAAAACGGTCATTTTGTTGGGTTTTCAAAGGTAATATTTGAAAGCGGAATGTCTGGCCGGAAAATGTTGTCTGCTGGGATTTTGATCACCAATGGGATGTCTGAAATTATCACCTCATGGGACAGGCTCTAACTACTGCTTGAAACAACCCACGGAACAGATCACTTTCAGAAAAACGACCATAGCGATTCTTGCTGAACGTCGAATGATCAGGAACCTTGTCTTCCAAGGTAAGTCCGCAAAACCAGCGGTATCCCAAACTAAACTGTACTTCCCGGCACAACCGCCGTTCCGATGTAATCCCGTACAAATACCCGACTACCATTATGCGAATCAATACTTCCGGATCAATCGATGGCCGACCGGTACTACTGTATAAATCATCCGTCTTCTCATGAATAATCGAAAAATCAATCCACCGGTCTATTTTCCTCAATATATGTCCCAGCGGTATCAATTCCTCCAAGCGCACACAGGCAAACATCGGTTCTTCTCGTCTCTGTTTTCCTTTCATTCGTTTCCTCCTGCAATAACGGACCCTTTGTGCTTCCCTTTGAGATGGCGACCCGCATCAAATCGTTTTCCATCCGAACATGTTTCTCTATTTTAACGGGATATCTCATTTCATCATCATTATCAATGTTGCACCATTACCGGTCTGCCGCCTTTGGTCATGGATTTGTTGGCGGCCTCCATAAAAGCGATCACTTCTATTGATTCCTCGGACGGCACGGGCGGTTTTCCAGTCTCAAAGAATTTTTTAATCTGCTTCAATAGTTCCTGATATATTTTCTCCACATCAATCGTTGCCGTCTGAGTTTTCTTCTCTTTCCACACCGTAAAGCCATATCCATGCACCCCTTTTCTTATACCCCTGGCTATTCCCAACCTGCCGTCCTTCCAAGTTCCTATGGCCACCGGGCCATGTTCATGGTCAACACAGCGCACATCCCTGCATCCCGACCCCAGCAAGGCATACAACGGCTCTACCGCATGTATCGCGTAATAAATCCAGCCCGGCATGGTTGGCCGCAATGAAAACGGTGAGTACGTCATGGCCGAGAGAATGCGCCCGCCCTTTTTATCTGCCAGAACCTTTTGCATTTCCGGCGTAAAACGCAGCGAAGATGCGCTAAACACTTTTCCTCCGTGCTTGCGGCACAGATTCAACAAAGCCCTGGCCTTGGCCACGCTTGCCTCTAACGGTTTGTCAACAAAGAGCGGTTTGCCTTTATCCGCAAACATGCGTGCCAGTTCCAAGTGTTTTGAACCGTCATCATGCAAAATAAGAATCCCATCCACCCCGGCCGCCAATTCTTCCGGATTGGTCACAATCGCAACGCCAAGTTTGCGCACTGTTTCCACGTTTTTCGCCAGTTGTTTTCCTGAGATCATTGCCGAAGGATAGGGCCAGGCGGCTTCGACTCTTAACCCTTGGACAGCCTGCGCCGCGCCATTGACCTGCTGCGTGAACACCGGCCCATGTCCGTCCAACCCGACAATTCCAACCTTCAGCACCTTTTTATTCATTTAAGTTTCGCCTCCAATTTGTCCACAATATCATCCGAAACCATACAGGGCAGTTCCACGCGTTTCCCTATATATGCGGACTGCAGTGTCGCCATAATCACGTCAAACCCCTGCAAGGTATTATTCAAGCAGTTCAAGTGCATGTTCTTGTCGTCATCCAGCCAATGCGCCATGGCGCGGGTGAATTCCCTCTGGCCCGGCACGTCGCTCCCTGCCCAGGAGCATTGCTCTACATAAGCCTTTTTCATGCCCTCCGCATGGTATCCCCAATCGCGGTTCTGCGCCCACCAGGCCCGCCCCTTTGTTCCCCAGAAATCAAATTCAAGATGCTGCCAGAATTCTTTTTCCCCGATGGTTCCAATCGCATCTTCCGCATCCTCGAAATAAACAACCTTTTCCCCGGGGAAAACATATTGAATCAACATGTTCGCCGGCGCCGGATGTCCGTAATCATATCCGTTCATTCCAACTCCCATTGCCCATACACGGCTGGGGATAACGTCATTCAGGAAATACAGCACCAAATCAACCATGTGGGGACCACAAGAGAGAATGTTTCCCCTGGTAACGCAACGAATCCAGTGAATGTCGCCGATTTTACCTTCATCCAGAATCTTCTTCAATTCCCGGCAGGTTCTGAAATAGCGCCGTTGCATGTTCACGGCAATTTTCATGCCGGTCCGCTCGGCCAGCACCTTGATCTTGTTCGCTTGGGCCGGGTTGAGCGCGATCGGCTTTTCCACAATAATCCCCCTCACGTTGAAACGGGCAGCCAGTTCCATCGGCTCCTCGCGGATAGCAGGCGGCGTAACAATATGCAGCACGTCCGGCTTTTCCTCCTTCAGCATCGTTTCCAAGTCCTCATAAAGACGTGGGATCCGGTATTTCCGGCCGTATTCATCCAGCCTTTCCCGGCGCTTGTCACAGGCTGCATTCAAATGCATCTCTTTGATTCCTGCATACGCCTCAATATGCGCCGCCGCCCTCGGACCGCATCCAAGAATAACCGCCTTGTATTTCATTTTGTTATTCCCCTTTTTTGTTTATTGGCCTAAGCTCAGAATGACAAAGACCTGAATTTCTTCGTTTTTTACAGATTTATATGTTCAATTAATTCAGTAACACTACATTAGATACGACCGTTTCGCCATAAAAAATAAATTGCCGCGGGCGCATGCCCATAACCCTGCGGAATTGCCGGCGGGCGTTCACGCCGAAGTGTTTTTGCCGGGTGTGAAGGAATGACTGTCCGGAAATAAAAAACGGCTGGTTGCGTTTGAATAATGAAAATGTAAAATACCCGTCGAAAATTCAGGCGAGAGACAACGATGACAGGATCGAATCGTCACTGAGCCACGGAGAACACCGATGAGGATTGATGATTTCTACAGCCCGATATGGGATCCCGCCCGGAGGAATCTTCCTGAGCGCGTGTATGAGGACGAGGATGTTATCCTCGCAAGCAACTTCGAATGTGGAAATGGGTTCCGTTTCCACAAGCCGGCGGAGGGGCGCTATAGGTTTGAGCTCGAGCCCGAGCCGGGAAACCACGACTTTTCAGGGAAGGCCTATTATTTCTGCTTCGTGGCGCTCAACAAGCATGGTACGCCAAGGCATATCACGGTAGAGGTGGCAAACCCGATATTTCATGAGGCCTCTTGGGCTGAGGCTACGAGATTTGTCATCGTCCGTCGCGGCGATTCCTGGCACCATCTGCCGCAGAAAAACATGTTGACCAGTCCACACGATGGAATCATCGCTTTTGAGGCGATGTTGCCTCCGGCGTCGGGGGAGAATCCCCTGCTTTTCTTCAGCAACTACCACTGGTATCCCTGGTCTGAGATGACGGCCGACCTGAAGCAGCTGCAGAAACGAAAAAAGGATGTCAGGCTGTGTGCCATTGGGAAGAGCGCAGAGGGACGCGACATCTGGGCGGTAGAGGTTGGACGTGACGAGGAGAATGCTCCCACGATCGTCTGCGCAGCCACACCGCAGCCTAATGAGATGGGCCACCATGCCTGTCGCGGCATCCTCGATTTTCTGCTCACTGACAACGGCGCGGCAAGAGATATCTGTGAGCGCCACCGAATTTGCCTTATCCCGCACCCCAACCCTGACGGTTCCGTGATGGGGTATATGGCCAGCGATGCGGCCGGAAATTTTCCCTACTTCATGGGGAAAGAGGCGATTGAGGGCAGTGTCGGGGCGCCGATCGAACAGGTGGCGATCTGGGACTATATCCGGCGAAAACATCCTTGGATTTACTTCGAGTGGCATTCAAATCATATGCACCGCCGGAAGGGACATATGCTGCTCCGCTATGATCCGAACCTGGCGGCCGACGAGTCAGTCCGGCGGATATGGGACGGCTTTGACCGTCGACTTGCGGCGTTGCCTGACGCCCATCCGGAGAACCTCACGGACCTCACGAACGGGTACACAAACTCCATTGGTCTCGGAGTTGTAGCGAAACTCGGCGGGATTGCTGTCATGCCCAAAGTTCATGAGAAGTATCCACTGGAACGCATCCTGGACTGGGTTGTCAACGCGTTCCGCAGTGCCACGGACGCTTATGCAGAATGCATGACCGGTTCCGACAGCCAGTCCGTGACAAGCACCACAGTCCAACAAAATACTGGAAGCGATTACTGAGAAGCGACGCCTTTCAGCAACGCCGCAGTGTCTACGTTAAGTGCGCAGGTAAGAAAATGAATTCGCATGATAGAACATTCTTGGCCCTTGAACACCGACTCGGTGACAGAATTCCGATAGATTTCTGGGCAACAACTGCCGTGGCTCAGCACCTGGAAAACAAGTGTGGCAGGCCTTACACGGAATTCTTGGACGATTACGATGTGGACCTGCGCTACATTGAGGGCCCGGTCTATATCGGTCCCCAGATGGCGCCGGGGAGCGACATTTGGGGCGTGCAGCGCACCGCGGTTGCCGTCGGGTCCGGCGGCCAATCA
>CAYQNY010000239.1:0-4637 GCA_964418925.1 uncultured Verrucomicrobiota bacterium
CCTGTATTTAGTATTTAATTATTGTTCCGACTTCCCGGCACCTTCGCCCTCCTTCGTTCCTGAGCGGCTAACTACGGTGGGCAGGCTCCACCTACGTTCCTTTCATGCCAGAGGCAGATCCGCCTAGGCGGAAGCGGCTGACTTCCCCCTATGCCCATTCGGCAAACTCCCTCCTTCGTCCCGATCCCACAGGGCCGGGAACTATGGCGGGCAGGCAGGGCAAGGTCCGCTCATGGCTATGGCTTGACACGCCAGCCGTCTTACGGGTTCGGGCCTGGATTTTGTTCATTCGGACAATTCCTTCTCAATGGCTTTGATGGCCGGCAACGCCGATTTGAACCGACCCGGAAGAGCGCGGGTAATTTCGTATTCGGAAACGCCTATGGGTTTCCGGACACCGCGTAAGGCATATTCCGCAATGACCTTCTTCCTGTCCTGGCACAGGATCAGGCCGATGGTCGGGTTGTCCTGCGGATGCCGCATCCGTTCATCGACCACACTGCAATAGAAGTTTATCTTGCCCGCATACTCCGGCTTGAATACGCCTTTTTTTAGGTCAATGACCATAAAACAGCGAAGTTTCAGGTGATAGAAAAGGAGGTCAATGTAGAAGTCCTCCTTGCCGACATCTATGTGGAACTGCCGCCCGACAAAGGCGAAACCCTGTCCGAGTTCGAGTAGAAACTTCTCCAGATGTCGGATCAGCCCTGCTTCCATTTCCCGTTCGTGGAATGGCTCATCCAGCGTGAGGAAGTCGAAAATATACGGGTCTTTGAGAACCTGCCGGGCCAGATCGGACTGCGGCGCGGGTAGACGGGCCTCGAAGTTGGTCACCGCCTGGCCCTGCCTCGCGTGGGCTCGATTTTTGATCATTGCCGTCAGTACATCCCGGCTCCAACCTTGTTCTACGGTTGCCAGCATGTACCAGTACCGCGTCGGCAGATCTTTCACTTTTTCCATAAGAATGACGTGATGAAACCAAGGTAATTTTGTAGCAGCTTGCTGCAAAATTGGACGAATACCGTCCTTGCTTGCCACGGTGGTTCCGGTATCCGTTTGTGCCGCAAGTCGCGGCACTTTTGTGCCAGTCATCAATTGTGCCGCAGGCTGCGGCACAATTAAGCCAGTCGCCGAATACTCGCGGAAGAAGGCCACCATCCGTTTGAGATTGCGCTCAGAAAATCCTTTCACATCCGGCAGTTCGTTACGAATATCCCGTGCCAGCCGGGGAATTACGGCCGCGCCCCAACCTTCGGCCTTCTGTCGCTTTTCGATCATCCGGCCCACGTCCCAATACATGGCCAGCATCTCGGCATTGGCGCCCAGCGTGGCACGGACCTGAGCGGAACGGATGCGGGATTTGATCTCCGTGAGCAACGCCGCGTAGTCCCGCACACTTCTAGTTGTTGTGGGGGCCTTCTTCATTCGTTATAGCATATCCGTTCTGATCATGAAAAACATGATAAAACAAAACTAAATATTTTTGCTCAGAACTTAATTGTTTTCCCGTGTTCAGGGATGATCGTCCCGGCTTGGTATGATTTGAATGATTTGAATAGTTCCGGCTTTTCCGTATGAATCGGGATGATCCTGGTCGGGGCCATTTTCGCGATCATTTCCTGCAGATACGGCGCGGCAGCATGACCCGAGGCGTGGATTTGATGATATCCGATCGCGTAACGCTACCGTAAGTCAGTTGCTGTTTTGCGAACGGGACTTATTTGGCGCCTTTTATTTCCCCGGGTTTAGTTTCCGGCTTGGCGACACTTTGGAGCAGGTCCACGAGTGTCTTTGTCAGTTTCCCGGAAGTGGCGTCGGTCTTCGTGGGGTCCGCGGTCGCTGCTGAACCACCTTTGATCGCTGTCTGCATCAGCAAGGCCGCGGTTTCCCGCATGGCGCTCTCCAGTTCCCCGCGCGGCAAGGTTAGCGTGTTCTGCACGTTGGCGGGTACGGACGGGAGGGCCGTCGGCACACTGAAAGATAGACGCCCGGTGACGGTCAGGCGCGGACTATGAAAACTGATCTGCCGGCACTCCCGCGCCGTCAGGTCGACACTAAACACCAGACGCCCGCCGGCCAGCCTGATCGCGAATTCCTGTGCACCATCCTTTTTCGCTCCAGGACTCGGCGCATATCCTACCGCCGCCAGCATGGCCGCCGCTGCCGGGCCATCGATCACCTTAAGTATCTGGACAATGCTCTGGATGTAGGTGGCGGCTTCAGGTTTTGCACGAACAGCCGTCTGCTCAATGACCACCAGGCTGAACGACTCGCTTCCGGCGATGAGTTTACCCGTGGCCATATACAGCGTTTGCTGCTGCGGGAAATGCACAAAGCACACGGCCGGGGCACGCTGTATCGCAAATGCCTTGCCACCGTAAGCCGCTTCGATGTGAAACGCGTCCCTTGCCAGGCGTGTGAACTGCAGGCGGGCGATTTCGCGCGCTTTACCTGGCCGCTTGATGTTTACTTCGGCCACCATCTGCACGGGCTGTCCTGGATTTTGCACCAACGCCAGCCATTTCTGCAGCGCGGCCGCGAACAACGCCGTTGGCTGTTCCTGTGCAGCGGAAACGCGTGCGTCCTCCACGAGCGCGGCCAGTACCTTGGCCGCATCCTCCAGGCGCGTCTTTTCGGCAACCAGCTTGATGTTGTATTTGCGGCAGAGCGTAACGAACTTCTCGACCAGCGGCCGAAATTCCGCCTTCTGGTTTGCGTCAAGCATCCTGCCCTCCATTGGGGCGGTAATTACCGGCTCAATAGCCATGCGCCAGGCGGCAAGCGATGCTTTTTCGACGCGCGCACGCGTGGCATCATCGGGTGCGAGCGTCATAGCCTCGGCGAAGTCAGCAATTCCCACCCGCCCGAGGTCGGCGCTGAGTCCGTAACTGGACGCGAGCCCGAAGCAGTCGCGATGCTTTCCGCTCTGCTGTGCCGCGGCATGCACGCGGTCAATGAAGCGCCGGATCGGCGGCGCCGCCGGCCCGTAATGCAGGCGGAGAAACTCCTCCATCAGCGCGGTCCCGCTCCGCGACGGATCCCAGATGAGGCGGCAGATGATGTAGTTGCGGAGCTCCGAAAACTCCGCGCCGGTCGTGTTGCCCGCCGCCTGCATGAACAGGCCGCGGGCATGGTTGGCGTGGAAGTAGCGCACGTTGCGCTCGAGATTGAACAGGTTCGGACAGGGCACCAGGTAGTTGGCGAAGTTCACATTGTAGTTCCAGATGGCGATGTTATCGGTGAGCTTTGCCCAGCCCGCGAGGTCTTCCTGAAACCGCTTGTTCAGCGGGCACGTGGGATCGTCGATTGCGTGGATCTGGCAGCACTCGATTGAACACAGCTGTAGCTTCACGTTCCGCGCCGGCTTCATGTTCTTTGGTGGTGTCCGTGTCCATTGGTAAATGAGAGTGCCAATGGTAATATCGGGGTAATCATTATAAATCTCGCCGGCGATCCAGTTGACGAAATCCAGGAGTTGGCCGGTGTGGCAACCCGCCGCTTCGTCCTTGGCGGCGCAGTCCGGGCAGGTGCAGAAACGCCCGTTATCATCCTGGCTGACCGAGTAGTCCTTCCATTTCGGGTATTCGCGCTTGATCTGGGCGCGCAAGTTCTCCAGCATGATGCGCCGCGCTTCCGGGTGGCTGAAGCAGGGCTGGATCTCGTACGTCTGCTGGATGAGCAACTGCGTGGGCCGCTTGCCGTCGCGCAGGCAGAAGTACTCGGGATGCGTCGCGCCGTACTTGCTCCAGGGCAGCAGGCCGCTGACGCTGTGATTGACAAGGCGCTGGGTGCTCACGTCGCCAAACTGATCCTCCGGTGCAATCGTATTCTGGCGCAGGCGCACGGCAAACTCATGGTGATCATGGTTTTCGCCGTAGTACGTGTAACGCCAGGGAATGGGCGGCGCGTAGTACCGGTCGATGGCAGGGAGTGGACACGGCTGTTTTAGCGGCGGCACGTGTGTGTGCTCAGCCGTCAGGAAACGGATGCCGAGGTAGTCTTCAAGGAAAGTGTAGACGCCGTATAGAGTGCCACGGGGGCGTCCACCGGCAATGACGATCTCACGCGGGTTCACAATAATCCGCAGATCCTCAGGTCCGTATTTCGCCGGCTTGAAACGGCAGGTGTGGGCCATGGCCGCGGCAGGTTGGCCGATGAGAATGCAACCGCTCGCTTCCGGATCCGCAGTAGCCACAATGTCCAGTTTGCGGCCCGCCGCTTCCGTATAGAACCGCTGGAACTCCTCGGCGGCGTAGCGCTCGCTGGGCAACGAATCTGCAGGGACCACGATGACCCAGCCATCCAGTTTAGCGAGATCAACGACGGGCGCGTCCTTGGTGGATTTACCCGGCACGCATTCGGTGAACGCCGCTGCCAGAAGGAGAAGCAGCAGATATTGCATAGTGTACTCCCATCGATGCAGAATTAGGGTCACGTCTTGCCAAGCACCATTCCACGCAGGCAATGGCGAAAGAATTTGCGCCAGGAATCTGCCTGAATAAGCGTCTCCATGAGGGTGATGATAAGCAAAGCGGTCCGGAGTGTCAAGAATCCACCTTCGTTCCTTAGCGGCTAACTTCCACCGTCGCCAAGGCTCTTATGAGAAGGCAAGTCAATAGGTCCGTTGTGACGGACAC
>CAYQNY010000240.1:0-4607 GCA_964418925.1 uncultured Verrucomicrobiota bacterium
AAAGGGAGCTTTCAGATCGGCGGAATAAGAGCAGTTTCAAAACGGCGTTCACACTATTTAAAGGTATAGGAATTTCCCGCCTGAGGCGAGTCAGCCTATGGATGACAATCCGTCGCAGTTCTCGGCCGGGCCGAACCGCCGCTACACTCACGCGTTGTAGATGCCGTTCGTGAGAACGGCAAAGTTGCCCCGCTTGGCGGGGCCTAATTCAAGGCTTAGGAATTTCAAAGTTCATGATCTTAATCGTAATCATACGCTTAATCTTTCTTGTTGCAGGAACATAAAAGCCAAAGATTAAAATGATGATTAGGATTACGAGTAAGAGTTGCGGCGAAGCCGCCTAATTCAGTTGCACATTTCATCGTCTATATATGTTTCTTAATCTGAATAATCTGCGACTCCTGCTGGAAAACGCCGTGCTAATACTCGGCCCGGTCCAGATCTTCCTCGCTTAAAAATTGGTCTGTTCTATGATGGATCATAACTCGGACATGAATATTTTTGATAGAATTAATAAGACTAACAGGATTTACGGGATTAACTCCATGACAATCCTCCTTGATCTCATTATCATATTCATCCTGTAAATCCTGTCAATAATGCTTCGTCCTCATCCCGTCTATTAGAGCGCCTGCATAGGCAGGTGTTTTTCAGCTTCTGTAACAAGCATGGCATGAGCCTGAATCTCCTTTCGTTGGCATGGATTAGAGTTCTGCGAAATAGAGAAATTTCGCAGAACAGAATACAGGAGACAGGATTCAGAATACAGAATTAAAACATATAACATACTTAGACGCAATTGTTTATGATTCTGACTACTACGACTGCAAAATGTATTTTGCAGAAGTCTATGGCATGGATCAATTCCCGATGCTCGGCATCCAATGCCGCTTCCAGACGATTCCGTCCTTGGTTAATCGAGGCCAACAAGGGGCGCTTCCGGGCCAGTTGTTTAACCAGGGTTGAATGTCGCTCTGCCATGCGCGTCAAATCCAGAGCACTGCGGGAAAACAACAGCTGATTGGTCGTATCCGTCATGCGTCGCGCAATTTCCCCGATAACAGCGTAATCTTTTTCGCGGTCGGTTTGCTTAATCATAGCCAATTGGATTAAGTTGACAAAAGGAGGATGCCGTCCGACTTGTTCTTGCCAAAGCGCCGCCAGTTCTATTGCGCTGATCCGAGGGGGACGAGTAAAAAAAACAGTCCGGATCCGCAAGACCTTGTGCCTAAATTAGAAATGTGAATTTCATCCCTGGGACAGCCAACGTGCGTCCAGCGGAGCTCCAAACCGATAATGCGCGTCATGCCGCTCCAGGACGGTCAATAAATGATGACAGGCCTCTTCATCTTTGTGCAGTATCCAATCGCCGTCCTTGTTCATGATCGCAATGCGATGCAGGACTGCGGTCTGCCCGGAACAGATGACGGCCCGCAATCTTCCGGCATTGAATTCGTTGGTCAGCTGAATATAAATGTTAGGTTGCATGGAGTAAAACCGTAATGGACTTATCGCCCTTTGGGCGCACTTTGGGAGAAGGTAGGGCCGGACTGCCAGTCCGGCCGCTCCTACGGCGCGACCACGCCTCTGGCGTGGCAGGTAGGCTGTTTACCCCGCTTAGAGCGGGGTCGCGCCCTACCAGTAATTCTCATTATGGCGCCAGATCCCCTTAACCACGACTCCAGCGTGGTAAACCTTGCTTCCAGCGTGGTAAACCTTGTGCTGGCCACGCGAAACGCGTGGTCGCGAGTGCAGAGATTGTTGGGAAACGCACGCGTTTCCCAACAATCTTTCGCTCCTGCCGGACAAGCCGGCAGGTGGCGTGTTCATAATGAGAATTGCTGGCGCCCTACCAAATTCCTATTTCGGCCGGCCGAAATCCTTGAGATGGCCCAGCACCGCGCCGGCGCCGCGCAGGAGGAAACTGATATCATCCCAACAGCGGATGCTTTTGAGCCGGTGCATTATATAGCGTGGCGACAGAAAAATAGTGTAGATTTGACTGCAGATTTTACGGACATCTTCCGGGGACATGCGTGTCTTAAGCACCGGCTCACTCATGTCGAAACGTTCATATTCCTGCGGATCGAACAGGAATCCGTTTTCCTTCAAGGCCTGTTCATAGAGCGGGGTGCCGGGATAGGGCACCACGGTGGTGGCCTGCAGTAAATCGGCCTTGCCGGTAAGCATCAGTTTTCGCGCCAGCGCCAGTGTGCGCAAGGCATCCGCGCGTGTTTCCCAGGGAAAGCCGACGATCATGGTCAGATGTACCATCAGCCCCGCCTCCTTGGCCCAGCGACAGCCTTCCTCGATCTGTTCCACGCGCGTTTTCTTGTTGAGGCGGTCCAGCGTCTCCTGGTTGGCAGATTCCAGGCCGAACTTCAAGAGGCGGAAGCCGGCTTTGCGCATCATAACGTAATCCTGCTTCTCCAAAGCACCGAAGCGCATGTTGCAGGAATAACGGATCTTTTTGGAATAACCGCGTTGTTGCAGGCCTGTGCAAAGGGTGGCGAGCCATTTACCCGTGTTCAGGGTACCGGAATCGTCAAAAATTTCCTTCACATGATACTTGTCAATCAACCGCCCGATTGCATTAAGAACGTTTTCCGGACTGCGTACCCGAAAGCGGGGATACAGCACGGTCCAGGCGCAAAAGGTACACTTGCCGTGCCAGCAGTCACGGCCGGACATGATATACATGAACGGCCGGCCACGCAGGTTGTACTCCTTTTGATATAATTCCCAGCGGGTCAGCCTGTAATCAATAAAGGGCGCATCATCCAGACTGTGGTTCAAATCAAAGTGCTTATCACCGGCGATCTGCCCGTCCTGGCGATAGATAATGCCTTTGGGCAACGGTGCGCCGGTAGTCAAGTACGCGAGCAGGTCACGCAACATAAAATCGTAATCGCCTCCGCAGAGCACAAAATCAACTGGCGAGTTTTGCAGGGTTTCTTCTGGTCGGGCGGTGACATGATCGCCGGTGATGGCCACCTTCAGGGTGGGGCATGCGGCTTTAATATCCCAGATGATCTGCCAGTGTTGGCGGACAACGGGTGTCTTGGTCTCAAACATTAAGACATCCGGCTTTTCCGCGCGCAGAAAGGCCAGAAACGAATCCCGGTCCATATTTTCGGCAATGGCGTCTTTCCAGATGACCTGATAGCCGGCCTGTTGGGCCATGGTGGCGGCACTGGCAAGCACCACGGGAAATATCCGGGTTTCATGACTGAACCACTGAAACTGGCGGTTCTGGGAGAGCAGCGCCAGCCCTTTAGGTGAGTTTGTGGGCGGATATCCGACGATGACTTTCATGGTTATACCTACCCGTATCGATGTGCGCAATTTTTTACGAAATCAGGTCTCGCCGGCCATCCGGTCCAAGATATTTACAAATGCATTCAGATCCGCGCGAACGAGCGGCAACGCTTCGTTGAATTTCTTTTCGAGATAATTCATGCGATCCCGGTCGTATGCGACAGCGAAGTAATAACGCTTGAAATGACGGAATTTCATGATTTCAAGCAACAGGGTATAGGTGCGTTCGCCTAACAGACGGGGACGAACCCCCTCCACATCAACCGTCATTTTTTCGATTAAATGGCTATGCCACCGTGAGGGATCCAGTCGATTTTCAAAAAATTTAGAGATGCGCACAAACCCGGTTTCAAGGCAGGTGTAGAAATCAACCAACACGTCGGCGAGTATGATCAAATCGTAAGGTTTTCCAACAGGAAGCATCACGGCGTCGCGCTTGAATTCCTGATAAAACTGCTCGATCGCATCGATTTTTTCAAGCGTTTTGGCAAGGTCCCCTTTGAGGGATGCCAGTTCAGTCAGGTCGTTCATAGACCAGCTTGCCTTTCGTTATGATAGTTTGACGATCAAGCGGATCGATTTTATCGAGTTCCACGAGATCAAGTGGAAATGCAACCATGTTTAAGGCGTCCCCTGCCAGCGCGAAGAACTTTTCGGCGGGTTCTACTCCCTCGACGGCAATATCAATATCGGAATTTTCATCGAAACGCTCCGGATGCAACAGCGATCCCCATATGTAAATACGGCGGGGCTTGTACTTTTCAATTGCCATCGTCACGATCCGCTTGCATTGGGTGTCGGCTTTTTCGAACAAGCGGCGCCTTTGTGCGTTTCTTTCCTGCGTTCGCCGTCTCAAATTTGTGGCGGCCTTGCGCAAGTCGAACGGATGCTTGCCACACTCCGTGGCAAGCGCATCGCGCTTGAACGCCGGCTTATTATCAATGAGTTTGTTTATACTCATCAATAGAATCATTATTCAATTGCAGCATACTGTCAAGAAACAATGGTCTGGATTTTGTAAGATATTTATTCACAGGATCTACTGGATGACAGATCGAAGACGGATTATCGTTTTCAAATAATCCTGTTGTTTTTAAATTTCCTGAGAAATACCTTCACATTATCTTCTATAAGTTTATATATGTTTTCAGCAATGGTGTCTTTCCAAATGACCTGATGCCCGGCCTGTTGGGCCATGGTAGCGGCGCCGGCAAGCACCACTGGGAATATCCGTGTTTCATGACTGAACCACTGAAACTGGCGGTTCTGGGAGAGCAGCGCCAGCCCTT
>CAYQNY010000241.1:0-4576 GCA_964418925.1 uncultured Verrucomicrobiota bacterium
AGATTGTGCCGCTGTGGAGACGCTCATACGCGCCCATGTCCACGATTTTATACCGGATGCGCTGTCTCCCGTCAAGATCAACGGCACCCGTCATCCAGTCCTGGTTCGTCCCCGTATTGATGCAGGGCGAATTGGGGTCCAGACGGTAGTTGTTATTTGCCTGGTTAACAAATGAAGGATCATTGGTAATGTTGCCCTGGTCCGGCACCGGCGTGGTGCCCGCCCCGGCGGTGGGCCGGATACAGGAGTAGAAATAGTTATTCGTGGCCAGCACGTTGTTGTTATAGACCTCGTCATAGTCATCTCCAGTTGTGGTATTGGAATAAATTATGCAGTTAATCACCGTGCCCGTGCCACCCACCGAGTTGAAGTTTGTCAGGCTTCCTTCATAGAGACCACCCCCTTTTGAATCGGCCGTATTGCCTGAAATGGTACAGTTGATCATGGGGATCGGACCTTTGGTGGCATCGGATAGGACATTCAGGAATACCCCTCCTCCTTTTCCCAATGCTGTCGTGGCTGTGTTCCCGTAAATCAGACAGTTCCTTATGTAACCGTTGTTGGTGGGAAAACCGGCATACGCAACCTCACCTTGCGTGTTACCCGTACGAACCCCCCCTCCTCCGATTAAGCACGTATTGCTGACAATGACACAATTATCGATACTCGGAGGAACCGTTGAGTTGTTTTGCCAATAGCCCGGATCCAAATAGACGCCGCCTGCGAGTCCCCAAATTGTGGCCGCATTGGCGATCACCAGGCAGTTGGATATCTGTGCGGCACGGCCCATCGAAATCCCGCCGGCATAATTGGCCGCGTTGCCGACCACCGTCGAATCCAGTAATTTGGCGTTGTGGCTTAGTATCACGCCACCCGCTCCTCCCTTCCACGCGCCAGTGTCAGTAACGATATTATTGCTGATCACGCAGTTCTTCATAACGCTGCTATAATATAAACACGCCCCCCCGCATCCTCTAGTGGCGCTGTTTCCGTCCACCAGGCAGTTTGTGACAATAATGGTGAAATCGACGTCGCCGCCCAGGTATAGGCCGCCTCCTATGTTACTGGCCATGTTTCCGGAAATCCGGCTATTCATGATCGTTCCCGAGGCATTCCACGTACCGATTCCTCCGCCCCCCCCGACCCACCATTGGACGGCATTAGTGCTGATGGTGTTGCTTATCACCGTGCAGTTGGAGACAATCCCACTGCCTTTAATACAAATCCCGCCGCCGACGGCAATGTTATTTTTATTGGAACAGTAATTTCCGTAAATGAAGCAATTGAACACGGAACCGGTTTCGATGTAAATGCCGCCGCCGCCCTGCGCGTACAATGCGCCGACGCCGTTATTGTAGCCGTTGCTGACCGTCAATCCGTCCAGCACACCATTGCTGATCCAGAAACAGCGATTGGTGTAGGCGGGATAGTTGCCGTTCACAAGAGTAACGTTGGTGCCGTTAAGGCTTTGGACGGTTATGTTGTTGGTAACGAAAATCTGGTTGGTCAAATTATAAGTGCCGTTGCTGACCAGTACTGTTTCCCCGGCCGCGGCCGCATTGATTGCCCATTGAATCTGCGTGGCCGCGCCGGCCCAGGTGATGTAGCCATTAACGGAATCGTTCGTGCCGTCCAATGACACATAATGCGTATCGGCCCGGCTCACAAGAGCGCACCAGAGCAGGCCGACCAAAGTTACGAGAACGCGCATAACGCCCATTGTCCGTGAACTCGCCCCGCGCTCCGCCATAGCGCTTCGCGACGGCGAGTCGGCAGAGCCTTCTCGCCTCGGCGAAGCCTTGAGCGAAGACGGGGTGGCGAAGCCTGGGCGGAAAACCTTATTATTCATTTATTTGACCTCTCTCGCAGGAGTCATGCCAAGGGTCAATTCTATTGTTGATCAGGCGCTTCGCGCCTGATCAACGGCCGGGGTCAAGCACCCCCGACCATTCGCAGAATCATAATGCTTTTTCATTCGCGGTCAATACTTTTCCACCTTTTTTCGTAATGAACACCGAACACTGAAACCTGAAATCATTTTCTGCAAAATTCGTTAATTTTGCAGAACTCTATGGCTGCCGCCGAAGGCCACGTCTGCCGCCAGGTCGTAGATGTACACGTACGGGTCGCGCTCGGCCGGGAACTTCGGCATCTCGAAAGCCAGGGTATTCTCTCCGTCGCGCAATTCACGGCCGGACACCTGCAGTTCGACGATCTCGTGTGTCTTCAGCAGGAACTGCGAAGGGATGCGCCCGGCGGGCGTCTTGGCCCGCTTCAATTCGCTTTCAGCGATCTCGCGGTCGTTCAGGTAGTACTTGAGCAGGCCGGGCTTGACGATCGGATTCTGCCGGAAATTCCCATCGGCGTGCGGGTTCTTCTCGGCGATCTGGCGGAAACGCAGCGTCACCGTTGCCGCGCGAATGTCCTCGCCCCGAATCGTGAACGGAATCGTCTGGTGGAACCGGCGCGGACGGTTGGCTTCCACATAGATCGGCAGGTCCTGGTAAAAGGTGTAGCGCTTGTCCTTGCCGGTGAGAGTATCGAGGCTGCCCAGCTCCGACAGCAACGACGTGACCCGGCGAAACGCCGCCGGGTCGGTGTGCATGATGTTCTTCCCCTCCGCCAGCCAGCAGGGAAAATTGAACAGGTAGATGCCGTCAGGCTGCTGGGCCAGGAGATTCTGCGCCGCCGCCCGTTGCAACCGCGATTTCTCGTTGTCCGTGAAATGCACGCCGCCACTGCCGTCGTGCCGGGGGGCCAGCGGATTCCGGATGAGGGGGGAGTGGAAGTCCGTGACATTGAACGCCGGGGTCGCCTCGACCCCCGGATAGAGCAGCACCCCCGCCTCACGGCACAGGGATTGCCACGCCTCGATCGACTGGTTGTAGTTGTTGACCAATTCGCTAATGACCAGAATGGGCGCCAGGCGCTCCTTGATCCACTGCTGTGCGTCGATCCCTGCAGTTGTCAACGCGCGTTCCAGGCAGGGGATGCGCAAAATGAGCGTCAGCGGGCGCTTGCGCTGTGTTCCGATCCGTTCCAGCATATCGCGGATCTCACGCACAACCCCGGTCAAGACCTCACGCTTGTCCCAGGCCTCGGACGGCTGGAAGAAATACGGACTGCGGGTGAAATCCAGCTCGATCCCGTCCACGTCGTACGTACCCGCGAGCCCGGCGATCGCGTCGCGATAGCGATGGCGCACCTCGGGATAAGAGTAGTCGAGCGCGGCGTTGTAGTAGCTCTTGGCGTCGGTGGCGTCCCACAGGCGGCAGTGCTGGTGCGTTTTACAGAATTCGGGCGCCAGCACGTTGTTTGGATGAGACTTGATGTGCGTGTCGTTCATGCGGACGCTGGCGACAAACATCAGGTCCCGGGCGTGCGCCCGTTCGATCAGCAAAGGCAGATAGTCAATGCCCATTCGGCGCAGGCTGTATATGGCGCACCGGTCTGCCTGCCAGTTGGGGCCGCCATAGGATGCTCCGGCAATGCTTCCGGTCGCCTCCGACGGCCAGGCAATGGCGGTCTCTTCCCAGACACACCAGCACAGACAATCGACTTGGGTGCCCTCGAGGTAGTCCACGACGCAGTCCAGGGTCTCGACCGTGTGCGGCGGCGGCGCATTACGCAGGGGCGTGCTGTCGTCGTTGTAGATGATGCGGGGGATGCGGCGACTGCCTGCAAGCCCTGCGCGATCGTTTTCTGCTCTGTTTGCTTTCATAGCACTTTCCTGATGGTGTGCTTCGCACTCTCACTCCGGGCGTATTTCCAGCAGCAGCGCCCGGCGTGGTGGTATTTTTTCAACCCGGGAGAATGCCGGTTCTTTATACTGACCGACCACCCGGGACGCTCCGTTATCCTGCAATTCCCGTACGGTATATTCTCCGCGGACAGGCAATCCATATTCCGTGACATTGATCGTGTAGCCGGCTTTCTGCTCCGCCTCCGAAACATTACAGAAAACCAGTCCCAGGGTTCCGTCCGGCGCCTTCCAGACCGCGTGGATTACCGCGGGCATGCGCCGCGGTCCCTTTGCCCAGGATTGCTGCTGCGCTTCCATGACGGGCAACTCATTGCCGAGGACCAGCGGCCTTTGCATTTCGCCCAATGTCAGGAACTTGTAGCCTGAGTTGTGCTTCAGCCGCGCGATGTGAACCAGGAAATCGATATTCTGCTTGCGGCGGGCTTCGTCCTCCCAGTATTTGCTCAGTTCCTTGCGCGGGTGGTTGGGCAGGAACATGGGCCAGACATTGAACACTCCGAGTTGGTCGCCGTGCACCAGGGACTCCCCGGCAAACATGGGCAAATGGTCAATAGCTGCCTGCATCCCGATGTAGTTGCCGAATAGCAGAAAATAATCGTGGTAGACCGCCTGGAAGGCAGGGACGGAACCGGGCATCACCTGGACGTTGTAGAGCAGGATGCCGTCCAGCACGTCCAGATAGGCCTCCGAGGGCTGCTCGGAGAGCATGATGGCCTCGGAGTTAATTTCCCGTATTGCCTGCCGCGACCTTTTCAAAAGCTCCCGGTTGCCCATCGCCCAGTAGTTACCACCGCCCGTCGGGTGGCCGTGATC
>CAYQNY010000242.1:0-4548 GCA_964418925.1 uncultured Verrucomicrobiota bacterium
AAGGTAAAAGAACCATCCTCATGAGACTTTCTATGCCAAATCTGATTCTTCATTGACATTATCATTATCACCTTTTCCTTTTTTAGCATAGGCCAAAAGGGGTCAGATGGGGTCAGATAGCATGAAAGGCGGTTAGAGATCCGTCGAGATGCGGTATATAATACCTGTCTTCTACAGTTGCGAGGATGAATATATCAGAAGAACATGATTGTGTACATGATTTTGCGGGGGCGGGATTTGCGAGATCAAAATGTAGTGCCAATAAATGAAAGGGGAATCGGATTTCTATTGAGTTGGGTATAAGCAACGTACATGGTGGAGTCGAGGAAAGGAACGCGCCATGTATTTTCGGGTCAAGCGTACAGGACCGTATCCCTATCTGCAGGTTGTGCAGAGTTATCGGGAAGGCCAACAGGTTCGGCAACATGTGATTGCCACTTTGGGACGGTTGGATGTGTTGCCGGCGCCGGGCCAGATGGATCGTCTGATCCGATCGGGGGTTAGGTTTTGCGAGAAGGTTGTGGTGATCGATGCGCATGCGGCGGGAAAGACGGAAGCGGTAAAGGTGAGGCGGATTGGGCCGGACTTGGTCTTTGGGCGACTATGGGAGCAAGCGGGCATTCAAGGAGTTCTCCGGCAGATGCTGGCGGAGCGGCGCTATGAGTTTGATGTCGAGCGGGCGATCTACCTGACGACATTGCACCGTTTGTTTGCATTGGGCAGTGATCGGGCGGCCGAGCGCTGGCGGGAAGACTACCGGATCGCCGGTACGGAGGAATTGAGTCTGCATCATCTATACCGGGCGATGGCGTTTCATGGGGAACCGTTGTCCGACGGTCCGACGATGCTGGGCAGCCCACGTTGCGTGAAGGATGCGATCGAGGAAGCGCTCTTTGAGCCGCGGCGGGATCTGTTCAGCGAAGTGGATTTGGTGTTCCTTGATACGACCTCGATTTATTTTGAGGGCCAGGGCGGAGAGACGCTGGGGCGCTACGGGCACAGCAAGGATCACCGGCCGGACTTGCGGCAGATGATCGTGGGCATTGCGCTGGACGCCGAGGGCTGGCCGCTGTGCTGTGAGATGTGGCCAGGCAACACGACGGACGTGAAAACACTGCTGCCGGTAGTCGAGCGGATGAAGAAGCGGTTCCAAGTTCGAGAACTGTGCGTGCTGGCCGACCGGGGGATGATCAGCAAGAAGACCCTCGCCGAGTTGGAAGACGCCGATCCGCCCGTGCATTACATTCTGGGGGCGCGGATGCGCCGCCAGAAGGAAGTGTCCGAGAAGGTACTGAAGCGTCGTGGCCGTTCTTCGAGGCGTTTTTTATGGTTGCATGGGCAGACCCGTCTGCGGTGGGAAGCGCTCAGGGCCGTCAGGCCGTGCGGGCGGCGGGTGGGGGGCGATTCCGTTCCAACAGCAGGACGTAGAATTTCCGAATCGAAATAATCAAGACCCCCGTAGCCAGGATCATTAGCACCAGCGCGGCAAACGCCAGCGGCCCCTGACCGGCATTCACCAGCCGTCCACTACCGGGCGACGCCAGGTAGCTCTTCAGCGATATCCACAACGTGGCGTAGGTGGTGATGATCATGAACAAGGCCGGCAGGATCGTGAACCAGATGGTCTTGCCCCGTTGCAGAAGCCACACGGTTACCACGGTCAAGGTCAAGGCGGCGATGAGCTGATTGCCCGCACCGAAAACTTTCCAGGCCGACATGATGGTGGAATTCAAAGCGAAAAACAGCATCAGACCCACGGAGACGGCGGTGTTGAAGAAAGGGTTTTTCAGGATGGACCATGGCCGTCCCTTGAAAATAAACACCCAGAATTCCTCCAGCATGTAGCGGCACAGCCGGATAAATGTGTCGAAGGTCGTGATCACGAATCCCTCGAGAATGAGGATGCCCATGACAGCGCCCAGGCTGATGCGCATGCCGGTCATGTCGTGAAGCATATAGCCCATGGCCATGGAAAAGGCCAGGATGGGATTGCCGTCCTTACCGGCCGGAAAAACGATACTCTGGTATTCGGCTGTGGGCAGGGCCGCCGCAATCAGGAGCAGAGCCATCAGGGCCATGCCGCCTTCCAACAGCATGGCATTGTAGCCTACGCGCCGCACATCCGATTCGGAAGATATCTGTTTAACCGTTGTGCCGGTTGTTGCCAGGGAGTGCGCTCCGCTGATAGAGCCGCAGGCAATGATGATCAGTAGAAAAGGCCAGATCGGTCCGCCGGCCAGCCTGGCGCCCTCGGTCAGGTTGAACATATCCGGATGCAGTGACTGACCGGTGAACCCGAGGTATATCAGACCGGCAAACATGGCCAGCAGTCCGCCGTACAGGATCTGGACGTTGACAAAGTCACGGGGCTGGAGAATCAGCCAGACCGGAACCCCGCAGGCAATAAAAACATAGATGGAAATCAAGTAGCGCCAGGTTGTTTCGCTGACCGTGATGGGAAAAAAGAAGCCCGCGATCACGCTCACCACGCAGATGATTTCGGCAATGATATATAATGGAATTGTCAGGGTATATTTGCGGAAAAAGAGCCAGCCCAGGATCGGCGCAAACGCCGTGATGATCAGCATGGACGTGGTGGCAATACCGCCAATACGGGCCATGAGCACGCCGTTGGGACCGATATAGGTGTTCAGCAAGTGATCGCCCGCGCCCATTTGCAGGAGGGTGGCCGGGTAGGAGGCTGTCAGGGCCTTGCAGGATAAATTCAGGAAAATGGCGTTAATCAGGGTGAGCATCGTGATGAGGAACACCAAAAACAGAAGGTAACCGGTTCCCCCCAGGCTGCGCCGGCACATATCGGCGATGGATCGGCCATCCTCGCGCATGGAGACGAACATAGAGGTCATGTCGTGCACGGCGCCGAAAAGAATACATCCCAGGATAATCCAGAACCAGGCGGGGGCCCAGCCGTAAGCCAGGGCCAGGGTCGGTCCCACGATGGGGCCGGCGCCGGAAATCGCGCTGAAATGATGGGCAAATACCACATGCGTGCGCGTGGGGATGTAATCGCGCCCATCCTGCAGTTTTTTTGAAGGCATGAGATTCCGCTCGTCAACGCCCAGACGCCGGCTTAAATAAAAGGCATAAGTCCGACTGGCCAGGATCAACAGCCCCATCCCGATCAGCAATGGTATTAATACGTTCATGAATTTGACTGCGCTGATTCCATTTCATTGAGGATTGCAGCGGCGGCGGCGGCAGGATCCGGCGCGTCCAGAATGGGCCGGCCAACCACCAGGAAAGATGCGCCCGCTTTGACGGCCATTGAGGGGGTGGCAATCCGTTTTTGATCAGCCGTTGTCTTGCCGGTGAGCCTGCCGGCGAAGGCGGGCTTGCCCGACGACGTGTCCGCCATAGCCTCCTTGGCGACGGCGGAAGCTACCTGAGCGAAGGCGGGACGAATACCCGGTGTAACCAGAATCGGGGTGGGGCCGAATTGTCGGCGCAATATCTCTGCCTCGTGCACGGAGCACACCAACCCGTCCAGGCCGGAATCCAGCGCCATTGCGCCCAAAGCCAGCACCTGATCAGTCATGGTCCGCCGGATACCAAGATCGGCCAGGTCCGGGGGAGCCAGGCTGGTTAATGCCGTGACGGCAATCAATTTTGGAGCGTGGCGTCCGGATTGTTTGGCGGCATCAGCCGCCGCCTGCATCATGGCGCGTCCGCCGCCGGCATGCAGCGTCAGCAGTGTTGCGCCCAGTTTTGCGGCGGCGGCCACGGCGCGAGCAACGGTATTGGGAATATCATGGAGCTTGAGATCCAGAAAAATATTTTTCTTACGGCGTTGAAGCGCTCGCACGGCTTCAGGACCTTCGGCGATGAACAGTTCCAGGCCCACCTTGACATATTGGATGGACGCCGGCAGACGGTCCAGGATATCAAGACCAGCATCAAGCGATGGTCGGTCAAGCGCGATAATCAATTTGGATGTATTCATTAGGTTGTCTCGATCGTCGGCAACTAACTTGCCCCACGCCTAAGCGTGGTTCCGCCTTGGCGGATCTGCCAAGGGCATGAAAACTTGCTGGTCACGCGGTTCGCGTGGCTCCGCAACGGGGCAAGGGGCAGCGCCTTTACCGCGTGTTTTTTTATCGCAAAGCCAGCATAGCGGATATGGTAATTATTTCAAGCTTGATCGTATTATTACGGGCGTGATTCAGGCTGAAAAAAAATATTTATTTTTTTTAAAAAATCTATTGACACTTTTTCAGCCTGTGCTATATTTCGAGATCGGAAAGCATAAAAGACATTGTTCCTTTCAGTATAAATTTTTTTCTGCGTCGTGAGTCAGCTGTCATGGCGGATTTGCGGGGCGGATTTTTTTATCTGTTCTTTGACAACAGAAACATGCATCAACACTCACTTCGAGTCGGAAGGGGTGTGATCGTGGAACGCTCGTGTTCTTAGCTAGTGAGAGTCAACGGCCCGCTGGCGCCGCAAGGCGTTGACGGATACCGTGATCGTTTATTTATGGAGAGTTTGATTCTGGCTCAGAACGAACGCTGGCAGCGTGGATTAGGCATG
>CAYQNY010000243.1:0-4366 GCA_964418925.1 uncultured Verrucomicrobiota bacterium
CGACATTTCGGGCAGGCAAATAATTGCCTATGGAACCTGTCTGAATAAGCGTCTCTATGACAGCGATGATAAGCCAAGCGGTCCGGAGTGTCAAGAATCCACCGTCGCTCCAAGAGCTATGGTGGACAAGCCCGACTAATCAGCGCAACGCGCCTGGCCGGCCGGCGGAGGGCTTGCCACGCACCGTTGCGTGGTTGAATGTTGACCCCAATCCTATTGAAAATGACCCTAATTAGTATTTTAAGGGCTGACCCTATCACCTCTATCACCTTGAGACTTGACCCTATTTCCTACACTATTTCCTATCACAAAAGATCAATGCCTACCCGGCCAATCAGCGCACGCAAATGTTAAGTGTTAATTCAATGGCTGACCCTGATTCCCTAGCTTTTCTGGAACCCTTTACGCTTCGGCGGAGCCCGCCGTGTTCAAGACAATGACCGTATCGCAACGGTCCGGCGCGCGGCGCGGCAAACCGGCGATTATCACCCGCTCGCCTTCCTGACGCACATCAAGCGGCTGCCCGGTGGTCAATATATGGGCGGACAGTACCCGTACGCTCGGCGACAGGATGACCACTTCCGGCGCAAAGTAGTGTAAGATGTGGAAGTATGCAGTCTCGCCCCGCGCCGTCGTCGAGCCGACACTGCCGCCGGTCAGACTGCACTTGCGCGAGCCATACACCGACGCGCCGTTGGCGGCCAACCATTCGCCAACCTGTAAAAACAATCGCCGGGCCTTTACCGGGATGCTGCCGTCGGCTTTCGGACCGATGTTCAGCAACAGGTTACCCGAATGGCCGGCAATGCAGACGAGCCAATGGATCACATCGGCTTTGCTCATCCAGCGAATATCACCAGCCCCGAAATATCCCCAGTGCTGGTTGGACGTTTTGCAGCATTCCCACAGGCGGGCACTGTCTTCGGGCAGTTTGATCTTCCCCTCGCAACTGGCGCAGTCCATGGTGACGCCGGACCGGTCATTGATAATCATCTGCGGTTGCGTCTGGCGCATCCAGGCGTTGACCTCGCCGGCATCCGGCATCAGGCCATCCCACCACCAGAGGTCGATGGGGCCATATTGCGAGCAGAGTTCCCGCACCTGGGTTCTCATGGCCTGCCGGTACGTTGCGAAACCGGCGCTGGCGCGGGGCGGGCCGCCATTATTCAGGCTGTAACGCCAGTCCCACGGCGTGAAATAGAACCCGATTTTGATGCCGGCCCGACGGCAGGCCTTGACGTATTCCCGTACCAGGTCACGGCCCGGCCCGGTGTTCGGCGCGTTATATGACGTGCTCGCGGTGGCAAACAGGCAATACCCCTCGCAGTGTTTGGTCGTCATCACCGCGTAGCGTGCACCCGATTTCACCACGAGATCCATCCACTCGTCGGCCCAGCCCGGTTTGGGCTTGAAGCGAGAGGCCAGTTGCTCGTACTCCGCCGCCGGCGTCCGCTCCAAATTAAGCGCCCACTCGCCGCGCCCCTGCAGGGCATAAGTCCCAAAATGAAAGAAGACCCCAAAGCGCGCGTCTTTCATCCATTGCAGCCGGTTGGCCGCCGTCATCGTCGCCATATCCACCTCCTCGTCCGTTTTGCACCACTTTTTTTCTTATACAGATACCGCATTCTCCGTCAAGATTACAATCTTGAAATCAAAATTCCAATGCCGCCACGGCGGCGACGGTGTGGCCGGGAACATCAAACTGGATGCCGCCGTTTTCCCGGCGGAACGGGATCGGCTCAATCGCACCGCCGGGATGCTGGAGTGTGACCCGCTTCACATTCCCGCTATCCGCCGTGCGCACGCTAATGGTGGTGTCGTGCAGCGCGCGGCCGGGGAGCGCGGCCATGTCTTTGACAACGCTGACGAGCAGCGCGCCGCTCGCGCCGCGGAAGACGTTGCCTTTGAACGCCGCAGGCAGCCGCAGAGGTTCGGCGTCAAAGACCCAGCGGCGGCGATAGAACCGCTGCAGCAGCGGGAGATAGAGGTCGAACAAATCTTTCGATCCTATCACGCCGGGGTAGCTGGTGAAACCCGCCGCGTGGACCAGGCAATTTTGAAACATCCGTTCGATGCGCGCGTCCGACGTGTCGTATTCAAGGAAGAACAGCGGCTTCGACCCGATGCCGTAGTATTGCAGGAGATCGCAGATCCAACCGGACCCCTCGGCCATGAACGCATCAATGTACTTCATGATGCCGATGGCGTACGGGCCGTTGGCGATAATGGCCTTGTGCGGATGCAACAGCGCGGACAGGTGCTCCAGGTGCGGATAATAGTTGAACCCCGTCATGTATACCGGGCGGTTGTTGATTGCCGAAATGCCGTCATCGTGGGCCGTATCGATCCAGTTGTAACAGGCCTGATCCAGGAAGACGCCGTCCATCGCCGGGTAGCGCTCGACCATGCCCTTGATCTGCCGGGTGATATCCTTGCCGAACGGGAGCGCGGGATCGGAGTTCAACTGGAGCGCATCGTAATAGTCGGAATAGAAGGGTTTGCCATAGAGATCCAGGACCTGACTTTTGTACATGGCGGGGTCGAGCAGTTTGGCATCCCCGTCGCCGGAGACCTGGATGTACGGCAAGGCCGCGATGCCTTCCGCATGCAACGTGTCGATCGTGCGGCGGATCATCTCCACGGAAATCATCTTCTCCCACTTGCGTGCATGCCCGCTGCGCCACTCGGCCAGACCTTCGGGGTGATAATTGCCGTAGGCCGGGAAATGCACGTGGACTTCGTGCCAGGCCATGCTGAGCTGCCGCATGATCTTGGCCTGATCGGGCGCGACATCGCAGCCGCCGGAGATGTGACCGCCCCAGAGTTTTGAGATAAGGGTGGAACGCGGCTCAAAGTATTCCTTGAACCGCTCGTAGAGCCAGCCCAGCGCCGGACGCCAATGGCCGCCGGTGCCGTGCAGCAGCAGACTGGTTCGGGCAGGCTTGCCGGGGGCCAGCGCCATCCAGTCGAACGCCGCCTCAAGGTCGAGATCGCGATATCCGCTGGCGACAGTGAAATGCGGGGTTTTGAAATCAAAGGGCATGACCACCAGCAGGCCGGCGTTTTTATCCGCGCGATACGAACAAAACGCCGGCATCAGCATGCCGCTGGTGATTTCGCCGTATTCCAGCTTCAACCCCGTGAAACGATGCGGCGCCGAGGGCATGCCGTCTTTCGCCGCCCAGAACTTCATGGGATACAAAGGCTGCGGCCAGGGGATGCGATAGCTGACGCAACAGGAGCGAAAGTCACCGGCCTCCAGCGTGACGTTTGCCTCCCAGTGAATGGCATCCCCGTCGACTGCGTACCGTTCGGTGAGCAGCCAGGGGGCCCCGCGAAAGGCCTTGTGGACGGTCAGCACGCCTTTTGCAAACTCACACCAGACCTTCTCTACGTCGCGCTGATCGAAGGTGTGGCGCAGCAGATCGTCGCGCACCGTCACCTGTCCCGGATATTCACTCCACACAAAATCAGCTTCTGAGGCGGTCACGGCGCTGGCCGTAACACCCAGCGCGGTGGCGCCCGCCCGTGCGCCCAGCGTGTCTTTCTTACCGGCAATCACCAGGCGTGACAGGCAGCCCGTCTTGCGATCAATGTTGAGGTCTAGGCCCCCGGCGCGCATCCGCCAGCCGTTTTCAAATTGTTCCGCATTTGGCATTTAATTATCTCCTTTTGAGGCTTTTCATAGACTTCTGCGAAATGCGCCGCGTGGGGCTTGCCACGCATCCGGCGTGGTCACGCGGCCTACAAATTCCTTGTTTTTTGTAGGCCCACTCACCGAGTGGGCGCGATTTTAGACCATTTCGCAGAAGTCTTGGCTTTTCACATTGCGTTTTTTTATCCGCGTCCTTGCCGGCGGCATAAATTTACTCCATCAGCGCGGGGCGTGGTCCCGCCGTCCTGATACCTTCCGGGAATAGTTGCGATTATATTTGCCTACCAGATACTGAAGATTGTGCCTTTGGGAAAAAGTTCATAGGCGCCCATATCCACGCGGCCGCTGAACCGGTCAATCCGCCGATTGCCGTCCAGATCCACAGCATTGGTCATCCAATCCTGGTTGGATCCCGTGTTGACGCAGGGCGAATTGGCGTTCAGGCGATAATTGCCCGCCACATAGGTGTCTCCATATCCACTGCCGTCCGTAATAAACATGGGATTAGCCGTGATACAGCCCGGCGCGGCGGGCGCCGTACAGCAATTTGTGAAGGAAATACAATTCCACCAATTTGAGTCAGCCGTGACGGAGGTATTGAAGTAGACGATGCAATTAACAAGCCTGCTCGTCGTAGCTCCGCCGTTATAATATCCGCTCGACAGTTAAAAGTTCTCGGTAACCATTAAACTATCCGAAGACGATTTTTTG
>CAYQNY010000244.1:0-4363 GCA_964418925.1 uncultured Verrucomicrobiota bacterium
ATCCAGCCGGCAAATCATGACCCGCCCGCCCTGTTTCTTGCGAAGGAACTCTAATTCGCGATAGAAGCGAGGTGACCCATCATTTGTTACAATCAACAATCTTGATACACGCTCGCCCTGATTATGAACCTTCTGCAATCCGCGACGTTCGTTTAACAAGTACTTCTCTATGGCCTCGTAACCAATCGTCACTTCGCCAAGGGCTTTCGCATAGAATATCTGTTGGCGCAATTCCGGGGTCACTTCCAGAACAGGAATAGACATTTCCGAACCGGCGCAAAGCTCGATGCTCTCTCTTTCCAATGCCGCTCGAACATCTGACTCAACGTGTTCCATCGCTAACTGTTTAGGTAATTCCATTCTATCCCTAATGCCGAACGGCGAGCTGAGCGTGAGACACCTAAGACGGCGCGCTTCGCGACGTGCTTAGGCGGCGAAACGCTCCAGCGATTGTTCTGAAGGCCGCCTGTGGCGGCCTGAAGAACAGGCGCTGGCGAAGCAGCTCGCCGTTCCCGGCGCGCCGCAGGCGTGCCGGGAACATATATTAGTTTGCATTATTGTATTACAATATATTAATGGTATCTAGTAAAGTCACTATTAAACAACGCAACATATTGAGCCGTGAACCTATTAATGTTGTCTGCTCTACCATGGATGTCAACGGGTTGTTATTGAACAATCTCCTCCGGCGGACCTTCGAACCACTTCAGGATGGATAACTGCTTGTCAGCCAGCTTGACCACGCAAGTAATCACCCGTTCCACGTCCCCGACCTTGCCCCGGACCCGGATCGTAAAACGTCCGGTAGCGTTGAAGGAAATGCGTTCCGCCACTACCTGGTCCAGCACAGGAATCCGCGACAGGAGATCGTTCAGGTCTTTGAAGGGTTCATCATCCTCTGTGCCTTCCTGGCCGTCCGGTCCGAGCCGTTCCGCGATAATCAGGTCGGCCATCTGGGCATCAATATTCAGCACTACCATCAGCGTATTGCGCGAGACCGCGTTGATATTGACTTTCTGATCTTCCGAATACGTGGTCAGATAAGCGGCCACGGCATCATAAATTGTTTGATCGCTGTCGGGGATGGACTCGTTAAACCCCTTGATCAGGAACAGTTCATCTACCGTTTCCAGGGGGCGATTCTTGGATTTGTAGGGCGGGTCCAGGCTTTCATAATATTGCGATTCCACGCCGTTCAGGTGCGTCAATTCATTCGGATCCACCCAGTCCAGGAGGCAATCCACCAGGATATCCCACTGTTCACGCGGAACGCCGGCGCTTTCAAAGAGGGATTCCCAGGCGGCATAAGTCGCGTCGCGGTCCTCGGTATGAATCATTGCATTGATATTCATGCGGGCATTTTCGGGCTGGATGGACACTGCCACCGTGCCCGCCCCCAGTTCGCGTGACAACTCGGCGGCGCCGCCGTGCGCCAGTGTCACGGCGGCATAACGGAGTTTTTCATCCGAACCTTTGGCCAGGTAGTTGACCGGATCCGTGTTGTTGATCTCCGAATCCGATGTTTCGGCCAGCGCCATGCGCGCCAACTCCACACCCGCCTTGGCCAGGTATTCCGCTTTGAGTTTCTTGCGCCAGGTGGATGTGATCCGCGCCTCGATATGCATATCGAAAGCGAAAGCCATAACGAACATCGAGAGCAGGCCCAGTACCCACAACACCACAATCAGGGCCGATCCGGAGCGGGCCGGGCCTGCCGGATGAACCCTTCCAAGGTATCGGACCTGTCCGTTCACCATCTGATGTTGATGACACATTATCTGAGCGTACACAGCCATCCTCTCAAGTTAGCCCCCGCTAAGCAGGGCAATGCTTTGTAGGAGCCGCATCCCCATGCGGCGATCTGCGCCTTTCGCCGCACAGGAGTTCGGCTCCTACAAATACGGCATGTTCATAGCGAACTTTGTCAACCATAGGCGGATTCCGCCAAAGGACGGACAAGCTCGCCTCCGGCGGAAAACTCATATGTCTTTATTACCTGCCCCACGAGAGCGGCGCCACGGGAATTTCCACCATCCGTTTCATTTCCACCGGCTCGTCTTCCGAATCAATCGGGTCCAGGTAGAGGGTGATTTCCACGACCAGCGGCAGGTGATTGGTGGCTTCATTTTCCCAATCGTCCTGCCATTCCCAGCCTTCATCCGTTCGATTGGTGGCAACACGACAGCTCATGCCCTGCACTTTCCCGGTGACATAGAAGGGGTCTATCTGCATGGGATCCAGCGAGTCCGGGTCCAGGTAGGGCCACCACGCGCGGCAGGCAACGACCGGCACCCCATCCGTATCTTCCTCAATGGCAATCCGCACCCGATGCAGACCACGATAAAACGCGTGTTCCGGCCCCAGGAGCGCGGCGCCGGTTTTGACCCAGCTGATCATGTCCCGGGCCTCCTGATCACTGCCGTGTTTTTCCAGGACAAACCCATAGTCCGTATTACTGTTGGTTGCCTTAGACGGCGGGTAAAACGCGCATCGTAATCCGTTGACCAGCTGTTCCATGACATAATCGCCATGATTCAGATTGTCCGCCATGGTCACGCCCCGCTGCCAGGCCTTGGAGATGCTGAAATACGCGCTGAACGCCATAGCCATGGCGGCCGCCAACAAGGTCACGGCGACCAGTATTTCAATCAGCGTGAAAGCGCCTGCAAAGTTTCTTGATTTGGCTATGGGTAACGGCATCATGTTTGGTTGGCTATGCCATGCTATGGCTCCAATGCGCACATAGCTTCGCCTAATCCTTTTGCGGGCTATACAGATAACTGAGAACTTCCTCGAAAGACGCCTGGCCGGTCTCCGACCATGCCACCCGCGTTTTCACCAGATAAAGGCTTTCCTCTCCGTCCACGGGAATGAGGTCCCGGGAAAATGTATAGTTGTTGGGGTATTTTACGGGCGCCACCGTGTTTTTATCCACTGCATTGGTCCCGATCAGCGGATAGTCCAGTTCCCCCTGGTCCAGAACTGTGCGGGCGGTCTGATAATTTCGGGATGTGCGGATGATCGCCAGGCATTTCGCCGTGCATTCAATCAGCACAAAGATGCCAATGCTCAAAAGGGCCATTGCCAGGACAGCTTCGACCAGCGTGAACCCGGCGCGCGGCAAGCCGAATCGCAGATGTTTCATTCTGTCTGACATGATGTTATTGCTTTCCGGATTGCCGCGTTTTGACGCTGGATAAGGCGTCAACCTTAATCCGTATATAATTACCGTGGATGTCCCGAATTTTGACGGAGAACGGCCGGCAGGTGCCGTTGCGCCGGTACGGCACGGTACAGACACCCTCCTGAAAAAGGGGGTTACCGGCGATCTCCACGGATTCCAGCGTTACCCCTTTAATGACCCGGGTGAAGCGGGGCAAGGTTGTATTGGAGGCGATCATGTCCACCTGGCCGGTGTCCAGATTGAATGAAAGCGATAGATCGGATTGTTTCAGAATTGCCATGCTGCGCGCATAGCGGGCTACTGTCACCACGGTGCGGGACGCGGTATGCAGACGGCGCCAGCGGATGGATTCCACCATCGAGGGCATGGCAACTCCCGCGGCGATACCGACGATCACAATCACCAGCAAGAGTTCCATCAGGGTAAAAGAAGCCTTGAATGAGCGGGCGATTGAGCGCTTAAGCGATTGGGAGGTGGGACAGGAATGGAGACAGAATAGTTTCATGGCAGAACACCATCATAACCCGATGTATAGTAATTTCCCGCCAGCGGCGAGCTTGTCCGTCCTTGGGCGGCATCAGCCTATGGCTGACAATCCGTCGCTACACGCATGTGTTGTAGAGGCCGTTCATCTGTCCGTCCGCCGCGGCGGACCATGCCCTAGGCGTTGCAAACGGGTGAGAACGGCAATTGCGGCTCAGTTGATCACATCATCCGCGCCGGCCACGCCGTCCGGCCCAAGCGATTTGATTTCATAGCCGTTTTCCTTGGGCGTGTAGATGTAGGCCTTACCCCACGGGTCAAGGGGCGTGACCGCTTTTTTCAAGTAGGGTCCTTTCCAGTTCAATTCGGATCCCTTGGTGATAAGCGCCTGCAGACTGGCGGGATAAAAACCGTTGTCCACTTCATACTGATCGATGGCCAGGCTGATGCCGCCGATGCTAGCATTGGCCGCTGCCATCTGGGCCTCTTTGGTCCGTCCCCCCAGCCGGGGCATGACGATGGCCGCGAGAATTCCGATAATGACCACTACCAGCAGAACTTCAATCAGCGTGAAACCGGATTGCCGCTTTGAGCTACCGCGTAATAACATACAATGTCCTGTTTCCTGACTCATGGATAATCTCCTATGATGATTGTCTACTTCTTCGTCTGTTTTTATGCTTCGAGTGTTTCGAA
>CAYQNY010000245.1:0-4340 GCA_964418925.1 uncultured Verrucomicrobiota bacterium
TCCGCCTCCCGCCGTCGCCAAGGCTATGGCGGGCAGGCTGGCGGAAAATTCCTATGCATTGAATTATTCGCCGCCAGGCGAAGCTCTTTTTTCCAGCTCAGCCTGAAAAAAAATTCAGACAATACGGTGAAGGCCACGGAAGTACCGGCTGACCGCGACAATTCCAAATAACACTATGCCGGCCATCATCATCACGCGGCCTTTTTGTGCCAGCCAAAGCGCCAGCCAGGAAAGCCAGCCGACTTCCACCGGCGCCTTAAAGGCAAACCAGCGCCGGGCATGATCATCCACGACTTCAATGCGAAACTCGCCCGGCGGCGTCCGTGCAATACATGGCTGCCATACTGTCCCGGCAACATGCCGGGGCTGAATTGTCGTTTTATGTTGATCAGCAACGTTGACAAGATGCATGGTTAGATATCCCGCCCCCAGGTCTCCGGCCAGTTCAAAACGAAGCCAGGGGAATCGACTGGACAGCGGCTGACTTATCCACGCGCCTTCGGCCGCCGGTCCCCGGTCGGAATATGACCCCCATGCCTTTTCATGGGAAGCAATAGCAACCGCAGGATTCACGCCGTTAGAAACAAAGGCGTGCCCATAGGATTTTTTTTGCGCGACGTTAAGCGGCGCGCGGATACTGGCCGGGAGAATGTCGCGGATAAACGGATCGCGCAACAGGCAGATGAGCACCCAGGGAGCAGTTGCCGGGAAAGAGATTTCCTCTGATGATTTACCGCGCAGACACCGGCCGTCGCCGGTGGCCATGAAGTCACGGATATTGTCTCTCTGAATATTTGCCAGCATCATTTTGCGCGGAATTTCCTCCCGCACCGCCTGCCTGGTAAGCGTCAGTAAACCCGCGCCGCACAACAGTATCCAGGCGGCACAAGCCGCCGCCAGCACGCCCGTTGCGCGGGGCCATGGCTGACGCATCATCAATAAGCCCAGGCTGATGATATTGACGACCATGCCCAGGCTCAGCACATCCATATAACGCCAGCTCGATCCGCCGCGGGCATAGGCCATTGCCGCCGCCTGCAGAATCACCCACAGCCCCAGCAGAATGATCCAGCGCTCTAACTTAGCGCAGGGACCTTCCGACTGCCCATAATAAGTCCCAGCCAACAGCAATACGGGTAGCCAATTGAAAAATGCCAGCCAGGGATAATGCAGGCCCGGCCAGATCAGGTTCGGCCAGGACAGATTTTGACCAAACGCAACGATCAACTGCAGGATCGAATGGGCCCGCAGTGCCTGGTGTCGTTCCACGCCGACGTTCAAGAGCCATCCCACCAGGATAATGATGCCGGCGGCGGCGGCAGTAACACCCGCCGCTTTCCAGCGCCGGGGAAACCGGATACCTTCAAATACCGCGAATATCAGCACGGCGCAGGCGGCCAGAAAACCTGAAGCCATCGTAAACACAGACAATAGGCCGAGCCCCCATCCCGCCACCCAGCGCCTGGATCCGGGAGGATTCATGATCAACAGTGTCATGGAGGCGATGGAAAAAAAAATCAGAAAATAGAATTGCGACTGGAATCCGAATAACGTGTTTTCCCAGGAAAACGGCAGGGTAAAGGCCAGCGCAATCGCGGGAAACCCCAGCGGCACCGCTATCCGCCGCGGTCCCCACTGCAGGATCATGGCGAAGAGCAGGATAGCGGTCAGCGCGTGCAAACCGGCGTTGACTACGGTTTCCAGGCGGTTGTCCCACTGCTGATTGGCGCGCATCAAGCCCAGGGAAAGGAGGCGTGTAAAGAGAATGCGATGCTCGTTATGGGGCTTGAAAAAATCTGCGGCCGTCAGCGTATGGCCGGCATAGGGCAGAAACAGGTTTCCACCAATACCGTCCCACTGATCCCAGGCCGGCGCGTCCGATCCACAGCGGTCAATGAGCCCCAACCTGCCTCCGAAAATCAGGAGCAAGAGCGCCGCCAGGTATGCCAGTTTGACCCAACGATTCATGATCCTCCGCAAGTGACAGCATCCGCTGCTTTGATATGACAACAGGATAAAAACGCGTTTGGAGTGCGGCAGTCATACTGCCGCTTTACCACGGCGAAGCGCCGGCTTCGCCGAAAAAAAGCGCAAGTGCGACTTGCGCACTCCAAAACCATCATTGCCAATGATCTTCTCACTTTTCCTCCGGAATTGGCTCATCCAGAAACTGCGTCGGGTAATGGCGATCATTCATGACCGTGTCACCCCCATAGCGCCGGAACAAGGTGACCATCTCGTAAGCTTCTTCCTGGAGCAACCGCGACTGCGATTCGTGATGAATTAAGACCGCAAACGGCGTGTAAATAATCTTGTAGCCGGCCCGTATCATTTTCAGGCATAAATCCGAGTCGGAAAAGCCGATGGGAAAGTGCACTTCATCGAATCCCCCTACCCGTTCGAACACGGATTTGCGGATCATCATGCAGGCCGCGGTAACACCCGAAACATCCCGCTGGACGCGCGTATAGAATTCGTCCGTATCGGTCAGGTTCAGGGCGCAGAACAGGACATTGGGCTTGAACGCCATGCCGGCATGCTGAATCGTGCGCTTGTCAATGATCAGCTTGCACCCGACCGCCCCCACGCGCTCGCGGTAGATATGCTCCAGCATGGCAGTCATCCAGTCCGGCCGGATGATTTCCATGTCGTTGTTCAAAAACAACAGAATCTCGTGGGGGACTTTTTTTACCACCTCATTATACAGCCGTGAATAATTGAACGGTTCGTTGAATTCGAGCATCGTAACGCGGGCATCCTTGCGGATTTCCTCCAGATATTCGAGCGTTGCCCGCTGTTCGGAACCATTGTTGACCAGGAACAGGCGATAATGCGGATAGGTTGTCTTGTTTATGCTCTGCATCAGGATTTTCAGACGCGCGACCTTGTCCTTGAAAGGCACAATGACGGCAACTTCATCCGAACGGCCGGGCAAAGCATAATGAACACGGTACCAGGGAAAGCCATCGTCAGTTACCTTGGCCCGGATACCGTGGCGATTCAGATACGCCTGGATCAGGGCCTTACCACTGTGATAGGCGCGGGGATAGGCTTGCATCGTCGTCGCCCGGTCTTTGCGCGTGCCATCAGACATGGAGTCCGGATGCATACGCCAGCCATACAACAGATACGGCAGATGACGGAAGGTCATGCCCTGCTCCATGGCTCGCAACATCAGGTCGTGATCCTGGGCGCCGTCATATTCGGATTTCAGCGGTCCCAAACGGCGCAAGGCGTCCCGTTTAACAATGCATAGATGCCCCACCGCATTGCAGGAGAGCAGGAGATCCAGGGATACGTCGCATTTGCGCGTAACCCCGATGATATAACCATCGGCATCAATCCGGTTCTCATCCGAGTAAAACACATCGGCATTTTTGCCCTCGTTCAGCGTACGCACAAACAATGCCAGGGCGTCATGATGGAGCAGGTCGTCGTGATCCATGAAAGCCACATACTCACCGGCGCTCGCGTCAATACCGGCATTGGTGGCCTCGCTGATACCCAGGTTCTGTTGGTTGCGAATCACTTTTACGCGCGCATCGGCTTCCGCCGCCTTCAGCGCCTGCAATGCAGCGGGATCAGTGGAGGCGTCATCCACCAGGATCAACTCCAGACGGGAATAACTCTGCCGGAGCACGCCGGCCACAGCTGCTGTCAACCAGCGGGAATTATAGACCGGCATGACGACGGATACCAGCGGCTGGATCTTCAACAGATGCAGGTATGATACGACGTTGGACGGCGGCACATGCGGGAACTTCACTTTAACGCGGAAAGCCCGCTGGGTAATTTTGTCAAACGTCATTTGCAGGGCCTTGTGAATACCCTGATCCCAGCAGACCCGCAGGAACAACCATGGTAGTATAAAAATATCTTTCATTGTAATTCCTCAGAACGCGTAAAAAAATCGGACAACCACAACAGAGCGTGGCCCTCCAGCGGTGGCATTATACCTTTTTCCTCCGGCAATGGAGGGTCGGGCTCTGTCGCGAAATGTCATTGTAATGGATAAAACAATTCTTTCACACGTTCTCACCAACATTGTGGATGAGACACTGTGAGCCGCTGACGATAAAGCGATCAGTTTGGCCCAATGCCAATCTCGGTAACTTATACCTTAATCAATCCACATTCGCAATCCCGCGCAACGCGGGACCACGCGAGGCGCGGGGCAAATCAGTCTACCATGCCAAAGGCGTAATCCGCCACGTCAGTCCCGCAAGGCGGGACTAAGTGGCCCCCCACGTCGGCAGCCAAGTGGCCACTTGCCCCGTTGCGGGGCGACGTGGTTGCCGCCGGAGGCGGCGACGGGGCAATCCGCATTTGAATATTGTGTA
>CAYQNY010000246.1:0-4339 GCA_964418925.1 uncultured Verrucomicrobiota bacterium
CAAATTATTTGTCTGATAAAAAGTACAAAATAATTTTCCTGCCATGTTCCCAGGCCCTGTCGGATAAAGAGGTAACTATCCTGAAAGATTTTGCCGATAAGGGCGGAACAATTGTCGCCGATATCGGCGCGGGTTTATACGATGGATATCTTCGGCCCCGGAAAGATTCGTCAATTGGGGACCTTTTTGGCATCAGCCGGCCGCTTGAGTCAAAAGCAGTAAAAAAGCCTGTTAAGTTAGCCGGCAAAATAGGAGAAGTTAAGTTCGACTTAGAAAGCAGCGCGGCATTTACGGAAGAAGGCCTAAAGGCGGGAAAAGCCGCTGATTCGTTATTTTCTGACACGATATTCATCAATAAGATCGGCAAAGGGAAAACAGTCTTTTTGAATTTTGATTTCTCCTCCACCTACGCCAATCTCAAAAACTATCAGGGCTATTATTCCTTAATGGATGGGCTCTTAAATTTAGCCGGGGTAAAGAGAGAATTCACCATAAACAAACCAGAGAATATCTGCGTGAGGAGCCTAACCAAAGGAGATTTAACCATTCTGGGAGTTACCTACGCCCCGAAGACGATAGCGAAGATAAAAGTCTTGAATAAGGAACAAAGATATGTCTCGCCGGTGACAGTGAAACTGCCCAAGAAAATGCATGTCTATGAAATGAGAACAGAGCAATATCTGGGAGAAATTGATGAAATAACCGTTCCACCCACACTGCCCACGAACTCTTTTAAGACTCATATTTACGTGCTGATGGAGAAATTGCCCGCAATAAAGACAGAAATTCCTGACAAGGTGAAACAAGGAGATGATCTAAATGTATCTCTTTCCTTAAAAGGAGCGGAAAATGCGGAAGGAAGGGTGATAAGAATACACCTGAAACAGCCCGACGGCAAAGAAGCTCTGTCTTTTAGAAGATATCCAAAATTAGAGCAGGACGGGGAGATAAATCTTACCCTCACCATTCCCTATAATGCAACGCTCGGAGTCTGGGAGATAGAGGCCAAGGACATACCCAGCGGCGTGGCCGTTACAAACAAATTCCAGGTAATACAATAAAGGAAATGGTCAATCCGCAGTTAAAATAAGTTTGCGAAGACAGTGAAGGCTAACAATGAAGTGGCGGTGGAGGCCACGGGGAACACGCGGTTGTTCTGTGAGGCATTGAAGGATCAGGAATGCCGGCTGGTGGTGGTGAACCCGCACCATTTTCAGGTGATCAGCCGCTCGGTGAAGAAGACGGATGAATATGACGCGAAGGTGCTGGCGGAGTTTCTGGCGAAGGGCATGTTGCCGGAGGTGCGGATGAAGGACGAGATGCATGCGCGTGTGGCAAGCTTGGGCCGATGCGGGCACGCAGCGCCATACTCGTGTATGCGCAAGCGCGGGAAACCCGCCGGCGGCTCAGGATTTATCCAGCGTTTCGCGGGATCGTCGCCGCATTTTTCGGACCGAATTCGACACACTTGAAGTAAAAAAATAGACGAAGGAAGTAGACAATCATCATAGGAGTTGTTTTATGATCAAGCAAAACATGTTTTTTTTATTACTTTATTGCTTTTTTCTTAGTTCTCTTTTTTCCGAGGACAATGTCAGTTCTGCTTTGAAATCGGCAGGGTGGGGGGGGCTGGCAGACGAGCTTGCCATTACGTTCAATGATGAAAGCTATAAAAATTATCTCAAAATTAATAAATCCATTGTATCCATGGAAACAAATGTCCCTTTACAGGGGAAGACCGCCAAAATCTCTTTGCCGGTTAAAAGCCCTGAGTGGCAAACAGGGCTGGAATTTTTTGAAGGAAATTTAAAACCCGGAACGGAGTATGTTCTTTTATTCGATCACTGCTGGCTGGAAGGCAGCGTACCATATACCTCGCTCAAAGAATTGGACTGGCGGGGGTGGGGCATTGGCACCAATTCCGTGTGTTCGGAACTGGGCGTATTTCTTGTGAATTCCAAGGGGAAAGAGACAAAAAGGATTTGTGCCCTATATTGTCATGATCACAATCTGGGAATACCGCAACCTATGCATCCTTTTTTCTTCTCCACCCCGCAGGATGCGAACAGCACAATTGTTTTTAAGGTTCGTAAAAAGGCAAACATAGCGATTGGCGGCATCGCATTGATGACAGCCGAGCTATATTGGGAAAAAACAAACGAAACCGTTCAATCTTATAAAGGCGGCCCACCTGCCAATGCCAGTTGGACCCCCATCACGGCGCTTACGGATGAGTTTGACGGCGGGAAAATCGATGTGAAGAAATGGAATATTAAAACAGGAGGCTATCCGCCGACTTATATGGATCCGAAAAATGTCCAGGTCAAAGACGGAAAACTCTACTGCAAGATCCAGGAAAAGGACTTTACGAAAGATCCCGATTTGAAAAAATTGCCGAATGCCTGGTTCTGGTCATTCACAACAGGAGACATGACGTCAAGGGAACCTATGTTTCATGGTTATTTCGAGGTAAAGGCTAAATTGGCGGACTGTCCGGCGGCTTCCTGCTGCTGGTTTCAAGATAAAGAAACGGGAACCGAGATAGATCTGGTGGAAACAGATGGAAGAAAAAAAGAAGGGGGCTCGGCGATCCATTATTTCCCGGTTCCGGGCAATAATTATGTGCCGCACCAAACAGTAGGCGAGGGGTACATCAACAACAAACCGCTTTGCGACGATTTCCACATATACAGCCTTGAATGGGATGAAAAGGAAATCAAACTTTACTTTGACGGCAGATTATACGAACGATTCAAGAACATTCATTGCCATACCCCGCAAACGCTTCATATAGGAATAGGCTTTTCGATTGCGCAGCCTAAAACAGATGCAGATTACCAGAAGTTCCCGTGTGCAATGGTTGTTGATTATGTGCGCGCCTGGAAGAAATGTCCCGGGGTTAAGGAATGATTATTTATGTTGGGAAAGTCCATTCGTACGCGGCATGGGAACTTTAATGAGACAAGGAATACAGGAGAATAAACATGAGGATCGAAATAAAAGCTGAGTTGACGGCAAATTTCATTGTACTCTTGACAGGGGCCTGTCTGACCGGTTGGGCGTCGGAAGCCAAGGTGGAAAAAACAGCCGATGAAAACAGTAACGCTGTAATAGCGCGCTACCACTTCGAAAAAGTCGAAGACGGGATGTTTGCGGATGAAACCGGACGTTATCCGCTGACCATTGCGGGCGGCGCGGGCAAAGTCAGCGAGGGGGTTGTTGGGAATGCCGCTGAATTTGACGGAACCTGGGGAGCGGTATCGGAAAAACTCAAAGGATTTGCGTGTAAAGACGGTTTCAGCGTTGAAGCATGGCTTAATTTCAAAAACCCGCATTATACTTCCGTTATGAACGCCACTTCACCAAATCCAACTTCAGACTCATTTCACATAGACATTTACGCCAGGCTTCGAAAACGCGCGTTACGATTCATACAGCCCATGATGAATGTCTTACTGGCGCCGGCGCCTGAATTTAATGAATGGGTTCATGTCGTGTGCGTATATGACAGTGTTTCCGGCATGGTTAAAATTTTTAAGAACGGTGAGCTTGCGGCTCAGGAAAAGGCCTCGCCCGGGGAAACGCTCTGGTTTCGCGGCCCATTCCGGGTTTCGCCTGGGGGACGGCAGGCGAATTTCGGTTTCATGGGGTTGATTGACGAACTGGTTCTTTACTCGCGCGCGCTGTCTGGCGCCGAGGCAAAAAAACGTTACAATGAAACATGCCCCAAAAATCACAACACTAACACGGGGAAGTAAAACGATTGCTCCGAAGTGCGTCAGATGCGGCGAAGGAAGTTCCAGGTTGCAGTTATTACACGGAACCGTTGCGGCCGAATGATGATCCGTATATCTATTGCGGGTGGTAATCAATTTGAGATTGAAAAAGTACCTGAAAAAGGAGGAGGAAATGAATAATTCTGATGTTTTCCGTTTTCGTGTAATGAACGCTATACGTTTAATGAAATTAGGCCGTCAAAGACGGCGGCTATTCGGAATTCCTGGACCTAAATTTATAATAACGCTTGTTTGCCTGCTCTGGTTCGGCGCCCTCACGCTCCGGGCCGATACGCATTATGTGTCACTGGATGGCACCAATAATTCACCCTATCTTAATTGGGCGGACGCGGCCACGCAGATTCAATGGGCGGTGAATGTGGCTGGTGTCGACGACACGGTCCTGGTCAGCAACGGAACTTACAATCTGACCAACCAGATAAACATCCTGACCAACATAACCGTCCAAAGCCTTTACGGCACCAATGACCCCAGTAAACTGGCTATTATCAACGGCAACTATCCCGCCAATACCAACCGCTGTGTTTATATGAAAACCGGCG
>CAYQNY010000247.1:0-2775 GCA_964418925.1 uncultured Verrucomicrobiota bacterium
GGGGCAGAGAAATCGGAGAGGCTGCCGTCTTCCGTCGTGTCGGCCCAGCGCAGAATCCGGTTTAACTCCCGTTCCTGTGATTTGCGGAACAGGTCGCCGCTCATCCGGCGGGTCCGGTCAAGCCGCCGACGGCACAGATAATTGCTGCGCCCCTTGCAGAGCACGGCGTTAAACTCCACCCCCATGTGCCGCTGAAGAAACGGAATATCCTTGAACACGATCTGTTCCTGCAGGTTGATCGTGTGCGTGGACACGGCCACGGGCGCCTGCTTTTCCAGCGCCAGGAGAATGAGCGGCGCCAGGTAGGCGAAGGTTTTGCCGACGCCGGTTCCGGCTTCCACCGCCAAATGTTCGGGTTTCAGGATCGCGCGCGCCACGGCATCAGCCATGGCCATCTGCTGGGGACGGATTTCAAAGGGAAATGCTTCGCGCGCGCAGGCCCGGTCCATGACACCGCCGGCCTGAAAAAACTTCTTCACCCGGGAAGGAATAGACGAGCGACACTCAGAAGAATTTTCACGCACAGAGATCATGAGTTCCGTCGTAACTATTCAAGTAGTCAGAATTCAGAAGTCAGAATTCAGAATACTCCAAGAATACGCCTCCATTTGCTTAACGTAACGGTGTCTCGTCGTATCGGTATTCTTTTTTCCGGCTCCGATACGCCCATACACCACTATGTCCTTGCCGGTTCCCTCATTTTGACTCCTGAGTAATTACAAAAAATGTATTGTGATTCAGAAGCAATTGTGCCATCTTTAATCATCTTTATCAAGCGAGCGTAGCTCAGTGGTAGAGCTCCACCTTGCCAAGGTGGCTGTCGAGGGTTCGAATCCCTTCGCTCGCTCCATTCGCCGCGGCGAATGGCTGTCGAGGTCCCGCCCTTGGCGGGATAAAGTTCAAACCTGTCCCGCGGGACGCGGGATCCCTTCGCTCGCTCTCCTATTTCCGGCGTTGCCGGAAATAGCGGATCAAGGCGTTGGTGGATGAATCATGCTTCAACGGTGGTTGCGCGGACGCCGTTAGTTCGGGTAAAATGCGCCCAGCGAGTTCCTTACCCAGTTGCACCCCCCACTGATCAAAAGAAAAGATATCCCAGATCACGCCCTGCGTGAAAATCTTATGCTCGTACAGCGCAATCAGTTTGCCCAGTGTCGCCGGCGTTAACTGCTCGGCCATGATCGTGGTGGTCGGGCGATTGCCTTCAAACACCTTGTACGGCGCCGGGTCAGACTGGCCGAACGCCAGGGCCTCTGTCTGGGCCAGGTAATTCGCCATCAGCTTCGCATGATGATCGTCACGCGCTGCGCTTGGCAAGCCATGCGATGCGCTTGGCAAGCCATGCGGGGCGCTTGGCAAGCCCATTTCTTCAGACGGTCGGCAGAACCCGATGAAGTCCGCCGGAACCAGCTTGGTGCCCTGGTGAATCAACTGGTAGAACGCGTGCTGGCCGTTCGTGCCCGGCTCGCCCCAGATAACAGGTCCCGTCTGCCAGGTCACCCGCCGTCCCTGTTGATCCACGCTCTTGCCGTTGCTTTCCATGTCCGCCTGCTGCAGGTAAGCGGGGAACCGGCTCAGGTACTGGTCATAGGGCAGAATCGCGTGGGTCTGCGCGTCAAAGAAATTATTGTACCAGACACCCAGCAAAGCAAGAATCACCGGCAGATTCCGTTCCATGGGCGCCGTCAGGAAATGCCGGTCCATCGCGTGAAAACCTGCCAGCATGTCCAGAAAATGCTTCGGCCCAATGGCCAGCATAAGCGCCAATCCCACGGCCGAGCAAAGCGAATAGCGACCGCCGACCCAGTCCCAGAACTCAAACATGTTGTCCGGATCAATGCCAAACGCCTTGACAGCGGCAACGTTGGTGGATACCGCCACGAAATGCCGGGCCACGGCCGCTTCCTGCTTCAACGTCCGCAGACACCAATCACGGGCCGTTTGCGCATTGGTCATGGTCTCCTGCGTTGTAAACGTCTTGGAGGTGACGATAAAAAGCGTTTCATCCGGCGCCAGGTCACGCGTGGCTTCATAGATATGGGCGCCATCAATATTAGAAACAAAGCGAACGTTTAATTCCCGCTGGGCATAGGGTTTCAACGCCGCATATGCCATCGCCGGCCCCAGATCGGACCCGCCGATGCCAATATTGACGATCGTGCGGATCGGCTTGCCGGTGAATCCTTTCCATGTCCTCGAACGGACGGCATCAGCAAACCGGGTCATCCTGCCCAGCACCCTGTTAACATCGGGCATAACATCGCGGCCATTAACCATTATCGGCGTGTTGGCCCGATTCCGAAGCGCGATGTGCAGTACCGGCCGGTTCTCGGTTTGATTGATGGCCTGGCCGGAAAACATATCCGCGCGCGCCTTTGCCACGCCGCGCGCTTCAGCCAGCGCGCGCAGAAGTTTCATCGTGACAGCGGTAATCCGATTTTTGGAATAATCCACCATCAGGCCTTCAGCCGCAACGGTAAACCGGCCGGCCCGCTCCGGATCGCGGGCGAACCAGTCACGCAGGTGCATGGCGCGGATTTCCTGGAAATGCTTGGCCAGCGCCTGCCACTCAGGCAAGGCAGTGATGGGTTTTGGATTGGATGTCATAATATGTCTCCTGTTTGGAGTGCGGCAGTCAGCACTGCCGCTTTGGACGGCGAAGCACCGGCTTCGCCGAAGAAAAGCGGGAGCTCTGCTCCCGCACTCCATATTCCGATCCGGTTTGGAGTGCGGCAGTCAGCACTGCCGCTTTGGACGGCGAAGCACCGGCTTCGC
>CAYQNY010000247.1:2875-4327 GCA_964418925.1 uncultured Verrucomicrobiota bacterium
CGAAGAAAAGCGGGAGCTCTGCTCCCGCACTCCAAATATCTTACTCATATCGCGGCGGAACGTCATGCGCGGCATCCCATTTATTCACAACATAGCCGCGATGATGGCACATCGGACAAACCGTCGCCCGAATAACGCCTTTGGCAACAAACGAACTCTCTTTCGACCACACCATGCCCATTCCCTGACACTTGCCACAGCGCGACGCTCCGGCCGGCCAGGGAAAATCAGGGGCTTTATCAAACCGCCGAGATCCTTTCCCTCCGCACACCGGACAGGGTGCCTTATTTTTTTTATCTACCTCGCGGGCAAGACTGCTTGATACCATAAAAAACCCCACGCCTTTACATGCCGGACATTTAATTTCCAGAAAAGTTCTGGTTGGCGGTGGAGCAGGCGGCAGTAAAGCAGGTGGCGGTGGCGGCTGACTGCCGGGTTTCCCGGCAGGAACCGCATTCTGCTGTGCGGCTTGTTTTCTCCATGCCGCTTTTTCCACCGCGACTTTGACATGGGCGCCGGCTGACGCGTAATCATCGGGAAAGAAAATCCGCCGGGTGGCGTCATCCATCACCACCCGGGGAAAACCAAGTTCATGACCGTCTTTTTGCAACAGCACTTGATCGGCCGTGATCTGAATAAGAACCCCTTGCACCCGGTTGCCGTTGAGCAGGTCGACTGCGACCCGGGCCTTAGCAGGCGGCGGAGCAAAAATATCCCGGTAATAACCGGCCCAATAATTAGAGCGGGCGTTCCAGTCAGGTTCAACGGCCGGTTTCGCGGCCGTCCATTTAAACACGGCGGACGGACCCTGCTTGAATTTCTCCAGCAGATCCTGTCCGCTTACATTTTCCCATATCCAATAAGCCCCCCAGGAAACAGCCGCGGCCATCAGCACCAGGAACACAAGCATCAGGAAGGCGCGGACATTCCCCTGCAACGGGCTCATCCGGTACTCAGCGCGCTTTTTCGATTTCTGAAACTGGACCCGCGGAAGATGATTGCCCGGACCCGTTGCGGCTCGTTCTGATGCCTCCGAACGGGCAATCGGGGCGGGATCCTTCAACCGTAATTTCTTCCGGCTGAAATTAAATCCGCATTTCCGGCAGAAGGCGTCCTCCGCGTTGCGCCGGGTCCCGCAGTCCGGGCATTGGGCATATAGTTCAGCCCCGCAGGCACTGCAGTAGGGACTGTCCGCCGGCATTAACTCGCGGCATTGCGGGCAGGGCAATTGCGGCTCGACACGTTCGGTTCCGGATTTCATGAAATCTCCCTAATTATATTCTGGTCTGAAAATAACCCACCCCCGCCCCTCCCGGGAGGGGATCAGGTTGAGTTCCCCTCCATAGGAGGGGTGGCAGCTTGTCCGCCATAGTTCGCCGTAGCGAAACGAAGGCGGATAGCCGGGGTGGGTCTAATTTTCATGGTTTCAGTGTGAGCCATTTGGGCTCATGT
>CAYQNY010000248.1:0-4303 GCA_964418925.1 uncultured Verrucomicrobiota bacterium
TTGTTGGGAAACGCACGCGTTTCCCAACAATCTTTCGCTCCTGCCGGACAAGCCGACCGGCGGCGCGTCCATAATGATAATTGCTGAATCCCGCTGGAAGCGGGATTGACTTCATTGTTCCCTTTGTGCGAAGATATTGCCTTAAGAATGAACCTAAAGCAGCCTACGGCCACAACTAAAGAGACAGATGAATACTACACAATTAGAATCTTCAGGCAATATGCTCAACGGCAAACGCTTGCCAAACTCCTTGAAAAATATCTACGCAAATAACATAGAAGGTACAGCGGAAGATTCTAACGGGAGTTGTTCATGAATAACCTGGAAAAGCGCCTCAAAGACGCTTTGCATCAGACCTTGGACGTCACGGAGTTTCAGGGGCTGGGTGCGAAAGAAACGGGCAAGGTCCGTGACAGCTATCGCCAGGCCGGACGCCGGATACTCATCACCACCGACCGGATTTCAGCCTTCGACTGCGTGCTGGGAACTATTCCTTTCAAAGGGCAGGTGCTGAATCAACTGGCGGCTTTTTGGTTTGAACAAACCCGTGCCATTGCTCCCAACCATGTTCTGGATGTGCCCGATCCCAACGTAATGGTGGTGGCTGAGTGCGATCAGTTGCCGATCGAGATGATTGCCCGGGCCTATATCACGGGCGTTACCAAAACATCGCTCTGGTATAACTATGAGCGAGGGGTCCGGGATTACTGCGGGAACCGCCTTCCGGAAGGCTTGCGCAAGGATCAGAAACTGGCGCGCCCCATCCTGACGCCCACCACCAAGCTGGAAGCCCATGACCGGCCGATCTCCCGCGCGGAAGCCCTGGCGGAAGGCCTGGTTGATGCCGCGACCTTTGACGCGGCGGCTGACCTGTGTTTCCGGTTGTTTGAATTCGGAACGCGCCATGCCCATCAACAGGGGCTGATCCTTGTGGATACCAAGTATGAATTGGGCCGCCGGGATGGGAAGCTCCTGGTTTCCGATGAAATCCACACGCCGGATTCGTCCCGCTACTGGTTTGCCGACAGTTACGCGGCGCAATTTAACGCCCACGGCGATCAGCGGAAAATCGACAAGGAATATGTCCGGGAATGGTACGCGGCCCGGGGATTCCGCGGGGAAGGCGCGCCGCCGGCCATGCCGGATACCGTGCGCATTGAGGCTGCCAAACGCTATATCCAGGCCTATGAACTGATTACGGGACGAACGTTTGTCGTGCCGGACGAACCCGTGGCCGCGCGGATTGAAAGGAATCTCAAGGCCGCCGGATACCTGAAAGGAAATTAAAAATTAAGAATGCAGAATTAAAAAATGATAATGTTGTATTATTCATGAGTCGCTAACTTGGATTATTCGCCACAAAGACACCAAGGCGCAAAGGTTGCCCGGTCGTTCGCCGCGGCGAACGCTTTGATCTTGAATCAATTATTTTCAATCTTCTTCGTGTCTTAGTGCCTTCGTGGCAGATGAATAGATCAGGCTAAGCGTGACGGTTCCATTTTTTTAATTCTTAATTTTTAATTCTGCATTTATTGAGTGGAGATGTTATGAGTGTTCATCCAATCGAGTTTCGCTACTATTCCGAGAAAATGCACAGTCTCTTTACTGAAGAGGCAAAACTGCAGAACTGGCTGACTGTTGAAGCGGCGCTGGCCCGGGCCCACGCGAAACTGGGGCATATCCCTCAAATGGCGGCGGAAGATATTATGCAGAAGGCGACCCTGCAGTGGGTCAAGCTGGAGCGCGTTAAGGCCATTGAGGCGGATATTCATCATGATCTGATGGCCATGGTTCGCGCGTTGACCGAAGTCTGTGATCCCGAAGCCGGGAAATTCGTGCATTTCGGCGCCACGTCGTATGACATTGAAGACACTGCCCTGGCCATGCAGTTGACCGCGGCTTTATGTATTATCGCCGATGATCTCAAGGCGCTCCGGGAGACGCTGGTGATCTGGGCCGAACAGACCCGATCGCTTGTTTGCGTGGGGCGCACGCACGGTCAGCACGCCGTGCCGACCACCTATGGGTTGAAATTTGCCATTTATGCCTGTGAGTTCCAGCGGCACTGCGAACGCCTTGATCAGGTTCGCGCCCGGATTGCCGTCGGTAAAATGACCGGCGCGGTCGGTACTCAGGCGAGTTTTGGTCCGGACGCAAAGGAACTTCAACGGCTGGTGATGGCGGATCTGGGTTTGGCGCCGGCCCTGGTATCCAACCAGGTTCTGCAACGGGACCGGCACGCTGAAGTTGTGTTTCTACTGGCGCTTAGCGCGGCCACCGGTGAAAAAATCGCGAAGGAAATCCGGAATCTTCAGCGCACTGAGATTGGCGAGGTGTATGAATCGTTCCAGAAAAAGCAAGTGGGTTCCTCAACCATGCCGCAGAAGCGGAATCCGCACAAGAGCGAGCGCATCTGTTCCCTGGCCAGGATGATGCGCGCGTTCGTGGCGCCGGCCTTGGAAAATGTGCCGCTGGAGCATGAACGTGATTTGACCAATTCGGCCGCGGAACGCATCATTTTTCCCGAGGCCTTTATTCTGGCCGATTATCTCCTGCGCCAGTTGCATGATGTGCTCAAAGGTCTCGATATCCGGGAGGACGCCGTGCAGCGGAACCTGGAACTGACCGGCGGGCTCATCATGAGCGAACGGCTGATGATCGGCCTGGTGGAGCGGGGCATCGGGCGCCAGCAAGCCCATGAAATCCTGCGGCTTGCCGCCGGTGAATCGTTCCTGAATAAATGTCCGCTCAAGGATATTTTGTTGAAGGTTCCCCAGGTGTCCGGTCTCATTACCCCGGAACAGCTGGACAAGTATCTGAATCCTGCTCAGTATATCGGCACGGCGGTGGACCAGGTGGACCGTGTCATCGCCACTTTGCGCGGGAAATAAGGCGTAGGTCGTGGAAATGTTTGCCGGTATTGTGATATTTTTTTGGTAGTGCGGGAGCTGGGCTCCCGCTTTCAGCCGGTGAAGCCTGGCTTCGCTGAAAACAAAGCGCAAGCTGTACTTGCGCACTCCAAACCGTAACTCAAGTCGACATAAATAACAAAGTGAGGCGAAATTATGCCGTCCGTAGTGATTGTTGGAACTCAATGGGGGGATGAAGGCAAGGGTAAAATCGTGGACGCGCTGGCCGCCCGGGCTGATGTGGTGGTTCGTTTCCAGGGCGGCGACAATGCCGGTCATACGGTGTATTCCGGGGATAAAAAATATGTGTTTCATATTCTGCCGTCGGGTATTCTGCGCCCGGGTGTTATGTGCGTGATTGGCGGCGGGGTAGTTGTCAACCTGAGCAAGTTGGTTGGGGAACTCAAGGCTATTCAAGTGCCGGAAACCCAGTGGCGCCGGTGTCTGCGGATTAGCGGTGAAGCGCACTTGATTCTGCCCTGCCATATTGCCATGGATCAGGCCGCTGAGGCGCGCCGCGGCGCCAGCAGGATCGGGACCACTCTGCGCGGAATCGGCCCGGCGTATGCCGACCGTGCCGCGCGGATAGGAGTGCGTATGGCCGATACGCTGAACGCGGGTTGGTTCCGGACCCAGGTGCGCGCCTGTCTTGATGCCAAGCGCGGATGTCTTTCCAAAAGCCAGGTGCGGGAAGTATGCGATGTCGATCGTGTCGTCAAAGAGATGCTGGCGTTGGCGCGTCCATTTGCCGGCGTGATCGCCGATACCGGCCAATTGCTGGCAGAGGCGCGCCGGAAGAGAAAGAAAATTCTATTCGAAGGCGCCCAGGGCACGATGTTGGACGTGGACGAAGGAACCTATCCCTATGTGACCTCCTCGCATACCATTGCCGGCGGGGTATGTGTCGGCGCCGGGGTGGGACCGCATGATATTGACCGGATCATCGGGGTGGCCAAGGCCTATACGACGCGCGTGGGGGCAGGACCGTTCCCCAGCGAGCTGAAGGATACGACCGGTGCAACGCTCCGCCGGATCGGCGGCGAGTACGGGGCGACAACCGGACGTCCCCGGCGCTGCGGCTGGCTTGACCTCGTGCAATTGCGGCGCGCCGTGCGTTTGAACAGCCTGGATGAAATCGTGTTGACCAAACTGGATGTTCTGGACGGATTTGACAGGATCGGTGTTGGTGTTGCCTATCGCGTTGGCGGCCGGCGGGTCACGGAATGGCCGGCAAATCCCGCCGATATCCGGAAAGTGAAGCCGGAATGGGAATACCTGCCCGGCTGGAAATGCAGTACCGCGGGCATCAGGACCTTCGCGAAACTGCCGCCGGCCGTCCGCCATTATATCAAAACGCTTGAAAAACGGCTGAACGTGCCGATCACCATAGATCG
>CAYQNY010000249.1:0-4289 GCA_964418925.1 uncultured Verrucomicrobiota bacterium
CAGGCGGGGTTACGAATTGGCCTTCCGGCTCGCTTCTGACCAACCGGGTTGCGATCACCAACGCAATCACCGTGCGCAGCGCGAACAACGACCCGACCAATACGATCATCAAGGGCGCCGGCACAAACTGTAATGCGGCGGTCCGCTGCGTGTATATGACCAACGGTTCTTCGCTGATCGGGTTCATGTTGACTAACGGAGCCACAAGGTCAGAAGGGGCTGGCGGGGATAGATACGGCGGCGGCGTGTATTGTGAAGGCAATGCGATAATATCCAATTGCGTGATAGTCAGCAATTTGGCATATAGTGGCGCAGCCGGAGTGCGCGGCGGCACGCTGTATAACTGCATTATAACCAACAACTTAGCGTATCCTAACGGCGTTGCTTCCGCCGTCACCGGCGGAGGAGCGCGAAATAGCACCCTGTATGACTGCACGATTGCCAAGAATAGGATCTTATCCAGTGTACAATCTTACGGCGCCGGAGTGAGAGATTGCGTTCTGTCTAATTGCACGATTAGCTGCAATACGATGGGCAATGGCAGGGGCGGCGGAGCGAGTGCCAGCACCCTGTATAACTGCACGGTAACCGGTAATTATACATTCAACGGCGGCGGAGCGAGTGGCGGCACCCTGTATAACTGCACGATTGAAGACAACGACTCACAGGTAGGATCTGGCGGCGGAACGACCGATGGTAGCATCCTGTATAACTGTATACTGAGAAGAAATACGGCCTGGGCGGGGGCTGGAACTGCTGACGGCGGTGGAGCGCACAACAGCACCCTGTATAACTGCCTGATTGTCAGCAATAGGGCGACGCGCAACGGCGGTGGAGCGAACTTGTGCACATTGTATAATTGTACGATTATCAGCAATACGCCGGCGACCGCCGGCAGTGGAGCCGGCGGCGGAGCGTACACCAGCACTCTATATAACTGCATTTCATGGGGCAACCAACAAGTAGACTCCAACATAACTGCATATTATTCCTGCGGTGTTGATTACAGCGGCAACAGTAATATCACCAATAACCCGCTATTTGTAAATTCGCCCGGCGGCAATTACCGGCTAGTCGCGTCATCGCCCGCTGTCAATACAGGGTTCAATGAAGCCTGGATGACGAATGCCGCTGACCTGGATGGCAATCGGCGAATTGACCGGTTCAGCGGCTGTGTGGATATGGGCGCCTATGAATTTGCTCCCCAGGGCAGTATGTTCCGGATGTATTAAGTTCATGTATAGGAATTTTCCGCCAGCCTGCCCGCCATAGCCTTGGCGACGGCGGGAGGCGGATCCGCCTCTGGTGGGCAAAGTCCGCTATAAACCTGCCGTGCCGTATTTGTAGGAGCCGAACCCCTGTTCGGCGAAAGGCGAAGATCGCCGCATGGGGATGCGGCTCCTACAAGGCATTGCCCTGATTACACGGGAGACTTTTAATATGCGCGATGAGGAACGGAGCGTGCGCATTATGTCGAAATCAAAACATTGTCTCGGTTTGTTATAAAATCCGGCGGGCGGCGGCAACGATGTCGTTGGCGTTTGGCAGGAACGCGGCTTCCAGGATATGGGATTGCGGGGCAATACCGTTCTTGGCGCCCACCCGCAGAACAGGGGCATCCAGGAAATCAAAGGCTTGCTCCATGATTGCGGATGCCACCTCGCCGGTAAAGCTCCCGATGTTGATGCACTGGCTGGCAACGATACAGCGGCCGGTTTTCCGGACTGACCGGATCACGGTGTCCATGTCCAGCGGGATCAGACTGCGCAGGTCCACGACTTCGGCGCTGACGTTGGCTTGGTTCAGGATATCCGCCGCTTTGAGGGCGTCGTGCACGGCCGGGCCCCAGGCCACCAGCGTGATGTCCTTGCCCTCGCGTTTAATGTCCGCCAGCCCGAGCGGCACCAGGTACTCAGCCTCGGGCACGGGACCTTTCAGGCCGTACAGGAGCTGGGATTCAACGAACATCACGGGATTGTTGTCGCGGATGGCGCTTTTCAGCATGCCCTTGGCATCGTATGGTGTGGCCGGGTAGACGACATACAAGCCGGGAATATGAGCGAATATGGTTTCCAAAGATTGTGAATGCTGACCGCCGTAGCCTTTACCGCCGCCGACCGAGGCCCGGATGACCATGGCGATTTCAACATTAGCGCCCGACATATAGTGCCATTTTGCCGCCTGGTTGCTGATCTGGTCGGAAGCCATCAGCGAGAAGTCCATATACATGAGCTCCACCACGGGCCGCAGGCCGACCATGGCGGCGCCGACGCCGGTTCCGCAAATAGCCGCCTCGGAGATCGGCACATTGAACATTCGGTCGCGTCCGAAAGCTTCCAACAGGTCCTTGGTGACCTTGAACGCGCCGCCGTAGTCGGCGACGTCTTCGCCGTAGAGAATCACCCGGTTATCCCGCAGCATTTCCTCGATCAGCGCCTCCTTGATGGCGTCCTTATAGGATAATTCGCCCTGGGTCCGTTTGATCTTCGGGAGTGTCTTGACAATCTCTGTTTTTCGGTAAGGCTCCGGGACCGTCTCGCAGACGGTATCGGTATACATGTACCTGATAACGTCGGCGGGCTTGGGATCCGGCGAGGCGGCGGCGCGCGCGGCCGCCCGCGCATTGCGGTCGACGACCCTGGTCGCCAGCGCGGCGAGTTCATCCTTGGAGAATATCTTGGCATCCAGCAGTTGTTTAGAGAAGACGGCAATGGCATCTACCGCTTTCCAGGCGGCTTCCTCGTCACGCGTCCGATATTCCACGCGCGGGTCGGTTAGAGAATGACCGTAGTACCGGTAGGTGTTCAGTTCCAGCAGGTAGGGGCCCTGGCCCTCGCGGCATCCGGCGGCGGCGCGGCGTACGGCATCCCGCGTGGCCATGACGTCCATGCCGTTGACGACTTCGGCGTGCATATTGTTGTCGGCAAAGCCGGCGGCTCGCTGGGCGAGGTGCTGGATGCCGGTGACTTCCTTTGCGGCCCGGCCGGTCATGCCGTAATGATTATTGAGAATGACAAAGATGATCGGAAGTCCGAAGGGCTGTTTCGCGATCTGATTACTGAACTGGCCCATGGCGGCCCAGTTCAGCGACTCCAGCACCACGCCGTTGCTGTAGGCGCCGTCTCCGGCGAAACAGCATACCAGGCGGTGGTTACGGAGATATCGGCAGGCCATGGCGGCGCCGGTGGCAATCGGTACGCCGCCGCCGACGATGGCATTGGCGCCAAGGTGATTCATTGTGAAATCGGCAATATGCATGCCGCCGCCACGGCCTTTGCAGTAACCGCCTTCCTTCCCGAACAGCTCGGCGATGGTTCTGAAGATATGATCTTCAATCGCCGCATTCAACAGTTCGTTGCGTGAAGTGGCGTCGCAATCCGGTACGCGCTGGCGTAGCGCCGCGTCGTTCGTCGCCCGCAGGGCCATGCATCCCTTGGCGATACTGTCCCCGTGCCCGCGATGGGTGCTGGTGATGTAATCGTTGCCCGCAATGCCGGCGCATGCGCCGGTCGAAGCCGCTTCCTGGCCGATGGAAAGATGCGTTGGTCCGCGGTAATTGAAGTCAGGCAGGGGGGCATAGGCGCCTGAGCGAAGTTTGACAATCATTTCCTCGAACTCCCGGATGGTCATCATGTCCTCCAGGAGCAGGAGAGCATCTTCGCGGGTAATGTGTCCGTCTGCCAGCTCGGATTTTACATTACCCTGATACTGGTAACAGGGGATAGTACCGCCCGCAATGCGAGCAGGGGTAAAATCAGGCCTCGAATTACTTAAATAATTTGGCATGGTGTTATTCGGTATACCCGCACCTTTAGTTTCCCTCCTGGGAGGGGTCAGCAGCCTACAGATAAAACCGATATGGTATAGGCCCGGAGCCCTCACCGGGCGTTGTTCCCGCCGAACAGGCGGGTCCGCCTATGGCGAAAAAGTTGCCGCCCTTAACAGCCTAATTTTCTCAGACGTTTTTATTAGTCTGTGACTTAGTGAAATCGATTTCCGCTACGATCTTGCCTTCCGCGATTTCTTGGATCGCGATATTCTCAATGTCGTCATTCGGATTGTCCTGTTTGATGAAAGGACGATGTCCGGCAATCAGTTGACGGACACGCAGGGAGATCATGTTGATCAGTACCGAAACGCCGGGTACCCGTCGCCGCGCCATATCCAAAGAAGTCATATTTATAAATCCCCTTTCCGTAAAAGAAAAACGGGGCATACTATATATGCCCCGTTTTTCAATAGCAAGCGTTAATTCGCGAAAAACATTCGCGAACATGGGGTTGGTTTAA
>CAYQNY010000250.1:0-4282 GCA_964418925.1 uncultured Verrucomicrobiota bacterium
ACGATGAGCAACCGCCGCCGCCATGCCCCTGTGTCGCCTTCCAAGCGAACACGCAATCGGGAATTTGACGTAACGACGATGCAGAATGTCCCCTCCATTGGAAAACAGTCTATGCCGTTTTTTTGCTCAGCGTCCAGAATATCTCCGCCCACAAGCCCCTTGATAACCGTCGCACCCTTCGTGGACAGGAAGTCCGCAGGCACGTCCACGCCCACGAGCAATGTCTTTTTTAGATAGCGGTAAAGCTCAAACCGTTCGTGCAGATGCTCCGTTCGCAATTGCGTACAGTTGAGCAACCCGACTATGTGTTGAAATGCAATTGCCAACTGTGATTTTCCCCGGCCTTCTTTGCCATCCAGAATTAAGAACCGCTGAATGATGTTCCGGCCCAGCAGACAAAGACCCATGTATTTTTGAATAATGGCAACGTCCTCCGGATGGACAGCTGGCAAAATCAATTCGTTTAAGAAGCGGTCGCAACACGCCTTCGAATCAAATGCGATTGGCGATTGATTGCGCGAAAAGTAGGTCGGTGAAAACTCGGTCAAGTCCGCATCGTCATTTCTAAACACCAAAACACCATTGGCAAGATGAATAAACGGCTCGTTCTTTTTGAACGCATCTCGCTTTTCGATAATGCCCTTCAACTGCGATACAATTGCTGCCAGACGCTTGTCTGCCCGATCTTTTACCAGACCAATGAGATTGACTGTCCGAGCCATCGCCAAGATGGATTCTGATATTTCCTGCTTGATGGCATCGCTGGTTGAATCCTGATAAAGGCCTGTGCGCCGTTCGTACTTGTAAAATGTGCGTTCCAGCGGTTCCCAAAGCTCAATATTCCGCGCGGCATGAAGCCCTGCGAAATATGACTCGTTCAATCCTTGATAAATTTTTTTGTCTGTCTTTTCGTTGATGTGGAAGAAATACGGCGGGCCATACTTCGTTTCCAAGTCACGGGATACTTTTGCGGACGAATTCGACTGGGCCTGTGAAGGCTTGCCCGAGGTCGCCGGTTCCGTGTTCGACCGCTCCGTGCTCTTCCGGACTGGCTTCCATCCGGCGTCAATTGCCTGCTTGAACATCGTGGCAATGGTAACGGCTCCTGGCTTGAAACTCTTCCAATGGCGTTCAATGGCGGCTTCCTCGTATCGCTCCGGTGCCGTCCGACTCCAGGAATCCCACAAGGGGCGGCCCTCAGTGTTGTTCCATGAGTGCAAGGCCATGCCTATGCGTAGCCAGTCGTCGAACGAGCAATTTGCCGAAATACAGCGCAATGCCTCCTCAACTTTTGCGCGGTCTGGGATGTCATCAACTCCTTTCGCTGGAGGCGAAGCTTGTTTTCGGAATGGTTCAACGATTAATTTTGCCAGCCAAGTGGGCAAGTCAGCAATCGGTCCCTCGACTTCGATCTTGTAGGCTTGGCCGGTGCCGTTACGGCTGGGTGGCGCGATTACATATCCACCGTCAGCTTTGATGTCTAGGCCCGGACCGATCTTCGATGTGCTGTTTTTAACTGGTCTGCCAGGGTGCTTGAAATACAGATGCAGTCCACCTCTGGGGGTTCGGACCGTGCGCGTAGTGGGGATCACGGCGTCCTCACGGGTCAACAAGGCTTGGAGTGCCGCCTCGCCATCGAGGCCGCGTTCGCTGTCCATATCCACGTCCAGCACAACTATGTCGTTGATCTCTCCAGTCGGTACCCCCATTGCGGCATCCGACCAGCGGGTCCACCAGTTGCGAATCGTGGGTTTATTTTTCGAGGCGTCTTTGAATCCGTGCGGCGTCAAAGGCTTTTTATCTTTTCCACAGGGAAAGATAGCTAAACCATCTTTCGCCAATTGAATAGCGGCCTCGGTCAGATTAATTTCGCTCATACGCACCCCACTTTCCCGGCCCGGCTTTTATGCTGGTAAGGTCTAAACAACCAAAGCGGACAGCCAGAAATGCTGCATGACGCGACATGCTCCCGTTCGAGATTGCAACATTCCAAACATTTTGTCTTTATCGCCGCGACCTTGGAAATTCCCTCAAAAGCACGTCGGAAAGTTTTTAACGCCGTCGGGAGGTATTGTTCTACCTTGCGGAGGTCGTTAGTCTGCAAATCCGTCAATGGAGGGAGTGTTTGGGTCGCTCGCAGCGGTCTGGCGAGAGAGTCGGCGGTTTCAATGGAGGTTTTTTTAAACATGGTCAACCCCCTTTCCACCGATCTGGAATTGTTCCAGCGCCTTGTCCAGAGCGGCGATTTTGAACAGAACCAGGCGGCCAGTCAGCCGCGTGTAGGGAATTTTCCCGGTGCGCATGAGATTTCCCAGCGTGCGCTTGGAAATGCCCATATACCCGGCGGTCTCATGCTTGCGAAAGTAACCACGTGGAATGTTGGGGGAAGGGTTCATGCCGCACCCCCTGTCGTGAATCCCAGTTCTTCAGGGGAAGCCTGTAACGCGGCGGCGATTTTGCGGATCGTTTCCGGCTTGGGATCAACCCGGCAGTTAATGGCCTGGCTGATTGTGATCGGGTGGAGTTTGCACTTGTGGGCAAGCTGTTGCCCACTGATTCCCGCTCGCGCCAGGGCGGCGATAAGGGGGACGTTTTTGAAGCGTTGACATTTCATGGCGTTACCTTCCAATAACGCCGTGCGTCTGCTGAAAAGCAAAAAACGCACAGCAAGTTATAAAGCAGACGAACCTGCTTCAACTCACCGTGCGCCACTCCTCGAATGGTCACGATGTTTTAAACCGTAAGGGGAAAGCCCGTAGGGAGTAGAACCCTAAAAGCTGTCTTGCCTATTCATTAAATACAATATATACTATATTAAGTTGAATTGTCAATATAATACTTTATCTCAAGAGAGTAGCGAGACCCATGAATATAAAAGCCATAACAATCAAATATAGGCCAGGCTTTTGCTTGTTGTGCAACGAACCTATTCAGAAAATTGGTATTCTGTGGTGTACATTAGGGCATAGAAAAAAACATGATAAGAGGCTAAAGACCAATCCCGTGCAATATGGAAATGTAATTTGCCGAACAGCCGATGAGCTTGAATATAGAATCACATCAGGACTACCGTTAAGACTGGTTGCACAGCAAATGTATGAGGAAGAGAGTCAAAAACCGGCGAATGAACAAGACAAAGCCGAAATAGAACGTCTTAAAACCCGGCTGGAATCTCTTGAAAAGGAAATAGGAACTTCCAACGGGGCGTTGCCCGCTGCTACGAAAAAGCCGTGACCAGAAACGAGTGTTCCCCGGGGGTGTCTGGGGCGGGGGGCGATAGGCGGTGGAAGTGGCAACGGCCGGTGGTTTTTGGCATCCGCTTGGCATCCTTGAACACGGTCAGTGCAGTCCGGGGCTTGCTGACCAATCATGTCGTCACCCTTCACACGCCAACAATGGATCTCACCGATGGCCGATAGACCGGTAGATAAGGCGATTGGTTGGTTAGATACGCTTCATCTTCGCAAATGTCCCATTTGCTTCGCACTCCGTGTATGAATCCCAGTATAGATCAGAGATCAGGCACGTTATATCTTCGTCCCGCATGCCGAGATCGCGGAGTTTCCCGGTGTAGAAAATGAGCCTGTCTCTGGAGAACTCTGGCTTTTCTATCGGGGCGGCACCCTTCTGCGCCCATTTCCATCCCTCATGACGCTTGTGTGGCAAGTCAATGCCATCAATCAATTGTTCCACGCTTTCCGCTCTGCGTCGTGACATATGAACCTCCCGTTTTGTTGCCTAACAAATAGCGTTTTTTCCAGTGTGCCGCGAGCATACCCCGGTGGCCGATGTGGGGGCAAGCGCGGATTCAAGGTAATGGGCATGGCCAGCGGGCGATAGGCGGCTACAGGGGCAACCAGGGCAAGCGTCTTCATGGTGCACGCCAGATAGGCTTACCGTTCACGTCGAACATGCCCAGCATCACCTGCTCTCTAGTGGCCAACATAAAGCGGCGCTTGCCGTCCCCATCGTACAGGAGCATCCCCGACCCATCCTTGTCCGCGCCCAGCATGACGCATGGATTGCCGTTGGCGTCGCGCAGGTTGAGTACCGGTCCCTTCCGGGTTACGAGTAGCATGGCGCGAAGTTCGCCTCTTTCATCGCGCGAAACCAGTGTCGATCCGGCCTTAGTCATGGCAAACGCGGCACGGATATCGCCATTCTAGTCGGCCAGACACAGCCGCGGTAAATTCTCGAGCATGTTCAGTGAGGCACGGGTCTTGCCGTTCGCATCTTCCAAAATGAACTCCTTGGCTCGGATTGTTCGATTGCCTCCCGGCGT
>CAYQNY010000251.1:0-4244 GCA_964418925.1 uncultured Verrucomicrobiota bacterium
GTCTTACGCAGTGCGTCAAAGGCCGCATTGATTGCGGCGGTATCATCGGTTATGCCGTCGCCCTTGGCGCCAAAGTCACGAACATTGATTGAATCATACTTTGACATTGAACGATCCTCTGTTATTGATTGTTGTTGTCCTATGAGTTCCTGCAGGCGCCTGGTTTTATCTATAACATCCTCCTTATTCTCTCCGTAGACATTCAAGAAAAAAGCCAGCTTACCCTTAAAACGACGAATCAATTCCAAATCATTCAACCCCAAGCCGCGCGTCTAGATTTTACCTGAAAGAGCCTTTTCCAATAAGTCCAGGTCATTACAACTCGGGTCGGCGTCACCCCCCATGAATCCCTCGGTCCCGGCCATTTGCTCAAATTGCCGATCATGCCGCATGCAGCAGTGATAGGATATTCCGCCGCAGCGCCGTGAAAGTGACCGTCGCCCATTGGCAGGCGGCGCTGAACGGAGGGGCGACAGAAAGACTGACAAACTTCGGGGGCGGCATCGGCCCCGTCAGCACCGCCGGTTGTTTTTGGTTTAAATCCTCAAGGGCCCAGACGCGTCGCAAACAGGTCTTTGCCGTCGCCACCCGCGCCCAATTGATTTCAGGAATATTGAAATTAGTCATATAATTTGTTCAAGCACCTTCGTTAATCCCATCACGACAATCGGCGATAGAAAACGAGACGGCTGTCCCGCGGTTTTTCCATTGTTACGCGCAGTCCGCTCTCCATAAGCTCAGAACCTTTTTTCTTGACGATTTCGCTGGAATCCATGTCTTCCACTTCGTAGGTGGCGTCCGGGTTCAAAGCATTGAGCCGGAAATCAGCGGAAACGAAGGAACTCTGATCCCGGCGGAAAGCCAGCGCCATCCCCTCATTCAGGTCGGGGCGATGCATCTGGCAGGCCATCCACGCGGTCGGTTCTTTGATGGTGAGCGGCAGGGTCAATGGATAGAAGTCGCCGTAGTAATAGGGACGCGCCCGTTGATGCTCCGCCATCATGCGGCGATGCCAATCCCACGGATAGTCCGCGCCCAGCCGATCGCGCCCCCACATTTCCAGCGTGAAGACCATTCCCGCGCTCATGGCGCTGCGGAAATTATAGGTGTCCCCCGGCCGCATCTCCGTTCCCGTGGCGCTCAAGGGAACCCAGTGCGACAAACCAAATCCCTGGGCCTGGCTCCCTACCGGGTTAAAGTCCGGACCACATTGTAAATCGCTTCGCCAGAGCGGAATACTGCGGCCGATCATTTCCAAATCAATGCGCCGTCCGCCCGAGGCGCAATTATCAATGAGCAGATGAGGATGCCGCTTGAGCAGTTCGTCCCAGAAGGCATAAAGCCCTTCAATATAGCGAATCTCCGTCATGCCCTGGCGATCGGGCGCATCAGCGTCCCGCCAGGAGGGAAGCGGATCGCAGTTAAAGTCCTGGCGATAACAATCCATGCCATACTCCGTGATCAGCCTGGAAATTAAATCCGTCATCCATTGGCGCGCCTCGGGAATGCCAAGATTGAACAGGCGTAATTCGTACGGAAGCCCGCACTCCAGCTTCTTACTCAGAAACCATTCGGGGTGTTCCGTTGGCAGGGGGGTGCCGCAGGCGGCCCGCTCCGGTTCCAGCCAAAGCAGAAACTTCATTCCCGCATCATGGACGGCATCGCTCAGGGGCTTGAGACCATCCGGATGTATCATATAATCGTGGCGCCAATCGCCAAGCTGTTTCCCCCAGCCGGAAGAGTCAACTCCGTATGGGTTGAGAAAATAGCTGTCGGGCGATCCAAACCAACCCGCATCCACCCAATAGTAGTCATAGGGAAGCTGATGGTCGCGAATGGCCTTGACTTGTCTGAGATGCTCCGCCGTTTTTACGCCGCCCCAGGTGCTATTGCACATGGGCGCGACCAAAGGCTTGCCGCCGGGCATGGGGGTGTGGTGGCAAAGAATGAAACGACGCAACAGGTTATTGCCGCGAAGCGGTTCGCCTTTCCAAAAAACCAGAAGAATGCGCGGGATCCGGATTTCCTCACCGGGGTACAGCGTCAAATGCGTTTTGTCCAAACCGCCCCGGACCCGGACGATGTTCGCAAGGTCGCGCGAGAACTCGGCCGCCCAGCAGCCGGTCCAGCCCACGGCCACGACCACCCCTTCATCTTGGCTTTGAAGATTGAAGAATGGCAGCCAGTCATTGGAAGACTTGCCCTCCCCGGGTGTCATACGAATCGTTGAGGACGGATTCAGGGGAACCACGGAGTAGAGGAAATCATTGGCCGAACAGCGGGACCCCCGCGAACGGTGAAGCGCCACATCCGCGGTCGCCTTCCAGGGCATATCCAGGGCCTGGATGTTTTTCAGGATGGGACTGTTGCCCGTCCCGTTGTTCCTGAACCTGACCACCCACTCAACGGCCGGAAAATCACGGTACTCCTTTAATTCCATGATACATTCAAGTCCATCGGCTTTCTCTTTCCATACAACACGATGAAGCGTGACGCCGTCACCCGCAGGTTGAGACTGGCAGGTCATTGGCCAGGAAGGCAACAAGTCCAGTGAACTCTTCCCGCCCAGGTCAAATGAGAACGGCGGAGTTTTTGGAAGCCGCTGTTCTTCGGTGGATTCCCCCAACCAGACATTACCTCCATCCTCCAATACCACCCGGGCATCCGCCCAATTGGCATGCGACAAGGTAATGCTGTCGTCCGTACCCCGCACTCCCCGCACCCTGAGGGTGAACGTCCGGGCGCCTCTTTCCGCCGAAGCGGATCTGCCTGCGGCATGAAAATCCACATTAACCTCCAGCGGGGCATCCGTCACTGTTAACGGCGGACTGCGCCAGATGGGCTCGTTGTTCACTTCAACCGAGAAAATGAGCTGAGCGGGTAACGTGCCCCATGCCAGGCCGCCGCGCGTGCCTTGATTGTCGTCCATGCCGACCAAGGCTTGAAAACGCCGCGCGGGTGAAGAGACTTGCACCACGATTTCACTGTGCGCATGCGTGCCCAGTCCTCTATTGAAGCGCTTGCCATTAAGGCACAAAGGAGCTTCCGTCACGGACTGACCATATTGCAGATTGCCATATCCCTGGCTCCAGCGCTCAATTCGCGCCGATGAAACCGCAGTCGCTGCTTTTGTTACCGCCGCCACCCATTTATGGGCGAGTTCAAGATCACACGAATCAACAAGCGAATCTGATTTCATAAACTTTTCTCCTCCGCCAGTCTAATGCGGACTATGCCCGCAATCCTTTTAATGTTCGAAACTGTCCGGTTTTTCCGCCACTGGCGGACCAGCCTGTGGCTGGGGATTTTGGTCATTCGAAATTGTCCCGCTTATGCGGGATAAATTTCGAACTTGCCCCGCAGGGCGGGGTTTCGTGCTTCGATTTTTTTACGTATCAGAAATAATGTTCTCCGCAAAAATGTGTTATGTTTTAACGGAACGATCTAAATGCCTACAGCCTATCAACCTTAGCAATTACGATTACCACCCGCAGAAAATATACGGATCATCATTCAACCGCAAGGGTTCCGTATAATAACTGCAGGCTGGAACTTCCTTCGCCGCTTCCTCCATGGGCAACATGGTCAGCCAGAAGCCATAGCCGTTGGAACCGGCCGCCACTTTAACCAGCACGGTGTTGGTCCCGGCCTGCACATCCGCCTTGAACGGAGCCCCATTCTTTGTCTTGGGCCCGCCGGACTCCCCGTCATACGCCGGCTTGCCGTTCACCCATACCTTCAACCACCAATCCACGCCGAAGCGGAAATCAACTTTTCCAGCGCGCGGACTCTTGAAGGTGGTATAGGCATAACTTACGTCTCCGGGTCTGCCGGCGACAGTCCAATGCGCCGTGAAATCCACCCAGCCGTCCGGACGCTGGAACGGTTGTTTTTTCTCAAAGATTTGATTCTGAACCACGCCGGCCCGGCTAATTTCGCACGGGATCCAATGCAACCCGCGTTCCCCGGCTTTGACCTCGCCCTTCAAGTCAACTCTGGTTTCCGGCGGCAGCACCTTGTTAAAATTCGGCCCCATCGCGCCGTTGTTTTTCTCGTTGCCTTCATTAAAGGGACCCAGAACCTGCCAGTCCTGTAAATCCATAAACCCCTGAAACATATCAAGCCCTCGCGCCAACCCCGGATGCGTGATACGTTCCGTCAATTGGGAAGAACTGTCCGCCCCCAGGTTCCCGAGTATCTGGGAATATAAACGCCGCATGTGCCAGGCGGACCCACGGACGATG
>CAYQNY010000252.1:0-4165 GCA_964418925.1 uncultured Verrucomicrobiota bacterium
TTAGAGGCGCCTCCGTAGCCGGCAAGCTTATCGCCCAGAAGCACCGTCTTGCCTTGGCCGATGCGATTGACCACACCCGGCTCACGAGACGGGAACAGGTCCGCCAGCATGCTGTCTTCCTGCCGGGTGCCGTGGCCGTTCAGGATGCCGGGCATGATATCGGCGACCAGCAGACCGCCCTCATTCACGAACCGGCGGATGGCTTCCGCCTCTTTCTGCGATACCGCACGGCTATGAGGCATTATGAATACCCTGTATCCGCGCTCTGTCAGGGCGTTCGCTTCCACTTCCTCATATGCGACATACTTATACTGCAGACCGCTGTGCTCAAGCGCCTTGTTGAAATCGGCAAGCCGTTTGCTCCATTCGGTGGTTACCGGTTGTTTAACGTTAATGGTTATACCGCCTTCCAGTTTGTCGTCGGTTTTACCGCTGAGCAGGCTGTCGGCTATGTGGGAAACCTCGGAATAATGCACGGCGATGCCGTCATTCTGCAAGTCGCCGGAAAGCAAAAGTTTGCCCGTCCCTGTCCGTATCTCGGAAAGCGAGTCCCGGCTTGCCTGCATAAAAGGCAGACAGGTGAAATCGGGCGCATAGCCTGAGAATGGCCCGGGCTGTCCCATGGTCCAGAACCAGGTGCTGTTTAATCCGTGGAACAAACTGTACCAGGGGAAAAAATGATTGTATCCGACCGTATTGGGACCTATCTGCCAGGTCAGCCCGTAGGTGCCATACCACATGCCGCAAAGATGTCCGGGGCCCGCAAACGAACGGAATATTTCCATCTCTTCGCTGTTACGGATGTATGAATGAAGTTCCCCGACATGGTCCTTCAACACCCACCAGTTAATGCCGCCGTTGGGTAAATTAAACCCGTTATTGCCGTCAAATCCGACATGCGCTCCCGGGTCCTTGACAGATAATGCCTTGCCCGTATGTTGATAGAAACGCGCAAATACCAGCTGGGCGGAAAGACGGTGCTCCATCCACGGCGCGTAATGGCCTGTTTTAAGCGCCTCTTCAAATGTTACCGGCATTACCTCATCCCAGGTTTTATATTGGGTCTTCCACTCGCTGTTCAGAGACGCCAAGTCAGGGTAAACACCCTTCAGATACTCCCGGAAAGCGTTCAGGCAGGTGTCAGACCAGCAGGTATCAGGATGAGAGGAATAGAATGTTTCGTCGCCGTGTGTCCATGAAACAGGTCCATAGGGACCGTAAATATCGCTCTGTAGTGCGCCCCATTCATCAATCTGCTCCAGTGTTGTCGGATTGCTCATACAGCCGTAACCGCCTTTAGACACCGGAACGACAGGGCCGCCCTGCGAACCTTTAGAGCCTCCCAGAGGCCCGAACCGTGCGGTATAAGGTAAAGCGGCAAGGCCCGCGGCGGCTATGTTACGCGCATCTGTCGCGCCCTTCCACCCTATATCTATGGCGTCCGCCTGGTCGTATCTTGACAGTTTCCTTAACATCAGGTGGGTCAGAAACTGGTTATCCGCGCCGCTCCAGACAACCTCGTTGAAGTCGTCCAACCCTTTCAGTTTGGCGCGCACCGGAAAATTCAAACGGCTTGCACACACATCCTGCCCCTGCCTTACCACGCGGGCGTGGATGTTGTGCATTATCGTCAGCGGGCGCTCAACGGCAAAAGAAAACGCGTAACTGTCGCCAGTACCGGAAAGTTGTTCCTCATCTATCTTGCGGCCGTAGTTATCGCATAATTCAGCGGTCAGCATCTCTCCATCAGACAACGCGCGGGATAAACCTATCCTTCCGGTTATCTTATCGCCCGGGTTATAACTCCTTCCGTCAAGCGCAATCTTCTGTATCGCGATATCCGCCTTGACCGTGAACCCGTGGCTTGCCCAGTCAAACACTTTGCCATCGGAAGCAGTCAGCCAGGTGTCAAGGATGTACTCGCCCGAAGGTATTGCGGGAAGAGTTAACTGGTTGCTGTTTTTTGCCGGCTGTGACGGTATCTCGTATACCCGTCCATATTCATAACGGCTGCGCACAACAGATTTCAAAACAGCTTTTTCAGACGGGGGTAACACTGCGGATACTTCCGCCTTATGCGCAGACGCAGGATAATCGATTATGGCAGGAAGGGATACAGCGGATAAAACAGCCTGGGCATCCTTGCCGCTTGCCCATACCACCGCACGGGCCACCAACGACTGGTAATATTCATACGGAACAAACTCCATCTCAGGACAGTCATCGGGTGCTATATATCCCCTTTTTTTTTCTTCCGCACCCGGACCCTCCCACTGCGGTGTAAGCGCGGGATAGCCCGCCGCCGCGCGGTATGTGCCGTCCGGCCTCTTTTCCTCAGGCATCTTCTGGCCATAGTCAAGAGCCACTATCCGGCCTTTGCCGAACATCCCCGCCCGCACAATCTTCTCCGCAGATAAATCCTTTAATTGCGGCAGAAAAGAAAAAGGAATGCCTTTGGTTATATAACTTACACCTTCCGGCGCGGATTTCCGTGAATATACAAGGTCGATCTCTTCGTTGCCTTCTAGCAGGCCGATATACACCAGCCCTGTGCCTTCAGAGACCTTCTTCAGCAAATCAAACCGTTGTTTCGCGGGCAGCATGGACCAGTCTAATTTACCTATCACGATAACGTCAAAGTCTTCGGATATGTACTTCCGTAACAGTTGGTCCATCAATGTAACAGGCGTAGGCATCCAAAACCACTCAGCAGGTATCGCCATCTGGCTGAACGCCGAAGTCATCCACGGCGTGTAATCAAGAGAAAGCCGCTGGGCGAGTTCAACCGTTTCCCGCTGGCTCCATTCGGGCGCCATCACCAGCGTCTTGATCTTGCCGCCGGCGTATGGATTGGCCCACTTTACATGGGGCGACTCGTAACTGTCGGTCAGTATCCCGTAAGCATGGTTCTCGTTCAGCCCCAGTGGATGTTTGCCTTCGGCAAAACTACTGCCGCTGAAAAATAAAAAAACCAACAAAGAAACTGCCGCAAATAACCGGATTACCACCCTGCGTTTAATGCTCATTTTCCCTCCTTTTTACACCGAACTGACGTTTTAAAAATATCAATGTATACCTGTCAACACTGAGCGTTCACCGTCCAGTGAAGATATAAATGCTTCCCTGGAAGTTTTATTCTCTGTTTCAAACGCGTAAAAGGCAAGGTGTATTTGCCGGGTATCCGCGGGGTAGTTGAGTTCCGTACGTTGTCCATAACCACTCATCCGAACCCTGCCGGAAGGACACTCTTCCTTGTCAATTAGCAGTCCTAAAGACCCTGCGCTCTGCAACTTGTCCGCGTAAAATATCCACTCCGCGCCTTTTTCAAACGGTGCCGCCGGATATGGATTTTCCGGGCCGGGTTTAAAATCTTGGGGAACATCCCACTCGCCATTGGCAGTAACTACCCGGCGATGGGAAGGCAATTTGTATTTAGGACGAAACCCTCCCGGATAGCAGTTCAGCCGAACCTGGATGTCTTTTATGGATAACTCACCCGGGACTATATCCACGCGGGCATAAATTGCATGGCCGTCTTCCGGCACGGTAAAGTTCAAAATCAGTTCCCCGCCTTTATCCAGTTCCCATGCCATGCGCAGGTAACCGTTAGTTCCTTCTTTGGCCTCTATATGCTTGGCCGGTTTCTGCGCGAAGATATCAGCGCCGTTTATCCGCACGCGGATCGCATTACCGCGGTACCAGTTCCCAAAAAAACCGTTGTCAAATCCGACCCCCATATCGTAATTCGCCAGGGACGGATAATTCCCCGTAAAATGCGGCGGTTGGTTGAGAAAACGTCTGTACCGTACACTTAAAGTAGTTGCCCCCGATTTAAAATCCCAGACATCCCCCTGCTGGGGCGGTATGTTATCCTTTGCTTCCGTCATCGTTGTCTTATGCTCCACTTTTACGCTGATAATATCTCCCATCAGTTGTTTCAAAGCGGCAAGGTCGTCCTCCGCGGAAACCTGCTTTCCAGCCATAAAAGCGCATAAAGACAGCGTATAAACAATTAGACTTGTTTTTATTATCACAATATCACCATCCTTAATTGGTTGGCAGCGTTATCCCACTCACGAAACTCTGAAATCCTTGATTGACTGCCCTTAACCAGGGCTTATTCATGAAGCTCCGGTTTTCCGCATTTTTCCGCGACGCCTTCTAA
>CAYQNY010000253.1:0-4154 GCA_964418925.1 uncultured Verrucomicrobiota bacterium
AACCACTGGGAACGTGCCGGGAAGTCGGAATAATAATTAAATACTAAATACAGGGTGATCCCGATCTGCCTGTTAATTGCTGATTCAAGGGCTGACCCTGTTCCTCTCTGTTCCTCTAACTGTTCCTCTATCGGCAATAGCGGCGGTATTTTTTCATTTGGCCTACCGGCACCGGGTGTACGGGTATTCGCTCTGGAGAAATAAGTTGAAGCGGGTATTCCAAAAAAAATCAAAAAAATAACTTTAAAACACTAAACTATAACAAGGAAGAAATTGTGGATAAAAAGAAAGATTCTGAAACTTATAAACTTTGGGACATAGAAGATAACGAACACGTTAGGCCCCAGCAGCAAAGATGTAGTATGCGTTTGTTCAGAATAGAACGCTAAAAAAACAGGAGGAAATCATGATATACAGACCGGCAGAGCCACGTTCATTGTGGGGTTTTTGTACAATCGAATGGCAAGGAGAGTTCCACATTTATTATCTTGAGGATATCAATGCGGATTACGATCTTCTTTCCTGGCAAAAGAAACATGACCATGTAGGACATGCGGTTAGTAAAGATCTGGTTCACTGGGAAGCCAGACCTTCGTTATGCGTAAAAGGTCAGCCCGGGGAGTGGAACGAGATGGCCTCGGGCGGCGCGAAGACCGGCTGCGTTGTACGTCACGCAGACAAGTTTTATATGTTCTTTGGCGCGTCGAAAAATGGGGTACAGGTTGTGGGTGTCTGGATATCCGATGATCTGGAAAATTGGGAACAGCATCCTGACAATCCTGTATTGAAGGCGGCAGGACCTTATTATCACGATGAGTCTACCAAGGAACGACCGGGCGTCAGTTGGCGCGATCCCGGCATTAGCTATTGTAAAGAAGATGATTGTTATCATATGAGTATCAGTGCTATGTTAAAAGAACCAGACAATAGTCACATTCTCGGATCTGTAATCGGGCACGTGCGTTCAAAAGATCTCATTCACTGGGAACATTTACCACCGTTTAAAACACCGGACTTGTTAGATAGATTCTACCAAAACGAAGAAGCCGAAATGTTTGAGATAGCCGGAAAGCACTATTTGATATTTGATGGCGGCACTACTGGCGGCATGCGGGTAAACACACCCTGCAGAGATGACGTGCGGGGATCTTTTTACATGATGAGCTCAAAGTTGGAAGGGCCATATACCAGACCGGACGACGATCTACTTATCGGAAACGACAAGGGAGCGAGATGCGCGACTACCGGTCGGGTGATTACTTATCAAGGCACAAACATCTTTGTTCATTTTTCAATAGCAAGACGGTCTGCGTTGGGTACGCCCAAAAAACTTAGCGTACGCCCGGACGGTACGCTCTACCTTGAATACATGCCTGTTATCGAGAAGCTGGAAACCGGTGTGATATGCGGATCAATCGAGGATATTCCGATGACTGAGACACGTGATTCCGGGCAATGGAATCGGTCAGACGGTGAACTTTCCTGTGATGTGAAGAATGGTGGATCTGTGTGCAAAGTGGCGGAAGACGTCTCGGATTTCCATTTATCGTGTACCATCAAAGGGGTGTCTGCTGATCGGGCAGGTGTCGTTGTGCGAATCTGTGAGGACGGAGATGTAGGAGTCCTGCCCCGTGGTGTTGGAATCATACTTGATTTTGACAAGCAGAGAATATTCATCAGTGACGCGAACAGTTATCCTACGACTGGATGGTATTGCAAAGAGCTTGATGTGTGTCGAATGGCATTGTCACGCGAAAAGGATTATCAGCTTCGGTGTTTTGCCCGCGATGAGCATTTGGAAGTATACCTTGATAATCGCTGGGTATTTACAACAGTAATCCCTGCAACAGGCAAAAATGAGAGAATTGAACAGGGGAACCATTTCAATTGGAGCTACAGATGGGGTCCTGAAGTGGTGAGTACCGGGCCAGTCGAATTGATGGTCGAACGCGGCAAAGCGATATTTTCAGATTTTCGCCTTGCTTCAATTGAGCCATTGGGATGATTAGCGTATATTTGTTTAAAAAAGAGATAAGAAATTAAGGAACAGGGTCAGCCCTTGAATTAACACTTAACACTTGCGTCCATGCAATGGGGCGTTGCGGATTGCGAGCCGGTTCCCGGCGATTACGATGGTGACGGAAAGTCCGATCCGGCCGTATATCAGGAGTCCACGGGTTATTGGTCTGTATGGCTGTCCGGGATCGGAACGAGCGCCTATCTAAGATTCGGCGGACCTGGATACGTTCCTGTAGTGGGATTAGAGTCAACCCTTGGTAATTGATATTTCCAAGAGAGTCTTCCCTTTCGAGGATGGATTATTCGCGACTTCGCGCGAATAATCCAGGTGAGTCGTCACTTACAATTCCAGTATCTCTGGAGTTATTTTATCTTTTTTATGTCTTTGGTTAAATCCTTAATGCTTTTTATTGAACTTACTATCTTCGGGTTAGATGTCCACTTTGTCTTAGGAGTTCTAGATACTAATTTACCTAAATCATAGAAAAGCTTTTCCCTTTTCATGCTAAGCGATAGTTTTTTCGTTTGCTGCGCGCCTTTTTCAGAGACATCTTTAAGATATTTCTCGCCTTTATCAATCATACTCTTGGTGCTCTTAAGGGCGTGTTCGAGTTCTTGTCTGGTTTTCGGCCAAACGTTCTCGGTAATTTCTTTCATCGTATCCTTGGCAATGTCTTTAAATTCTCTTTGCTTCTTGTTTTCCATGTTACCCTCCTTGGTGATATGATCTTCAGATATGAATTTAGATTACACCTGATTGGACCTGATTGCAACGATTATTAATCGATTGTGCACGGCTGAAACTCAGTGCCTATTCCGGCGGCATTGCATGTTTCCCTGCGGCGCTCAAACGTCCATAGAATATCCACAGCCCGGCCACAATCAACATTTCTCCCAGGAGAATGAGTGGGCCTGCAAACGGATGCATGGTTCTCCAGTCGCTGGTGGGCCGGCCCAGGATCAGGCAGAATATACCAAACAGGAACAAGATCAAAATCGGCCATCCTCCCGGCTGGCTGGCCGCTGCGCCTGCGGCGGGCTCCTTGCAAGCCTCGGCGTTAATAACGCCGGCCTCCGGCGATTCAGCAATGATTGCGTCATCATTGGGCAGATCAATGAATTCCTCGGTGGCCAGAATCTCTTGCGCGCGTTTGGCATCTGCGGCCGGCACTTGCAGCCGGACGCCATCTATAACTGCACCATACCCCAGGGTATAGAAACACGCATCGGCAATCATCGCCTGGATATCGTAGAACTCCAGGCGCGTTTTAGCCAGTTCCGCTGACATCAGATTACGATAGGTGGCAATGGTGATCATGTATGGCCGTTTCGGCTGTTTGCGTCAGGCTGATTACCGGTCCGTTATGAATTGACCGGCTGACGATGGTAGTAAAATTCTACCCATCACGGACCGACCCCTGATCTTCTGGCAGCCGGGCCCCGCCTATTTGAGGTCTTCGATAAACCTGATATGTCCGAAAAGATCGGGCCGCGCCGGCACGTTGGGCAGGATGCTCCAACCAAGAATGCCGCCCTTGGAATCGGCATAGCGGTATCGCCGCCAGTTGAATCCCCAGTGATCCTGATGGCGGATGTTGCGCCTGGCCGGATCAAGACACGTGAGCGGAAAGGCCATCTCCATGATCCAGGCATCGTCCAGGCGGGTTACGACGGCCTGGATGGCGGAAGCATCCGCCATCTTATACTCGTTGGTTTTCCGTTCGATCAGTTTCCCTTTCGCCAACCAGCGCGCGCCGTGCAGATTGACGAGAAACTGGACGTAATCCATGCATGATATATATCCTTGCAACATGTTGGCGGAGCCGGTTCATCTGCGGACGGGGTGAATACTTCAGATCACCCCGATCGGTAACTCACGCCTTGATCCATTTGGGGTCCGTGCCCCCCCCCCCTGATTCTTCAGGAGTAACGTGTTGCCCCCTTGCGCATGGGCACCGGCGCCCGAAGAGGACTATACCTGCTGCACTGGGTGCTGTCGAGTGTGGAGCGGGGCAGTTGAACAAAGATTAGCCCGCGCAACACTGCGTGTAATGCTGTGGGCAGGCAGCGACTGCAGGCGGGCAGGGCTTATTCATGAAGCTCCGGTTTTCCGCATTTTTCCGCGACGCCTTCTA
>CAYQNY010000254.1:0-4140 GCA_964418925.1 uncultured Verrucomicrobiota bacterium
GCGGGACGCGTCCCGCCCAACGCGGGACAAGCTCTGTTTACCACGCGTTGCGCGTGGTCGCGGGCGTGTCCTTTTTCAACAGCCACTCAAACCTGCAACCCCAGCGGAAAGATTAACGCACATTATGCAAGAACAAGAACCAATCAAAAAACCGCTTGACCGTTACTAAATTGAGTGTATATTGCAATCATTCCCAATTTGAAACGGGAATATGATTATGGCGTGGCGCGAGCCAAGCTGCCAACACAAACCAAGAGGTGATTCACATGGACAACAAACTTATATTCTCGCTCGTTCTGACGACATTGTTAGCTACACTTTTGCAGGCCGCTGATGCGGACAAGCCTTATCTCATCAAGAAAGCGCCGGCCCAGCCCACCCTTGAGGGATCATGGAGCGAACCGGCGTGGGCTGATGCCAACATCCTGACCCTGGATAATTTCGTGAAGCGCAGCAGCGATCACCATCCCAAGGTCCAGGTCAAGCTGACGTACACTGACAAGGGACTGTTTGTTTTCTTCAGGGTGTTTGACAAATATGTCCGCTGCACACGCACCGATTACCAGGCCTCTGTTTGCGGTGACAGCTGTGTGGAGTTTTTTGTTCGCCCGCTGAAAGACAAGGGCTATTTTAATTTTGAGATCAATTGCGGCGGGACCATGCTGCTCTACTACATTGAAGACCCTACTTCCGGTCCGGACGGCTTCAAGAAGTACACGCGCGTGCCGCGGCGACTGGGTAAGATGGTCCGTATTTACCATTCCATGGCGGAAATTGTTTATCCCGAGATTGAAAAAGACACCGAATGGACCGTTGAATATTACATTCCCTTTGCCCTTTTTGAGGAATACGTGGGATCCCTGGGAAAAATCTCAGGACAGATCTGGCAGGCGAACTTTTACAAGTGTGCCGACAATACCTCGCATCCCCACTGGGCATCGTGGGCGTCTCTGCAGGGGAAATTGAGTTTTCATCTTCCGGAATATTTTGCGCCGTTGCGTTTTGAATAGAACCCGGACTGAACGCCAACCGCCTGGCCGGCGCTGCAAGGTTTGAACAAATCAGTGCTGCCGCGTTATAAGTGTTCTGCGGGCAGAAATTCCGAAAGATTGTTATTCGGCAGGCAGGTATGGCGCGGGCGGTTCCTGGAGCCAGCGCGACGTCAGGGATAGATCCACTCCATTTGACCACGAGGCATACCACCAGAACATGCCCACGGCAACCACGACCAGGACGATCATGCCCGCAACCGCCAGGATGGTTTTCCAGGTCTCCACCGGCAGGCGAATCGCAGATATCGAGAGGCTCTTTGCTTTGAAGGACGGCCAGCGGATTTTTTTCAGCGCCGCTTGCCAGGACACGGCCAGCCAATGTGACAGGGACTTGTGCCAGCACGCTGAAAATTTAATCGTACTGAACTTCCTGTCCACCGGCGGTAAGTTTGTCTTTGCCCCGGCCTTCCGATTCCGGAATGCCTGCACCAGCGGCTGGGGATTCAACCCGACACACTCGGCATAGAACTTGATAAATCCCGTCGCGTAGATTGGCGCGGGAAAAGCGCTAAAATCATCGGCTTCAATCGCTTCAATGCACTTGACCATCGCCCGGGTGGCATGCGCGACATCGGTCACGGTCATCTTTTTGCTTTCACGGGCTTTTTTCAACGTCTGGCCTATGGTTTCCATTATTCCTTTTCCTCCTGAGCGGACGGACTGACAGGGATTTCGCCGTCCAGATCAATAAGAATCTCGCGCGGATCCGATCCATGGGCCGGACCGACGACACCCATTTCTTCCAGCCTGTCCATCAGTCGCCCGGCCCGGTTGTAGCCGACTCTCAGACGCCGCTGCAGGTGTGACACGGACGCCTTGCGGGACTCGCGGATAATCGTAACCGCCATCTGGAGCAGGTCATCGTCAATGCCGTCATCCTCCAGCGTCATGGATGCCGCGGGATTATCAATTTTTTCCTTCAGATCCCTGACGTAGTCGTGATTGGACTGCTGCTTGATAAATGCCACAATGGACTTGATGTCGTCATCGGTAGTCATAGCGCCCTGGGCGCGCACCAGCTTACTGACACCCGGGGGAAGGATAAGCATATCGCCGCGGCCGAGCAGTTTTTCGGCGCCGCTGGTATCCAGGATGGTGCGACTGTCCACCTGCTGGGACGCCTGGAATGAAATCCGGGCGGGAAAGTTCGCCTTGATGGTTCCGGTGATCACGTTAACGGACGGGCGCTGGGTCGCCAGGATCATGTGAATGCCGACGGCGCGGGAGAGCTGGGCCAGCCGGGCAATCGCATTCTCCACATCCGCCTGCGCTACCAGCATGAGATCGGCCAACTCATCAATGATGATCACAATATACGGAATGGTCTCAGGCAACGGTTCTTCGCCCGCCTCCCCCGAAGATTTAGACGGCAGGGTCACGGTGCGAGACCGGACGTTAAAGGTTTGAATATTCCGGACGCCTGTGCGGGCAAACAGTTTGTAGCGCTTCTCCATTTCGTTGATGGCCCACCGTAAACCAAAGGCCACTTTCTTGGCGTCCGTAATCACCGGCACCAGCAGATGGGGAATATCCTGATACACAGAAAATTCGATAATCTTCGGATCCACGAGAATCATTTTCAGCTCCGACGGTTTGCATGACATCAACAGTCCGGCCAGTATGGAATTCATGCAAACCGTCTTCCCCGACCCAGTGGCCCCCGCGATCAGCATATGGGGCATTGTGGCCAGATCCGCGATAAGATCCGTACCGCCAACATCCTTGCCCAATATCAGGGGAATAGCCGCCTTGCTCGATTGCCATTGCTCACCCTCCAGGATTTCGCGCAGGTACACCTTGGTCGCTATTGAATTCGGCACTTCAATGCCCACCAGGCCCTTGCCGGGAATGGGCGCCTGCACACGGATGCTGGTGGCCTTCAGGGTTAACGCAAGGTTATTGCTGAGCTGGCTGATCCGCTCAACCCGAATACCCGCCGCCGGCCGTAACTCGTATCGCGTGACCACCGGCCCTTCCACGACACTCTTGATCTCGCATTCAATCCCGAATTCCGCCAGCGTTTCCACCAGCACCCGGGCAGTCGTCTGAACATCGCCCTTGATGCTCCGGTCATTATTCAGGGGAATCGGCCGGAGAATACTGAGGGGCGGCAATTGATAATCCACGGCCGGAACGACGGCTTGCGGACTGATCGACTTATCGGGTTTAGGCCGCGGTTTTGCCGGTTCCTTACGCGGTTGTACCGGCAGCGGTTTTGCCGGCGGCGGTGTTTCCATGACAGGGAAAATCGACTCCGGGGAACGGGGTATGGCGTCTTTCGACGTCGGCTCCGGAATGACCGCCCGGGGCGGGCGCCGGTCTTTTTTCATTTCCTTTTCCTTCTGCGCGATCTGCCGGGCGATTTCGCGTTCTTCCCGGGCGATTTTTTCAAGTTGATCCCGACGGGCATCCATCATCTCACAGAACCGTGTCTTCAGGAAATGTCCCCCGACCGATATCCCCTGGAAAAAGCGGAGCAGTCCCGCTTTGCCGATGAACATGATCAGCCCGCAGACCAGCAAGCCAGCTATCAGCACCGTCGCGCCCGTGTTGCCCAACAATCCCTGGAACCATTGGCCGGCAACGAGCCAGCCGAAAAGACCTCCCGTGATGCCGGAAATATTAAACCGGCCGCACAACGACTCCCATTGCGAGGCATGCAGGGTCAGAAGTCCGCTAACCGCGATGATAATGACTGATCCCCAGGCAAACCGCTGCCACGCCGAGGCGGCGGTGGAGCGAAAGAACAGGAAAACCCCCAGCACGCCGCAGACAACCGGCAGGATAAACGCTCCCAGTCCCAGGGTCATCAGGCTCACGAAGGCGAACCAGGCGCCGGCCGGCCCGATAAAATTCAGCGGCGGATCGTTAGGCGGAACCTTGAGCAGGAAAATATCTTCCCAGTGGTAGGAGACCAGCGCCAAGACCATGAGGATACTCAAAGTCAAGAGCACCATCCCCCACAATTCACTAACCCCGGTTGGCCGGTTTGACGTCGAGTTGCTCATCTCAAGTTATTCATCTTAAATTAGGCCCGAGCGCGCTTCGCGCCTCGGGAAACTTTTATAATATTCTGCCACTAAGACTC
>CAYQNY010000255.1:0-4106 GCA_964418925.1 uncultured Verrucomicrobiota bacterium
GCGTTGCAGAGGAGTTCACGAATAAATCACTAATCTCTATTCTAAGGGCTGACCCTATTTCCTTTATTGATGCGCCCCTGTGCGTTGCGCCAGTTCCAACAGCGGCACAGTTCCTCGCTCAGTCGGGTACGTCCCCAGTCAGAATGCTCCGCCATCAGATTGCGGATCAACCCGATTTCGACAGCCGTGATGTGCCGCCCCTGTATGACCATGTCCTGTGTCATGGTCAATACCGCAGAAGATCAGGCAGGCCGAGTCCAGCAGATATTTCGGAATTTTTCTGTTGCGCGCGTGGGAGGGGGTAGACTACTCTCCAATCAATGGTAGCTCCACCGTGGCTGCTACCTGAGTAGTTACACCAAAACAAAAGGAAAGAAGACAATGAGTAGAATATGCAAATTAAATCGTTATATGAGTATCGGGTTCTTAGGCATCCTGATTGGTATTGGATTACTTGGCGGCTGTGCTAAAAAAAAGATGGAACTACCTCCTGCCCAGGTGATTGTCGATAGAAAAATGATTATCTCGGAAACAGGCACTCTGCATTATGATACGGATGAAGCCTTCAACGAGGAGTGGCGTGAGAGTTTGGCGCCGGCTTCGGTCAATGTTGGCCGTTGGGCTGTTGTCGATACGGGTGAGCAGAATAGAATCGTACTCAGAGCTGGCGGCACGGGTAATACTACAACTCCTTGTGAGCATCGCGTGTATGACGTGGCCGAAGGCGAGGCTTTGTCTGTGTTCGATGTGTCTGGTGTGGGCTCTCAAAGTGCTTTTCGCGCGTTCACCGACTTCAAGCTGGTTTCTGGTCCAAAAAGAGCAATGGAAGCGATGCGAGTCAATCTCGCCGTAGTTTCTGCAGACGGCTCAACTTCATATACGGCGTCACTCTACGCCAACGCTGGGAACAAAATGTTCACTCAAACCTCTCTGAGAATTGACAAGATCAATTTCAATACAGGTGAGAATACTCATAAGATACGTGGACGCGCACGGGCACTCGCTTATGTAGCATCCGGCATCACATTCAAGCCGGGTGCATGGTATCGCCTTGAGTTGGCTATGACGCGGAAACTTTTGGGAGATCGTTCGCCGGTGGATTTAGAAATGTCAGTGTATGAGCTAGCTGGCGGTGTCAAGGGCGGAGCCCGTGGTGACATTCTAAAGAGTATTAGTGCCCCGATGATGCCGAATCTAGGCAAGCATGTGCAGTTCGGCATGATCGGGTCAACTGCGGGTAGCTATACAATATATCTGGATAACTTTGGGGCTGAGGCCAAGCCGGTTGCGGGTCAGATCGCTAAAATTACCGCGAGGCCTCCAATGTCCGAGGCAACCAAAGCTATGGTTAAATATTTGATGGATCGCAAGCATGAGTACAAGAAGGAGAAGGGCATCCTCACGTTGGCCAGCGGTGGTAAACAGAAGATGGTGATTGTTGTACCGGCGGACGCGCCGGCACCAGTGCGCTACGCCGGAAAAGAACTTAAAATTTTTCTCGATAAGATAACGGGAGGAAATTTTCAGATTGTTACTAAGGTTCCCGCCAATGGCAAAGCCATCATTCTTGGTGACAGCCTGCAAGCTAGGGAAGCCGGTATTGATGTCAGCAAAATCGCCCGCGACGGCTATCGGATTATCGCCAAAGACAATAATATTATCATCGCCGGCAGGGATGACGCGACCGAAAAAAGTGAACTCCTGTTTCGTTTTATGAAAGCTCCGGACAGTCAGGCAAAAGGCATCCTTTACAAGACGCTTATCGGTGAGTTATGGGATTTTCACCGAGGAACTCTGTATGGGACTTACCGTCTTCTTGAGGAGTTGGGTGTTCGCTGGTTCATGCCCGGGCCTAAAGGCATGGTCATCCCACCTGAAAAGGATCTGAAAATTTCAGCCTTCAGTATGCTTGAAGAACCTGTTTTTGATATGCGCAGAGTCGGGCCGACAGTGTGGTCTGCTCCGCGTTGCATTGCTCCTTATAGCAAATCACCAAAGACTGATTTTATGGCCTGTTATCGCGATTTAAAGTGGTCACCCAAAGAGAATCGTCTCTGGTTGTTGCGCATGCGTGGTTCAACGATGATTTACCCGATGAATCACCGTGTGTATGACAATTTTGAAGGGCGTTTCGGGGAGGAGCACCCGGAATATTTTGCCTTGTACCGTGGCAAGCGTGATATCAAGAGCCTGGGTGCTACAGGGCGAACCGGACTTCCCTGCTTCAGCAGCGAAGGCAGGCTTCGTGAAACAATTAAAGATGTCGACGCGTTTTTTGCAGGCAAACCCACCACGGCACGCGATATACCATACTATTACCCAAGTAACCGTGGCTGGTCTGCGGGTTCCGATTACGGCAACGTCGTAAGCATGATGCCGCACGATGCTTTTAAGCCCTGCGGCTGTGAATTATGCAAGCCCCGTATTGCATTGGGCAGGAGTGGCGGAGAACTATCCGAAGTGGTCTGGGATTTTACCTCAAAAGTAGCCGAGCATGTACAGAAACGCTGGCCGGGTAAGATGGTTTTCAACCTGGCCTATAGCACGTACTCTGCACTGCCGTTGACGCTGGATCGTTTACCTGACAATGTGTTGGTTGGTGTTGCCCGTGCCGACTGGTTTCACAGTTCCATGATAACTGATCCCAAAGTGTATGAAGATGCCTTCACGTCGATCCGGGAGTGGAACGAAATGAGCGCATTGCCGATGGGCTTCTGGCTTTATCATCTTTATCGCTGTAGCATGAATACTGAACACTACGCTGTGCCAATGTTGCTTCCGCACTTTTATGGCAGGTATATTAAGGATTTATCCAAGTGCGGACGGTTTATGCTCATGCAGATGGAGCGTGATAATTATATGTATGTGCATCTCAATCGCTATGTACTGCTGAAGCTTCTATATAATCCCGATTTGGATGTGGACGCATTAATTGATGATTATGCTAAAAAATTCTACGGCCCCGCCGCTGATATTATGAAAAGCATGCTTCTGGATATAGAGAAACGCAGCGAACGTGTTGCCGCTACCGGAGCTGCCCGTGGAGAAATATGGAGTAAGGGCGACTTATTCAATGGAGACGTTGTGAAAAGATATCGTCAAAAAGCGGATGAGGCAGTGAAACTGACTGCCGGAACGCCTTATGCCGAAGCGGCACGTTTGTTTTCCATACATTTCATCGGATTTATGGAACAAGGCTATAAGTCATACAGAGCGGTCGCATCTGAAGATAAAGATAGGGTTGGTCTACTTCGAGAAAGAAAAAACATGACGATAAACCTGCCATATAGTGAAGATAGTAACAATGCCCTGTCCATGGACCTGATGGGAGCGTCATCATTTCCGGGGTTCCAGAAAAGTTCAGTTAAATTAAGCCGTGATGATAAGTATTTAAATATTAACCTGATCGCACATGAAAGAAAAATAACTAAATTAAGTGCAAAATGTAAAATCAACAATCAAGGAACAATATGGAGTGATGACAGCTTTGAAATCATGCTGGTTCCGCCAGGTTCAGAAGCTTATTACCAGATCATCATTAACAGCCTCGGCACCTATTCCATTATTAATGCCGGCAAAGAAACTGACAGGCACAAATTGATAGCAGCTTCGAAGTTAAAACTGGAGGTGATACCTGACATTGTCTATGACGCATGTACATGGGGAGGAAAAGTAAAAATTCCATTGTCCCAATTTCCGGCAGCAGACTTCAAGAAGCCTTGGCGTATCAATGTCTTCCGTAACCGGCGGATAGATGAACCAAGTGCTCATCAGTGGTCAGGCATTTATCTAAGTAAAATCAATTATCACATACTGAATGAATATCCCAAACTAAATTGGCCGAAAAAATAACACAAAAGGAATTTTAATATAATTATTGGTGTCAGAAATATTTTTGAACTTAGGAAAAAAAACAATACCAATAAGGAATTGCTTTTCCGAGACCCCGGAGAAGAGAAACCCGACTCTGGGGCAAGACTCGCTTCGCAAGCGGGATCGTGATGACCAAGACTGGCCATGAGGCGGGAAGGATGACACTGCACCCCTATCCGAATGAGGGGTCAGCCCTTATAATAGAGAATAAGGGCTGGCGTATTGGTGGGAGG
>CAYQNY010000256.1:0-4080 GCA_964418925.1 uncultured Verrucomicrobiota bacterium
AACGGCCACTACACAACCCATGCCATGAGAACGAATGGTGTAGCGGCAGTTCGCCTGCCCGCAGTCGCTGCGCTCCAGCGCTGCAGGCGGGCCAGAACTGCACATGATTGTCCGCCGCAGACATCAATGACGCGGCACAAGCCGCGTCATTCACCCAGCACGATATGCGCATACGGCGGATTCGCCGCCACCGTCACGTTGTGACCTGGCGGCAGATACACGTAAATGGGCAAATCATAAGTCAGCGACGAATCCAGATCAATACAATCCACAAATGCCTTCGGCACCACTGATTTCAGGCTTTCCAGAACTTCCGCCGTGCCTATGATCATCACGTCAACCCGCGCCGGCGTGATTTCCGCCCTGACGGGCGCCGCCGGATTTCCGATGACAGCCACGGGCACATTTTTCCATCCCAGGGTATCGGTTTTTTCCACAATGACCACCGCCACCTGCACGTCGGGGGGCTCAATCCGGGGGGCCCAGGTATCGCTGGGCGGCAACACCCGACAGTGCTTGGTAAAACCATCTATACGGCCATCGACATCCACCGGTTCCGTATAGACCCATTCTGTCTGCTGGAGCTGCTGCGCCGGCCCGCGCAGGCGGACCACCGCTGGTTCGCAGATGATTTCCTCCACCTGGCCGGAAAACGGTTTTCCCGTGATCCGGCCTTTGACAGGAACCATCTTTTCTGATTCATGATCAAGGCTGATCCGCACACGCTGCGGATACACATGAACGGTACGCACACCCCTAATCCCCTGAATCGCGCGCGGCGTGACCACAACGTCAATGGCGCCGGCAATGGTATTAGTCCGCAGATCAATCACGGCTTTGATCTGCTTATGGTCCAGAAGCCGGATATCGTCCTGAGACCCCCGAAACGTCGCTGCGACGGCATTATCGGATTGACGAAAGACCGCCCATCCTTCACCCGTCTGAATCTGCAGAGGAATATCCGCTATGCTGACTTCAAAACTGATCGTCTCCCGAATGGCATACCATGACACAATCGCCAGGATAACGGATACTATCTTCAGACCGATATTATTGAGGAAGAAGGATTTCATGATGTCGCAGTCTTCTTTATTTGACGGAAAACACATTCAGAAAATTTTTAATCCCGCGCCACCGATTTCTGTTCTCCTGTGATGTGATCAGAATATCGGCAAGGAAGCGCTTCAACGCGCTGATTTCCAGATCCTGAATCAGACGGCCTTCATAGCCGACCGAGATCATACCGGTTTCCTCGGAGACCACAACGACGACCGCATCGGTCTCATCGGTCAACCCAATGGCCGCCTGGTGACGGGTACCAATCGTTTTGCCGAACTCGGTTCTCTGCGAAAGCGGAAACATACAGCGAGCGGCCACAATGCGGTTCCTGGAAATAATGACTCCACCGTCATGCAAGGGAGTATAGGGGAAAAAAATAGTGGCCAGCAGTTCCGGACTGACCATGCTGTTGATCATGACGCCCGTTTCCTGGACAGTGCGGGTGCCGATATCCCGTTCAATGGCAATCAGCGCGCCGATGCGGCGCTTCATCAAAAGGGTGACGGCCTGGACAATATTATCCACCAGCGTCTGGTCGGTGACGGTATTACCAAACAAATGCTGTTTGCCCAGCTCGCCCAGCGCCCACCGTATCTCGGGCTGAAAAATAACCAGAAACACCACAGCCAGATAGACAGAGAAACGCCCCAGGAGCCAGTTGAGCGTGTCGAGATGAAAAAGGCGCGTGGCCACAATCAAGATGACAAATACGAGGACAAAGCCGGTCAGCACGGGCGTAGCGCGCGTGCCACGGAAAAAATAGAGCACGTAGTAGCACACGATCGCCAGACATGCGATCTCGATCCAGCCATAGATATTTGGAACGACCATCCGACTCAGCCACTGCATAATGCCTGCTTCTCCCGCAATAACGCGTTAACCACTTCGATGACATCCCGGGATTCCCGAACATCATGAACCCGCATGACATGAGCGCCTTCAACCAGGCCATACGCCAGGGCGCCCAGACTGCCCGCCAGCCGCTCCCCCACCTCACGGCCCGTTAAATGCCCAAGGAAACTCTTGCGCGACAGGCCCAGCACAATGGGCCGACCCAGGGCGCGGAACACGCCCAGACAGGCCAGCAAGCGGATATTATGCTCCGCTGTCTTGCCGAACCCGATACCGGGGTCAATAGCCATAGCCTCCCGGTCAAGCCCCTGTTCCGCCAAGACCTCAATCCGCGCCCGTAGGGTATCGCGCACTTCCCGAACGACATCCGCATAGCAGGGATTCGCCTGCATTGTGCGCGGCTCGCCGGACATGTGCATCAGAACCACGCCGGCACGGAACGCGCGAACCACATCCACCATGCGCGCGTCCGCAGTCAAGGCCGAAATATCATTTACGATATGCGCTCCGGCTTTCAGCGCCTCCCCGGCAACCGCGCTTTTCCTTGTATCTACCGATAATACCGCTCCGGAACTCCGGTTTAAAGCTTTAATGACGGGAATAACCCGGGACAACTCCTCCGCCTCCGTAACCGGCTCGGCGCCGGGTCGCGTGGACTCACCCCCCACATCAATGATGCCGGCGCCCTCACGCATCATTACCAGTCCGCGTTCCACGGCGCGTTGCCCGTCAAAAAACTGGCCGCCGTCGGAAAAGGAATCCGGCGTCACGTTAAGGATGCCCATCAGAATCGGCTTCGTACCCGGATGCAACTCACGATCCCGGCACTTCCATATCCAGCCGCCTCTATCATGTGCTTCCAACGGATATATTCCTTAATGCAGTGCTTATTCCTTGGCTCAACCCATCGCGGCCCCTTCTTTATTATTTCCTCCTGCAAAGAATACCATCCGACCTCTTGGATTTCAATCTCGTACTTCATGTGAACGGCGAGCTGAATGCAAGACACCTGAGACATTCTCCGGGTATGCTTCCTCAAGCTTCGCCTGGAGCTGTGTGAATAATGTCGTGTTTTGCGCCTCGACCGAGCCGAGTCTTGCCTTCAGCATTCTTGGGTAGTTGTTGTCGGGGTCTTTGTCGCCGCAGGCGAAAACGGTAACATCGGTCTCCCCTTGCGTGATGCGCACGAGTGCGCTCAGATTCCGGTTCAGATCGCAGTGGCAGAATTCCAATTCGTCGATCAGTGCCATCTTCTTGCTTCCATCTTTGTCCAACGTCAGCGTTGAGGCTGAGCCCCGCCTTGCGGGGCGATAGCCTCCGACGCTTTGTTCGCCATAAGATTCAGTGGCTGTGACTAAGCTCGGTCTTGGCGATCCCGACAAGGGACCTCAAGACGGTGTTCACCGATCGTTCGTTGGGGAAGTACCGAGCCACATCCGGGGATAGCAGGATAAGGTTCGTGCCCTGCTGGAACCGCTTTGCGTATTTGCCGCGCATGCCGCCCTTGAGTTTGGAGAGGTCGTACTCTGGCCGCAGATCATTTTCTATTTCTTTGTTATTCACCTTTTTCATAATATCTTCTTTCCTGACGTGTTGTTTTTCTTGCGCTGATGATCCGAATGTTGTCTCCGCGGTCTGTGTGCGCAAACATGAGCACCAGCCCGGACTGTGCCATTCCCACGGTGATAAATCTGTGCTCCGTGATAGAATGATCCGGATCGTGATAAGTGATCGAAAGGGGATCGCCAAGAACAGACGCAGCTTCATGAAAAGACACACCGTGCTTTCGCTGGTTGCTGGCGGCCTTTTGTGGGTCCCATTCAAATTTCATGGACACATCATATCAGGCTGTTTTGGCATCGGCAATCCTATTTTTTTCTAGCGAATGTTACGAATCACCTTCGGTTTTGCCGCTGCGGCAAAACCGTAAGGTGAATTTGCTGGTTCGGCTAAGGCCGTTCGATCCTTTTGTTCACGAACTTAAAGATAGAAAGGCCTATGTTGCTGGCCACAAGGATCAGGAAGACTTCAAGCAAACCGATCTTCCATCCGAATTTCCAGAACGCGATCACGACCAAAGCTAAGCAAGCGAGGCTCAATATGATAATTCTGTATAGTAAACAGGGCACAAAAAGGGTAACCCCTCAGTTATGTGGGTATTTGGTTTTG
>CAYQNY010000257.1:0-4076 GCA_964418925.1 uncultured Verrucomicrobiota bacterium
CAGCGCCTCTGCCGGCGTACTCCCACTGGGCCTCGGTCGGCAGGCGCTTGCCCATGGTCGTACAATACTCGTTGGCGCCTGTCCAGCTCACCGGCATCACGGGACGCTTTTCCCACCCGGGCTTAACCCTTACAACCCGCTGATCAATGTCTAATTCCAGGCCGCAAAAAGGGTGTTCAAGGCCCACCCGGCCTAGAAACATACTATAAACCTGTTGGGGGCTGCAGGCTTTAGAAAATTTATGCATTTTTGCCGCCGGTCCCTCGCCAGCCAGTAATTTGTCAAGAAATCTGGCAAACTGTTCATTGGTGACTTCATGCTTATCCATCCAGAAACCTTTGGTGATTTTCACCGGATGAGGCGGGCGTTCGGCGTCCTCGCAGGGCATTTCCGGGTCATCAACACCCATAATAAACTCTCCCGGCGGAACGTAAACCTGGATGGCGCCATCGCGTTCGCTGATGCGCTCATTGGGGGCAAGTTTTGCCTGGGCCAACCCGGCATTTACTGTGAACAGGAAAACAAGAATTATCGTTTTGTAAAACATGATTTTTTTTAGCATCATCTGTCTCCTTTTTCCTGCGCAATATAGCATCGCGCGTTAATAACAATTGTTTAACGTTCTGATTTAAGCCGAATAAAGCACATCTTTTTGCCGTCAGCCGGCAGTGATAATTGTATGATGTTATCTTTTTGAGACAGCCCCTTAAACGTTTCTACCTTGCCTCCGGGCAGGACAATTTCAGCCGTTGCCGGCAATTTGAGGTCATGTTGGGCGGCATCCAACATCAGCGTGAAGGCCTTTTTCTCCTTTCTAAAATCCAACACCGCAATGAGAGCGCCTTTTTTATTGTCTCGTATGAAGACACGGGCTTTGACGTTAGCGGGTATTCCACTCAGGCCAATTTTGTCTTTGAACGCGGATTTTTCCAAGTCATTGTGGATGGCCCGACGCAGCATAATGATATCCCGCTCTTCTTTCATAGCCGCGCTCAGGTATTCCTCGCCGTTGCGCGCCGGACCGTTAAATGTGTCAAAGCGCTGGCCGTAAAGAAGCACAAACCGCATCAAATCGGCAAAGACCGGTTTCTCGAGCTGGTCTTTGTAAAAGTTCTTGTTCAGGCTCGACTTGCGACCCCACCAATAGCAACAGGTGCCGCAGAATATCGGGTGGCGCGGATGCGTATAGACAAAAAGCGATGGCTCGTAGTCTTCTTCTCCCGCGTAGGTCAAAAGCGAGTGCGTCTGATAGTTCCAGAGCCGGTCGCAGATTCCCTCGCCGGCGATGGCGTAATCTTTGCCCACGGCTTTCACTATCCGGTTGCCGAAATCAATGGTTGCCTGACCGTGCTGAAGCGGCCCGTCGTGTCCGTGGGCGGGATTAAAACAAACCCCTTGGGCGCTCCACGGCGCAATGTCCTGATACCACGTATCCGCTTTGTACTTATTGGCATACCGGGTAACCCAGAAGTACGTCCAGTCGCTCCAGCCTTTTGAGCCGTAGCAGCCGTGGCGCATATCAATGCCGCTCGGCCACCCCAGTTTCTGGCTGCCGTCCGGCGCCATTCTGCCCATCGCGAGCCATCCATCTGCCAGGGGGTCCGCCTCCGGCAGTATCTTGACTATATCATCCGGAAACTTCTGCAGGTATTTCGGCTGGCGCATCATTTCGCCGGCACGCAGCTCGTAGTCGCCGGCGTTGAAGTAGAATCCGATGCGACCGCCCCGTTTGTGCAGGTCCCTCAGCGCCTTGATGAATTCCTCTTCGGTGCCTCCATAGACATTCGGCATCTGCATCGCGTACGTTTCGTCCGACTCCGTTGCCATATGATATTGCCAACTCTGAAGGTAATTAATTCCCATGGCCTGCGCCGCTGTTAACCTCCTGGCAATATCGGCAAACGTCGCCCGGTTTGGTCCGCCGCCGTCCATCAACCAGGCATCCTCGTCCCGCAGCCACTGCGGCGTGGGTCTTACCGGGCAGTTCCCGTAGAACCATTCCCGGTACCTGTCGGCGCTCCAGTGCCAGTCGCCGGAGTGAATACCAACTGAAACAGGCTGGGGCTGCCAGTCTTGGCCCGGCCAGAGCAGTGACCAGCGCCGAATGGTAAGGGCGACCTCGGTATTCCCGGGGTCTCCTTTGGCTTCAAAGATAGTTGCGACGACCGGCTCAACGTCGTGGCCGGCTATGTACAACCCGCCATTCGGCCCGCTTAAATCCGCCCACGACATTGATGCTCCGCCCGGGCTCTCAATCTTTCTGAGCTTTGACGCCTTGCGCGCCGGCTCGCGGACAAGAAGACCAGCCTCCTTCGGCCAGGCCAGCGCCTGGTCCTTATCTTTTTCGGCCGCCCGCAAGCCGCCCAATTGCGGGAACACCACGCGATGAATAATAACCGCCTCGCGCGGCCGCTGCGGAAGACGGTTTTCAATACGTATCTTCCATTTGCTGATTTCGCTGTCGGGCGGGAGCTCAATCGTTACCACTGCCGTCATCCCCTCCTTGAAAGTATGCACGGCTTTTAATACCTGCGTGCCGTCGGCTCGCTTTTCAATTTCGCACTCCCGCGCCGAATCATTTGAAGCGGTAAGCTCCATTACGTCATCTTCCACGAAAAACATCGGATGCTTCTGATATGAGACGGCGTCAAGCGAGAAGAGCGGCTGGGGCTCGTGGCGGGGAATGAGTTCCAGTCCCGTTGCCAGATTTTTGAGTGAAACCAGGGCTCCGCTGTAAGCATCAAATTGAAGGGATACTTTTTTATTCGCCAGCGTGAGCGGCGCGCGCGCTTCCAGGAGAGGCGGTAAATCAAGGAAATCCGCCGTCCGCACCGGGGAGAAATATAAAAGTTCACCGTTGGCCCAGAGGGCGCTGCGCCAGCCGGCGCTGCCCTTTATTCCGGAACCGGCGCTAACCTTTTCTATCATCCTTCCTTTTCGGGGAAACAGTTCCGCCGTTTCCTTGAACTGAAATGCACCGCCGCCGGCGCTGCCGGCAACCAGCCATCGCACATCCACCGGTATTTTTCCGGCATTTTTAAACCGGGCGTTGACAGCCACCTTGCTGTTCCGGCGGAAAATCATTGATGCGCCGGTCGCGCCCAGGGCGGTTTTCGAGAGTACCAGTTGGCCGAAACGAGAGGGGTTATGAAACGCATACCCGCCCAGGTCCGCCCAGGTCTGGCTCTGGTTCGCCGATTTGTCATTACGGGTTACGTTGAAGCCCAGTGTTTGTCCGGGCACAGGCGTAATACCGAGAGTCTTGAAGGGAATCGCAATTTCCAGAAACCATTTCTTCTTTCCTGGAGTAGCCGCGGCCTGCCACCGGCCGTCCCAAGAGCCGTCCATGCCGCAGCCCTCATAACGGGCGGCGACCGCGTTCGCCACGAACTGGTAGTATTTCTGGTCCGGTCTTTTCGGATCGATAAATATTTCTATGGAATCGTCGCTATAGACGTGTCCGCCGTGTTTCCGCACCGTAATCTTCGGCTTGCCGGAACGATTAAACACAACAGCGGAAAGGAACAGGTTATCCTTATTGTAGCAGAGACGGAACGATGTTCGGTTGGCGGGAAGCTTGCCGGATGTCGAGAGCGACATGTCCTGAAATTCGACGCAATTCTCCCAAGCGGGCTCGTCAAGTACTCCATCAATTTTTATCGGGCTCGCCACCTCAATTATCCCCCCGACCTTTATCTCATCTCTTACCGGGCTGGCCGATGTTGTCGCGGAACCTTTGGGGAATGCGATCTTTTCACCAGCCGGCGATGTTACGGAACCGGAGGTTCCCGGGTTTTTCAGAACTTTCGGCTCGGCCTCGGAAAACCAGGCCTGGATTTCTTCATCGGCAAGCGCACGATTAAAGACCCTGAACTCGTCGTACGCCGTCCCGCTCGCGCCAATCGTCAACTCGTTAATATCCACCGGCAGAGTTTTGGTTTCTCGCGTCTTGGTGGAGAACAACTTGCCGTCAATAAAGATTTTCGCCGTTCCCTTTTCGTCCCACGTCAGCGCAAAAAATTTCCACTGATTCTTCTCCCAATCCTTGATTTCAAACACGTAGTTGCCCAGATTGC
>CAYQNY010000258.1:0-4027 GCA_964418925.1 uncultured Verrucomicrobiota bacterium
TGCAGGCGGGGTACCCGGCGAAAATCCAGCGCCGCTGGCCAGTAGTTTTCCGCCTGTTTTACGGCGACCGCCAGCGACCACGTCGCATCATCGAAATCCGGCAATTCCCAACCGACGGGCGCCTTCCGGCCGTCGCACCATTCCTGATGTCCATACTGATGAGTCATGTACGGGACGTCAGCTTTGTATTCCTCCGCCCAGTGCGCCTTCCAGCTCTCGTCCGTGCCCAGATGCAGGGCGCTGACCTCCAGTTGCAGGAGGAAACCGCCGCGCACCGGATAAAGCCGCGAGGTCGGTGCGTGGCGCTGCAGCACCAGGGCGGCGATGGCATTCGCACCGGGACGCAGATGCGCCGCCACGTCGTAGACGTCGACCTGCTTATACTTCGGGTCGGTGGTCACCGGCCCGCGGCCGATGACAACGCCATTCACGCTCAACCGGTACTTGCAGTCGGCCGACACGTGGACGGTGGCCTGGGTTGGCACGGCTTTGAGGGCAAAGCTCTTTCTGAATTGAACATAGCCGTTGGCCGGTTGCGCCTCTCCCGGCAGCCAGATCCAGGCGGCGTGTTGTGCGGTCCATTGTTGCATTTCGTTCTCTCCTAATGCAGGCTCTGCCCGCCGCGTCATTCCGCGAAGCGCTTCGCCCCGTCGCTCCGAGGCGGAGCAAGTAGACAGCAAAGGATGACTCGAAGACAAGATAATAGATTCTCACAGATTTGCCTGGAACACAAGGCTGGTATATCAAACCGGAAGGTATCCGCATCAAGAACGATACGGTGTTCATCCGGCGCCGGCAGATCATGATAGCGCCTTACTCGGCCGCGGCGGTTAAGTCGGCCGTCGCATTGGCGGAGAAGGGAATGGCCAGGACGGCTCCGGAAAAACTTTCGTCTTACCGTCATTGTATCGCACACAGACACCTCCGGCCCACGGATTCGCCAGCTGTAATACACCGCCGGCCAGACTCGCGATAACGAGCTTCTCCGTCCGGCCCTTGTGGCGCGACGCGCTCACGAGGAACGCCCCGTCCGTGCGCATGCGGGCGAATGATACGTCCGCCCAGGCCTGGGGAGTGCCGGCAAACACATGTGTTACCCCGCGCCGGGTATGGAGCAACATCTCCTGAATCGCCGCCGTGCATGACATCCCGGCATCCATCTGCATGATCTCGCCGCCGCCGCGTCCGGCCCGGTGCTCATAGTTACAGCCCATCATCGAGACGCCCGGGAAGTGCGTATCGTGCAGAGTGCCCTGCCCTTCGTTAGTGCACTGGCGTTGCCATATCTCAAGCAGTAGTTCCGCCGCCGCGCCGTTGTCAAACCGGGTATGAATCATGGCGGCCCACGGCACGCACCAGCCGGACCATAATCCGATACCGTGGTATAGGAATTTTCCGCCAGCCTGCCCGCCATAGCCTTGGCGACGGCGGGAGGCGGATCCGCCTTCGGCGGACAATCATGTGCAGTTCTGGCGAACTGCCGCTACACCATTCGTTCTCATGGCATGGCATGGGTTGTGTAGTGGCCGTTCGGCTTGTCCGCCATAGTCCCGCGTTTGCGGGACAACGGCGGATAGAACGGCAAAGTTGCGGCGAAGCCGCCTGATTAAACCTGCTTATAGCAGCATCTTGGATGTTCTTGCATATTATCTGAAGCCGATAAACTTATTCCGTCCAGCAAGGCAGACTTTTCAACACAGCACGTTCGTGATCCAATGAAGACATAAATGTCTTGAAAGCAGGCGCGTTTTCGATTTCAAACGCATAAAAGGCAAGGTGTATTTGCCGGGTATCCGCGGGATAGTTGAGTTCCGTACGTTGTCCATAATTACTCATCCGAACCCTACCGGAAGGACACTCTTCCTTGTCAATTATCAGTCCTAAAGACCCTGCGCTCTGCAACTTGTCCGCATAAAATATCCACTCATTGCCTTTTTCAAACGGCGCCGCCGGAAATGGTTTTTCCGGGCCGGGTTTGAAATCCCGCGGGACTTCCCACTCGCCATTGGCGGTAACTACCCGGCGATGGGAAGGCAATTTGTATGCCGGACCAAACCCTCCCGGATAGCAGTTCAGCCGAACCTGAATGTCTTTTATGGATAACTCACCCGGGACTATATCCACGCGGGCATAAACAGCACAACCGTCTTCCGGCACGGTAAAGTTCAATATCAGTTCCCCGCCTTTATCCAGTTCCCATGCCATGCGCAGGTAACCGTTAGCGCCTTCCTTGGCCTCCAACTGCTTGGCCGGTTTCTGCGCAAATATATCAGCGCCGTTTATCAGCACGCGGATCGCATTGCCGCGGTACCAGTTCCCAAAAAAACCGTTGTCAAACCCGACCCCCATATCGTGATTCGCCAGGGACGGATGCTGTCCTGTAAAATACGGCGGTTGGTTCAGATAGCGGCTGTACCTGATTATAATTCCGTTTGGTCCCCCAAAAATCCACCGATCGTTCTGCCGGGGCGGCACCTTTTCCTTCCCCTCGGTCATCTCGGTCTTATGCTCTATTTTTACAGTAAAATCCCCCATCAACTGCTTCAGCGCATCCAAATCATCGGTCGGCGCCGCCTGTTGTCCGACGATAAATGTGCCCCAACACAATGCCGGCAATATAAATCCAAATTTAATCATAGCCTGCCACTATCCTTTCGTGGGGCTGTATTCATATGTGAATATTGCGCTTTTTCAGCGCAATATTCAGGTAATTAAATGTATAAAAATTTTCCGCCGGAGGCGAGCTTGTCCGTCCTTGGGCGGAATCTGCCTCTGGCATGAACCAAACTGTATTTCCGGGTTTTTTAATACATCCGGAACATACTGCCTTTGGGGGCCAATTCATAGGCGCCCATATCCACGCGGCCGCTGAACCGGTCAATCCGCCGGTTACCGTCCAGGTCCATGCTGCGCACGTCTGCGGCGTCGGTCATCCAGGAATAATTAGTGCCCCGGTTAATGCAGGGCGAATTGGCGCTCAGGCGGTAGTTCGCCGCATTCGTATTAACAAAGATTGGATTGGCGCCGATGTTTCCAGCCCCACATGTCGGTCCAGTCAGTTGCGGATCGGTACAGTTATAGATATTAGTAGTTCCGGGAGAAACGCCCAGGTCCGTAACATTGGTTGGTGAATTTCCCCAGACAATGCAATTTATCATCTTGTTATAATCGCCTGATATATACACACCGCCATGGTCATTCGCCGTATTGCTCACCACCGTGCAATTGTACATGGACGACCGATTGCATTTCACGCCGCCGTAATCGTTAACCGCAATATTCCCAATCACCAAACAGTTATACATCGCCGACCAGGTGCTGTTTGCCACTCCGCTACAGTTACGTCCTGCATAATTGTTGCTCACTATGCAGTTTCTCATAGTGGAAATGTACAGTTCTACTCCGCCGCTGTCCCACGGAGTTGAATTCCCCGAAATCATGCAGTTGTTAACTTTCCCGCCATTCCAAGCAGTCACGCCACCAGCATGGGGCCAGGACCCTAACATCGAATTTCCCGAAATCACGCAATTGGCCAACGTCCCATGATATACACCCGCGCCGCCGCCATAACCGCTTGCTTTATTCCCCGAAATCACGCAGTTGCTGACAACCCCGTCTGTAGAATAGAAAAAAACACCGCCCCCATGTCCCAAAGCATACCCGTTAGTCAGGGTAAATCCGGTCAGGGTGGCGGCGTTGGTCATATACACGCAACGGCGATAAGGTTCCACCGCGCCACTCCCTTGGATGATCGTTACCTCCGGCCCGTTGACACTGCGTAATGTGATGGCATTGGTTATACACACCCGATTGGTTACCGTAGCTCCCGGCGCTACTGTTGCGCCCGTATCATACGTTCCATTCGTGACGAGCACCGTTTCCCCGTTTGTGGCCACATCCACCGCCCATTGAATTTGAGTTGCCGCTCCGGCCCAGGTGTTATAGCCATTAGCGACATCGTTCGTGCCGTCCAATGACACATAATGCGTATCGGCCCGGAGCGCAAGTGCGCCGCACCAGAGCAGGA
>CAYQNY010000259.1:0-3966 GCA_964418925.1 uncultured Verrucomicrobiota bacterium
CCAACGCGTGGCAAGCAATTCGACATTTCGGGCAGGCAAATAATTGCCTATGGAATCTGCCTGAATAAGCGTCTCCATGACGGCGATGATAAGCCCAGCGGTCCGGAGTGTCAAGAATCCACCGTCGCTCCAAGAGCTATGGTGGACAAGCCCGACTAATCAGCGCAACGCGCCTGGCCGGCCGGCAGGAGGGCTTGCCACGCACCGTTGCGTGGTTGAATGTTGACCCCAATCCTATTGGAAATGACCCTAATTAGTATTTTAAGGGCTGACCCTACTTCCCTAATTTTATGAATGGTTCAGGCTAAATCACTTACTATTATCAGAGGACTGATTGTTCCGAAATGATGGTTTATTTTCCATTGGCTTATAGCCTCTCCGTTACAACCTGTTTTCTCTACCGAAAGCGGTTGCATTTCTCCGTTTAAATCAATGTATCTCGCATTCTCCATCGAGATTCGAGCGTTGTTAACCGTGATCGTCACGGCGTCCGTCTCGTCAAACGAAAGGTTGGTTATGCAGACAAGGAGTGATCTGGGTCCCTGCCAAATCTGCAACGTAAAATCCGCGGGGCTTTCAATAAAGACCGGGAACAGACTCGGTTCCATCCAGTTGAAGATGTTTTCAAACAGCTGGCGGTGCTGGTAGTTGATCAAATATGTCGGATTGTCATTCAACGGAGAAATTCCATATGGCAGCAATGCGATCTTGCCGCCAAGGGCGTTTTCATAAATGGCAATTCCGGGAGCGACGACCTCCATGTTGCAATTGGTAATCTGCGAAAGCTGAGAAGCTCTGTCCTGAAGCTCAAGCTTGAAGATACTATCATCCTTCAGCCCCCAACCAGCTGCAAGGGGAACATAGTTTCCGTGGTATTGGCCAAAAAATTCTTTCGACGAACAGAATTCAGCACTGTAATTACTTAGAGGTTCCACACATTGATCACACCCGATTAGCCCCCCCAGTCCCATGTCGCAAAGATTCTTGACGGCGAACGCGTCAATTATAACATTCCGCGACAGGATGTCTTTGGTGCGGTCCTCCGGCAAGGCGCTGAAGATGTCGCCCGCCAGGAATTTCACCGGACTCTCATCAAAGGTAAGGGGGAAACCCATATTGCATAAAATGGCGTGACAGGGGAACGCTGGCCAGAAGAGGTCATCGACCGATTGTATTTTACGTTCGGATGTTTTAGCTGAGTCAAAATCCCACATGAGTTGAACACCTCTGCGCGTTCCGCGGGCGGGTGTATGTTCATGAATCCGCTCAAAGAAAGCACGCGAGTTCTTTAGCATTTCGGGGTATGCCGGTTCAAGGAAAGGACTGTCTCCGACATAGGTTGACGCTGTTATCGCCTGAGTGTTGACACGGTTCAAAATCGCCTGGGCGATCTTATATCTCATATACTTTGCGCTGTGGGCGTAACGCGTCTTTGAGCCGGTTTCTATCTCTGCTGTATATTCAATGTCGTCGCCCAGAACATGGCCAATATATTCTATATAAAACAAACCCGGAGCGATCAGCTTGCGATTCCAATCGTTGTAACAGCCAAGACACGGCCGCACCAAAGGCTTTCCCGGCCCCGGATGAAATGCGTTCAGTACATTTTTTAGATTGTGCCCCATCATGGCCAACGGGTGGACGCAGGGAACCATCATTCCCACCTTAATTTCGGGATTCACGGAATGGACTGCGCGTTCAATAACCCCGCCAATTTGAACGAGACGTTCGCCCAGAAACTCAATCCATAGCCGCCGGATTTTAGGCTCATCGCATAATGCCTTACTCAAAGCCTCACGGCTCCATTGAGTGTTTGTGATTTGTGAGAATTTCTCAAGATGCAGATCGCAAAAGCAGCCCCACGTGCCATTGGCCTGAAGTATATACCGATGGTCATCATCAATATAAATGTAGTCAGCCCCAACTTGAGCGAGAATTGTGTAGAACCGCTCAAGATAGACATCGAGTTTGGGATCCAACAGACACGGCAGGTTGAAGTTACAGGAACCATCCTGAAACGTTGCCCAATGATCGTAGTCGAGTTCCTGGCGATGGTCCTGGCGACACATCGGCTGGTTGTAGCTACTGTTGATGCCAACTCGTACCCCCTCGCGAGCCAACCGGACTTGGGCCTTTTTCATTGTTTCCGCCTCATGGCGGGCCTTGTCAAGGGTCAATTGGTTCCAGACCATAGTCTGGGCATCGCTAAAAAGCATGACATGCTTGGTATCGGTCTCATGGCAGAACTTAATGATTTCCTCAATCCGCTCGTCGTAATTCCAAGTTGGAAGATAGGTTCTAAGAATGTAATTGACTTGATTGGACGGGAACAGGTCTCTTACGGTTTGGTCCACGTCTTTCATTGTAATCTCCCAAAATTTTTTCTAATATTTCCCATTTAAACCAACATTTCCAAGATAAACTCTTAAACAACATAACTTTCTCATTACAATACGATTTCAATTAATCCTACCAAAATTACCTTGAACAATCAAGAATTTGGTTTTCGAGGCATTTGCAGCGAGGACCGCTTCCGGCCTTTCAACTTTGAACCTTCAACTGCTTCTATCTCGACCTTTGACGTTTGACTTTAGACCTCCAATTTCCAACCTTTCCCAATTATCACCTCCGGGCGACCTCAGCTTTTCTCGACATTGCTCAAGATTTTATTTTTTTCTTTCCTTGATATCTTTGACTGATATAATGTTTAGTTCTTTTATCGGAAAGGGATTATATATGAAAGTGGACATGAAGAAATATCTGGCTTCGCACGACCTTGTGTACAGGTCGGCCCCGAAGATCTGGCAGGACGCGCTTGTGTGCGGCAACGGCCACCTCGGCGCGTTGTTTTTTGCCCCGTTTTTCCCGGAGTTTCTCATCAACAAGGCGGATATATGGGACTACGAAACGGTGCGTGGGAAGCTCGCCAAACACAAAGACGTGATGAAAGTGCTCAAGCAGGGAAAAGAACTCAATGCCATTGTGGCCTCAACCGGCTTTGCCGGCGCCAAAATTGCCAGCCCCAAAACCGGAGCAAAGCTGCGCCTCCGCTTCGGTAAAGATGACAACTGGACCGGCGGCTACAAGACCTCCGGCAGGCTTTCCATATATGATGGCGTACTGCACACGGCCATGGATCGCCATTTATCCCATCCCCGGCTGGAGAGCTTCGTTCACTCCGGCAGCAACCTTTTCTGCCTGCGGGCGAAGGATGTTTCCGCGCTTGTGGACGGCTCCGTAAAGATAGAGCTTATGCGCCCCGCTGACTACGCTTATGATCCTCCGAAGTTCGGAAATGAAAAAGACGTCATATGGATGAAGATGTCCCTTCCTGAGAATTTCCACTATGTGGTTGCGGCAAGGGCGGTCTCGCAGGGATCGGCGGCGTACATGGATTATATGAAAAAGCACTATCGCGCAAAATACTGGAAGCGCCCGACAAAAACCGTTTCAACTTCCATCGAGCCTGACCGGGCTTCCTTGACGGCCGCGGGCGAGTTCGAACTTTTCATCTCGGTGGTTACTTCAAAGGAGTCAAAAAATCCATTGAAAGATGCTCTGAAGCTCGTAAATGCGGCGGGGGCAGCCGGCTTCGGCAATCTGCATAAGGAACACGTCAAGTGGTGGGACGGATTCTGGAAGAAGTCTTTCATAAACCTTTCCGACAAAATTCTTGAGCAGATATGGTACACCTCGGTCTACGTTCAGGCAAGCCAGTATCGAACCTCGCCCGTGCCCGGCCTTCAGGGTCTCTGGTTCGGCGGCCCGGGCATTGACGGCTCGCAGCAGCTTCAATGGCGGGGCAATTACACCAACGACCAGAATACAGAGATCGTGCCGATGCCGTTTTTCAGTGCGAATCACCGCGAGCTCGTTGAACCGTTTTACGATACGTTCAATGCGATGATACCCCAGGCGAAGAAAGATACCAGAGAGGCGTTTGGCATGCGCGGAATGCACTTCCCG
>CAYQNY010000260.1:0-3955 GCA_964418925.1 uncultured Verrucomicrobiota bacterium
GGACATTGGATATTGAAAATTCATGAGTGAAAATACCTTTTCGAACAGGCTCTATTTAGACACGGAACGGTTCGTACTGCGTTAACCATTAATTCAAAGCTCTTTTTCATCGTATTTTTACGCGTGCGCGATTATGATTATGGTTGACAACAATCGGATAATACGTTTATGAAGAAACAATTCCAAAATTTCCAATGAGAAGGCTGGAGAATTCGATCAGGCCAAAGTCCGCCCGCCTTCCGGGGCATCTTTATTAGAATAATTCTAAGTGAAGTCAATCATAAAAAAGGAATGTGTTTGAAAATCTGCATTGATATCCAGTCGGCCATGGCCCAACAGGCCGGAATCGGCCGCTACACCCGCTCGCTGGTAAAACATCTCGCCCCCCTGCGTGGCCAGGATACCCTGCAGGTGTTTGCCTTTGACTGCATGCGGCGCGGAGCGCCGATCGCCGCACCGGGCATGGACCAACATTTCTTTCGCTGGTGCCCGGGGAAAATCGTTCAGCAATGCTGGAAAACACTGGCTTGGCCGCCATTCAACTGGCTGGCGGGTACTGCTGACGTGTATCATTTTCCCAACTTTATTATTCCACCGCTGACTGCCGGCAAGGCCGTGGTCACGATCCATGACGTCAGTTTTCTGCGATATCCCGCGTTGGCTGAAGCGCGCAACCTGGCATACTTAACAGCCCTGATTTCCAAGACAATCCAACGGGCCGACGCAATCATCACCGACTCGCGCTTCAGCGCCCGCGAAATTGCCGACCTGCTTAAGGTCAACCCGGCCAAGATCACGGCTATCCACCTCGGCATTGAGGAATGTCTGGCATCTCCGGGTCCGGAATGCGTGGCTGAATTCCGGCGCGTCCGGGGATTGGACCGTCCCTATGTGCTGACCGTGGGCACCTTGGAACCCCGTAAAAACCATGCGTTTCTCATCCAAGTCTTCGAACGCATGACTTCGTTTGACGGGCTCCTGGTCATCGCGGGCATGCGCGGCTGGAACTATGAACCAATCCTCGAACAAATCCAACGCTCCAGCCGCGCCCGGGACATCCGCTACCTGGAATACGTAACTGACCAAGACCTGCCGGCGCTGTACACCGGCGCCGAACTGTTCCTGTTTCCTTCCCTCTATGAAGGCTTTGGATTCCCGCCGCTGGAAGCCATGGCCTGCGGCACACCCGTTATGGCTTCCGCCGCCGGATCCCTGGAGGAAGTGCTGGGCAACGGCGCGCTTCTCGTGCGCGAATTTGACGCCGCCCGTTGGGCCGCAACCGCCGGGCATCTGCTCACGGATTCATCAACCCGTCAAACTTGGATTGACAAAGGCCGGCGACAGGCCGCACTCTATCGCTGGCCGGAAACAGCCCGTAAAACATGGGCCCTTTACCGACAGGTGGCAGTATGAGAATCGGCATTGACGCGCGTTGGATTTTCAGGGAAATGTCCGGCATCGGCACGTATGCCCGTGAACTGATCCGGCATCTGGTTCTGATAGATAAGCACAACACATACGTGATTTTTTTTAATGATAGCGAGCTTAAGCATCGTCTTATGGATGACGTTAACCTGGCTCAGACAGAAAATTTCAGCACATGTGTGGTTCCCTGCGGGTTATTTTCTCCCTTTAACCAGTGGCAAATGCCACGGATCCTGGCGAAACAGCGTCTGGATATATATCATACCCCGAATTACATGCTGCCGCTCCGGGCGTTTCCCCGCAACCGGCCGGGCCGAATTCGATGTGTCACCAACATCCACGACCTGATTCCCATGGTGTATCCGGAATACGCGCCCCGGTCCCGGAAACGCCGATTGTTCCCGATTTACCGGTTTATTATGCATCAGGTCGGTATGCGTTCGGACCTCATTCTGACCGGTAGCCAGTCATCGCGCGGGGATATTATCCGCCACCTGCGCATCCCCACGGAACGCGCACAGGCCGTCACCGTCATTCCCGATGGCGTATCTCCCCGCTTTCAGCCGGCGCTGCGGGACGCGGCACACACGGCAACGGATAATGATTTCATCCCGGGCACACGCCGGGGCGCCAGAATCATTCTCTGGGTCGGACGTCCTGATCCTTATAAAAATCTAGTGGGGTTGATTGAAGCCTTCGCCCGACTGCGGGCCCAGTGCCGGTTCCCCATCGTCCTCCGTCTGGTAGGCCCCCAGGACCCGCGCTATCCCGAAGCCGGCCGCCTGATCACAAAGCTGGGCCTTGATCGTGACGTGATCCGGGCGGGATATGTGACGGATGACTAATTGGTGAAGGAGTATCAACGGGCGGATGTATTTGTCCTACCTTCCCGCTATGAAGGATTCGGGTTGCCCGTGCTGGAGGCCATGGCCTGCGGCACGCCGGTGATCTGCAGTAACAAAGGATCCCTGCCGGAAGTAGTCGGCGGCGCCGCGCTGAAGGTTCAGCCCCAGGATATCATCGGACTATCCGAAGCCATGAAACGTGTCCTGACCGACTCCCGCATGGCTGAAGACATGGAACAACAAGGCCTTAAACAAGCGGCGAAATTCACCTGGACCGCAACAGCCCAGGCTACTCTGGCCGCTTACCAGAAGGTGTTGACATTATAAAAGATTTGAATGTTATTCTAGTCCATGACTGGCTGACCGGCATGCGTGGAGGCGAGCGTGTTCTTGAAAGCCTGTGCCGGGAATTCCCGCATGCACCCATATTCACGCTCATCCACAATCCCAGCGCGACTTCTGAAATTATTCGTCAACATTCGATCACCTCATCGTGGCTCCAGCACATCCCGGGCATTACCCGGTATTACCGGTATTGCCTGCCCTTGTTCCCTTCCGCCATGGAACGCCTGCACCACCCCGACGCCGATGCGGTGATCAGCATCAGTCATTGCGTCGCTAAGGGATTGAAGCCTCAGCCGGGAACCCGGCATCTTTGCTATTGTCTCACCCCCATGCGGTATGCCTGGTTGTTCTACGAAGAATATTTCGGCCCGCATCCTTTGAAAAAAGCCGCGCTGAAGCCTTTGCTAGCCCGTCTGCGGGACTGGGATCAACAAACTTGTAAACGGGTTGACCGTTTTGTCACCCTCAGCCAGCATGTCCGGCAAAGAATACGGGACTACTATCAACGGGATGCCGATGTCGTCTATCCGCCGGTTAATACGATCTACTGGACTCCGGACCCTGAACAGCCGATGACACCACGACCTGGTTCCGAGCTGGGAACATATGATCTGATCGTGTCCGCCCTGGTGCCCTACAAGCGTCTCGACCTGGCCATCAAGGCCTATACACGATCTAAAGAATCTCTGGTTATTGTTGGAACCGGACCGGAATATCGGCGATTGTACGCTATGGCCGGCGCAAATATTCAATTTTACGGATGGCTGACTGATGAACGCATCCGGGACCTGTATCGCCGCTGTCGCATGCTTATCTTCCCGGGAGAGGAAGACTTCGGCATTGTGCCGGTGGAAGCTCAGGCCTGCGGACGACCAGTGGTGGCTTATGGGCAAGGCGGCGCGCTGGAAACGATCGCGGATAATCTTACCGGCGTTTTTTTCCGGGAACAGACTGAAGACGCCTTACTCGACGCAGTCAGGCGATGTTGCGGACATGGCTGGGATCCTTTAATCATCCGATCCCATGCCGAGACATTCAGTGAAATCCGCTTCCTGCGCGGACTGAATGCAAGCCTCAAAACATGCCTGGCAGGCGGCTAGGCAACAGCCCGGTGATCGGCCAGCGCCTCCGGCATCTCGCATGTTTGGATTTGGTCATTCGGATTTTATTATGGTTTCAGTCTGCACTCTTTGAGCTACGCCCTGACACGTGGGTATTTTCCGCCTAGGCGGAAAATACAAGAAGAAGAGAAACTACGAAATACGCGCCTGCCCGCCTATGGAGGGAAACACACGAAAACAGGAAGGAATATTCAGATGCAGATCGTCAACGTTTTTTCC
>CAYQNY010000261.1:0-3948 GCA_964418925.1 uncultured Verrucomicrobiota bacterium
CGCCCAGCTCAAGCCCGCCATGTACTTACGCGGTTCTGAGAATATCCTGGTGGATATTGCGGCCCAACCGGAGATGGCCACGGCCGTTTTCAGAAAGATCAGGGAGTTCTATCACGCTTACCTCGAAAAAATACTCCTGGCGGCCAAAGGCAAGCTCGATATCGTTCTGACCGGTGACGATTTCGGCGCCCAGAATGGACTGCTCATCAGCGCCGACATGTGGCGTAAGTTTATCCAGCCCGGCTTTGCCGACTACATCGGCCTCATCAAACGTCACCAAACGCTGGCCATGCATCATACCTGCGGATCCGTGGTAGATATCATTCCGGACATGATCGCATGCGGGCTGGACATACTACAATCAATTCAACCCGAAGCCAGGGGAATGGCGCTGGTGGATTTGAAACGGATGTTCGGCAAGGATCTTTGTTTTCAAGGCGGAATATCCATCCAGAAGACCATGCCGTACGGCTCGCGGCGTGATATCCGGCATGAAGTCAAATCTATTGCGGATATCGCCAGACAGGATGGCGGCTATATTTTTTGCACGTCGCACAATATCCAAGCCGACACAACGGTCGCGAACATAGTGACGCTCCTGGAAGCGTACCTGGAATATGGCCGGATGTGAGTTCTGCGAAGCAAGCGGAGCACCCAACCTGACCTATTCATGAAGATTTCAGTTCTTCATGAATAGGTCAGGCTAGAAAAATTCAAAAACCAAAGGAGGAGCAGCATGAACAAAATATCGTTTCTAACCCGTAGCCTGGCATTGGCCGTTATGCTCGTTGGCTCCACTGTGATTGCCGGGCAGGAACTTAAACCAATCCAGCTTTTGAAGCCGCAAATGGACGGCGGCAGACCCCTGATGCGGGTGTTGCAGGATAGGAAGAGTTCGCGCGCATTCAGTAATAAAAAGTTGCCCCCGCAGGTGCTCGCCAATATGCTTTGGGCGGCGGATGGAGTCAATCGCCCGGATTCAGGCAAGCGTACGGCTCCATCCGCTGTGAATTGGCAGGAAATTGATATTTATGTGGCCCTGGCAGAAGGTCTTTACCTTTATGATGCCCGGACAAACATGTTGCAACCGGTCCTGGCAGAAGATATCAGAGCGGCAACCGGGCAACAGCGTTTCACCCAAGCTGCGCCGGTGAATCTGATCTATGTGGCGGATCGCTCACGCATGGGGCAAATAAAAAAAGACCAGCAAGATTTCTATTCAGCCACCGATACCGGATTTATCAGTCAGAATGTTTACCTGTTCTGCGCGTCAGAAGGCTTGGCAACGGTTGTTCTGGGCATGGTTGACAAGCCGGCCCTCGCGAAAAAAATGGGCCTGCGACCTGATCAAAAGATCATCCTGACACAACCAGTAGGATACCCAAAAAAGTAGTCTTCAGCGAGACAAGTAAACAAGGGACTCAATATTTAACTCATCAAACAGGCACAAACTTAGCTATCAAGAAGTGCGACCCCACCGGTCACAGCAACAGCGGTGCGACGCTAGTCAGGCCGAAAAGACCCCTCTCCAGGGAGGAACCTGGAGAGGCTACAAAAGGTACAGCAGAAAAACTCCAGGGAAACCCGACTATAAAATTTGCTGAACTTGACAGACACAACTACCACGTCATATATTAAACAACGCAATCATTAAAGAGGAGGAAGTATGAAAAATGCATTGATAACCACGCTGGTCGTTTTACTGAATATGGCGTTTTTATGTTTGGCCGCTGATACGCAGGCTGGAAAACCGGAAAACTCGCCGGTTAAGGACCTGTTGATCAAGAGTGAGGTCGAAACAGCGATTAGTATGCTGCAGGCAATCTTTACCAAACATCAACAGGGGGAAATGACCCTGGCACAGGCCAAGAAGCTTGGGGCCGAGCTGCTACGGAAACTCAGGTACGGCAACGAAGGATATTTCTGGGCCGATACGACGGAAGGCGTCAATGTGGTTTTGTACGGCCGCAAGGATGTGGAGGGCAAGAATCGGCTTGAGGACAAGGACCAACAGGGCACATTCTACATCAAGGAATTCCTGGCAAAAGGCAAAGCCGGCGGCGGGTATGTCGAGTACTGGTTTTCGAAGAAGGGACAGACCACCCCCCAACCCAAGAGATCATACGTGCTCCAGTTTAAACCATTTGGATGGGTTGTCGGTAGTGGATACTACCGCTGAAAAATACAGTCACCGCCCGAACATGCGCGCCGCTGTTTGGCGGCATTCGACAGAGTGAGAAAATGGACAGGCCTAATGTCATTGTCATGTTGATGGATAATCTGGGTTATGGCGACCTGGGATGTTATGGATCCCGGCAACATCGTACGCCACACATCGACCAACTTGCCCGCGAGGGCGTGCGATTCACCAGTTTCTACAGTACAAGCGGTGTGTGTACACCGTCCCGCGCGGGCCTGATGACCGGGTGCTATCCACGCCGCGTGAATCTGCATGTCAGCGGTCAAAATTTCGCCGTGCTGTTACCGAACGACCCCAAGGGTTTGCATCCCGATGAGATAACAATTGCCCGACTGCTGAAGGATCAGGGTTACGCCACCGCCTGCGTCGGTAAATGGCACCTCGGCGATCAGCCTCCATTCCTGCCCACGCGCCATGGTTTCGATGAGTTTTTCGGCGCTCCCTACAGCGAGGACATGGTTCCGAACGCAACATATCCCCACTGGCCACAACTTCCACTTATGCGAAATAAAACTGTCATAGAAGCGGCGCCGGATCGAGACGATCTCACCAAGCGTTATACACAAGAGAGTATCCGCTTCATCCGTGAGAACAGTAACAGGCCGTTCTTCCTTTACCTGCCCCACGCAATGCCGGGCAGTACGAACCGCTCTTTCTCCAGCCCGCCCTTTCAGGGCAGGTCCGCCAACGGCCCCTACGGCGACTGCGTCGAAGAACTCGACTGGTCTGCTGGTGAGATCATGCAGGTCCTGAAGGAGCTGAATCTTGAAGAGCAGACGCTCGTGATCTGGACCTCTGACAATGGCGCGGTGGACTGGAACCCGCGCCAGGGCAGTAATGCGCCCCTGCACGGCTGGGGATACGAAACCTCGGAGGGCGGTCAGCGCGTACCGTGCATCGCCCGCTGGACTGGCAGAATTCCCGCCGGAATTGTCAGAGACGATCTGACAACGATGATGGATATCCTGCCCACGGTGACGCATCTGGCAGGCACGCGGCCACCCAACGACCGCGTGATCGACGGACATGACATCCTGCCCATCTTGACCAACGATCCCGACGCCAAGTCGCCCTACGACGAGCCTGGTTTCTTCTACTACTACCGGGAACAGCTGCAGGCGGTTCGGTCAGGTCCGTGGAAGCTCTATCTGCCCCTGGAACAGAAGCTCGACAGACTGGACGGTTCTTTCGAAGGTGCCGAGCGCTCCCAGGCTAAGCTCTACGACGTTCGCAACGATATCAGCGAAACCCGGGAAGTCGCCGCCGAACACCCGGATGTCGTCCAGCGCCTCCTGGCCCTGGCTGAACGCGCGCGCGCGGACCTCGGCGACATCAACCGCGCAGGCGCCAATCAGCGCCCGGCAGGCTGGGTAGACGATCCCCAACCGCGGGTGTTGCCCTCAGCATAGTACTCAGTGCAGCCAAGCGATGCGAGTCGAACAAAGGATTTCAAGGCGACGTGACAATCGGCTTGTCGCCCAATCCCACCGTGCTATACTCGCCGCACTGAGGGATAAAACGCTATGCCTTCGAAGTATAATTAATACAGGGAGGAAAAATGAAACCATATCTCACCCACATCATGATGTTTTCATGTCTAATAACCGTCTTATCCATTAATCCGATATTACAAGCTGGGGAACCTGCTCTTAAAAGCAAGTATGAAATTATGTCCGGGACATGGCTTATTACTTCTCGACAGTCAAAAGTTCTCAGGGGGTTGCCAGCCATTAAAGGCCGGCATCCCG
>CAYQNY010000262.1:0-3856 GCA_964418925.1 uncultured Verrucomicrobiota bacterium
GCGGTGTCCGTCACAACGGACCTATTGACTTGCCTTCTCATAAGAGCCTTGGCGAAGCCGGGTTGTTGGCTACGGCGTAATTCCGCTTGGCTGCGCCACTGACTCGACCTGCGTAGCCAAAGCTACTCCGGCGTAGCAGGTTGCACCGCGGCTTGCCGCGGGGAGCTTCACTTAATGCATCCTTACTGAGCAATTTTAATTTATCGTCATTCATATCATATCGCTTTGTTTTTCGAACAATGACACTCGCCTGGGCCTGCCTGCGCGAAGCGCTCCGGCGAAGACAGGCGTAGCCTGCCAGTTTAGAAACAATTACACTACACGTACTGATCCCCTCTTTCCTCCTATTCCTTCACATCCTCAAACTCGAGTTCCATAAGAAGCCGCTTGGCGATCTCAGAGTACGCAGCGGCTTGATTGGCCTGCGCCAGGCTCGGAGCAACCGTAACCTTTTTTAACTCCTTGGTCTTCTCTTCCAGGAGCCGAATCAATTCCACGTTCTCCGGAATCAGGTCTGCCTTGACGCAGGTCTCCAGCTCTGGAATCAGCCGCAATACTTCCCGGACATTTTTCCGGTAAATCTCTGCGTCCGGCTTCGCCTCAGGCGCGAGCCACCGCCCCTTCCTTCGCATTCTTCCCGATTCCTCCACCACGGCAGCTCCGAGAACATCACACTCTTCTATGGTGACGTCATCGAAGAAAACCTCCTTCTTTTGCGCCTGGATGGTAAGAGCCCTTTCTTTTGCGGCCGTAGTGTTTCGGAAGATACCGGAGTGCAGTGCCCACGGAGTAGACATCTCGGCGTTCAGAACGATGTGCAACCCGCCCAACATCAATGTCGCTCTTCCCTTCCCCCGGCCCCAGAAGGACAATTTATAGATCCCCTTCTTCAGCCCTTTAACCCGGGTAGAGAGATAGCCGCTACTTCCCGCCTGCCCCCACAGGAGTATGCAGTTCTTTCCCGAGTGGGGATGGTCTTGTGCCACCCTGAACGTCACGACGGAAACACCTGCGCTACCCTCCCACTCCTTGGGCCAGACGAGAGGTGATGAGAATTTCCATTCCATCTTCTTCATTGCTTCAATTTCAGGAGTGTTCGCGGCACGAATATAAGTCTCTTCGAAGCCGCCGTTTCTCAGCTCCGCCGCAAGGCACGAAGCTCCAAGCGCCAAAAGGAAACCTACCGACATCGCCACCCTCTTGAAATCCATAACCACGCCTTTCCCGGAATTCATAAATCATCCTATTCGAACTCGATCTTTTCGCCGGTTGCAAAAGAAATCCACTTGCCCCCATCGAAGAAAACAGCAGACAGCCTGCTGCCCTTGAGACCCGAGCCGTCGTGTATCGCGATATCTCCGGCTTCGGGGTTCTTGATCTTTTTCACGTCCATCAAGCCAAGGTTCACTAGCGATATGCCTGCGTCCGGCTTGATATATGTGCGGTTAACTCCGTCGTAGTAACGCGGAGCCGTAGGACTGCCTCTTTTCTTGTACCAGCTTGATTTGCCGCTGAGCCACAATGCGGGAACCTCTTCACCGGTGCCGTCGGCAGTTGCGATTATCTGGTTGTTCTTCGCATCGCCCCCCAGTACCACTGATTTACGAGAAGGTACTCTGAACACATTTCTGCGGCTGTACTTTTCTACCACGACAACGGGGATATCCGTAGCAACGACAGCTTTAGTTTTCCCGTCCTTATCCTTGGTTATGTATTGTGATTGAAAACTGACGTGCTCGATGATGCTGTCCTGAAGACTTTCAAAACGCATCGCACAGAATTTTCCCTCTTGGAGTTTAAGCCCGGGATCATCCTCAAAGTTGCGCGATGGGCGCACATTGCGTATTGTCCAGTTTTGCGCGCGGCCTGTAGTGCTCCGGGAGAACACGTTACGGTGTGCCGGATGGTTGCCGCGGACTTTATTCTCGTGGAGTATCATCTCGCCGCGTTGGGATATCCATTGTCCTCCTTCTATAAGTATGTCGCTGACAGCACCGACAGCATAGAGACAGTGTTTGCCCCCGCACTCCATGCGTATGTCGCGCAGGCTGATGCTTCGTGCTGCTATGGTCCCGTCCAGATAAATTCCGGCCAAAGCGTCTTTACCCGTCGAAATGTAGCCGCCATGTATCGCAACGTCCGAAGCTCCGTTAATCCGAAGTGCCGCACCGCCTTCCGATCTGAAGTTGGTTCCGTAAAAGTGGAGTTCGGTGTTGCAGCTCGGCTGGTTTTCGACGTAGGGGCTTTTTATCCCTTCACGGTTGTGATCGGTAAAGATATAGCCGTCACCGGAGCTGGTGTTGCTGATCCTGCAATTAATAAGGCGGTTGCACTCGCTGTCCCATGACAGAATGCAGGCTATCTTAAAGTTGCCCTGAACGGTAACGTTTTGGAATACGTGGCTGCCCGAACTCGGCGCGCCGCCTCTCGGATTCCTGATGCGGGCCATAAATATGCCGACGGAACTTCCCGCGGCCCAGTGGTACGTCTGCTTCTCTCGCTCCTCGACAAAAGGAGTCTGTAGAACAAAATTACGCATAATCATCATTGGCTGGCACCCGGTCAAATCCATAGCCGGGGTATCGCCGGTGCGCGCGATGAGAATCGTGCTGCGGCCGGCGCCCTCAAACGTAAGAGTGTTGTTTCGCGGAATCATCTCTTCGCTGCCGTCCGGTCTTTTTCTCCTTATCGGCGACCAGGTGAGTCCGGTGAAATTCAAAGTCTTATCGATGTAGTAAACTCCTGAAGGAACGTAAATATGATAGACCTCAAGCTCACGGGCGGCATCAATTGCTTCCTGGATACTGCCATAATCGGTTGCAATTATTATATGGGGCTTGGCTCTTCCTGGTTGCTCTTTGGTAGAAGCACATCCACCCGGGAAAGTTAAAGCCAAAGTTACTACCATGAGCGACCCTGCCGCACTTACTGCCTTACACCTCATATTCATTTTCCCCTCCCATCAAAACCTGATCCAGTCCCGGATATTTACATTTCTTTGGCACTTGCGCCTCTTGCGGCGAGCCCGCATCAGCTGGTCTCCGGGTTTCACCATCTTATCACTGATGCTGCGGGTCTTTATGGCCGGCTTGCCCGTACACGGAACACAACCATCGTGTTATAGCGGAATGGCGGTATCTCGACCAGGACTTTACCGCCTTTAATTTTTGCCTTAAGAACCTGTTGCACCGGCTGCTGTTCTTCCTCAAAGTGATATGGCCGGCAGGCCTGCGCTGTCTCGAGTTGGCCTGTGCCGATGTCCGTCGTTAGCTTTACGCCCGCGAGCGGCGGCGGCTCGTCGATCCAGTTGATATCCCATTTCTCGGTCGGCGGTTTCCGCACAAGATGGACAATCAGGTCGTAGCCGCCCTTGGTCTGGCGCTTATAAACCAGCCGTTTCCACCAGAGCGTCTCTGGAGTGGTAAGCTCGACCGTTTTCTCTACTTCATCCACGGGCACCGTCTTGATATCACGCGCCCACAGGAATCGCGAGTAACGCGTCATGAACTGGGAAGCGGGGTCCAGGCTCGGACACGAATAGGGAACAATATGGTGTTGGCTGGCGATGATCTGCGCCATAAACCAATTGATCGTCGCCCAGCCCCATTTGGAGCGTCCGGGCTTTTCATAAACGGGTATATGGATATATCCCGTAATGGCATTGGCTCCGTATTTCTGCACGATGTAGTCCCGATTTTCAAGGAGCGCCGAGATAAATTTTTCGGGGAATCTGTCAAACCCGTCTCCGCGCATCAAACTATGCTGTTGTTCCATAAGGCAGGTTACGTTTTTCAACTCGCCGAGCACCCTTGCCGCCTCGTCGCTTACATCATCTCCCACGCCGCTGCCAATGACA
>CAYQNY010000263.1:0-3854 GCA_964418925.1 uncultured Verrucomicrobiota bacterium
TGCCATGGACTGCCAGGATCGATGTAAATTGTTTTGATATGGTTGCTCGCCAGCCAGTGCTGCACTTCCTTGGCGATAAACTCCGGCCCGTTGTCTGAACGCAGGTATTCTGGAGCTCCGTGCTCCTGGATGGCTGTACCCAACCACTCCAGAACATTGGTCGCCCGCAAGGCACGCTCCGCCCTCAGAACATGGCACTCCCGAGTGTGTTCATCCAGGATCGTCAGCATTCGCAGAGCTCCCCCGCGTACCGTGGCATCGGCAATAAAATCCCACGTCCAGACCTGACTTCGACGCGTCGCCTTTGTTGGTAATCCGGTCGAAACCCCCTGCCTAGACCGTTTGCGTCGGGTCGGTGGCACTCGTAACCCTGCCGCTCAACGCATTGCCGGCATACCGCCGACTGCGGTGCATCTACCGCGCCGCCGGCGCGGCCGACCGCTTGGGGCTGGATTTATTTGACGGGTGCCATGAAATCCATGTGCGGCCGATTATTGATTGGTTTGACCGCCGGCTGAAATGAACTCCTTGTAATCGGAGGCTTCCGCAGAAATTCTCATTATGGCGCCGGAACCCTGCGACCACGCCTCTGGTATTGAAGAGATTGTTCGGAAACGCGTGCGTTTCCAAACAATCTCTCGCTCCTGCCGGACAAGCCGGACGGTGGCGCGTCCATCATTAGAATGGCGGGATCTTCCGCAGGTTTCTGCTGGTTGATCAATTAATCCGGCTGATGCTTCGTATCCGGGAAAATATCCCCGATGGAAGCTGCAGGCGTCCGGGTTGCCCGGCGGGCGATCCGCCAGGCCAGTTGTTCCCGTTGCTGGTGCATATGATCCAGGAACATGGCACAGGACATGGCTTCGGCGCCGGCGGCACGGATGGTTTCGTTCTCGCGCCGATCCGAGGTGACAACGGTAATAGCCTCGGGATGCGCCGCCCCGTAAACCATCTGCTCAATGACGGTATCCGCCGTTTTGTCGGCGGGTGAAAAAATAACATCCACATGGGGCGATTCCGGCGGATTGTCCGCGCCGGCGGCGCGTCCGTCGAAAACCACGCTGACGCGTTCAGCCAGTACGCCGGCCAGTTCGTCCAGCATGCGCAGTAGATACCGGCGTTTTCCAGCCATATCCGCGGGCAGATTTGACCGGTCGGCCGGCAGTTGATAGATCAGATTATAACCGTCAATAATCAGCCACGTTTTCATGGGTGGGTCAAGGGTAACCGAGCTTCGCTCGGTCACCAATTTCCGATTTTAGATTGCCGATTTTAGATTGTTGTAAGGAGCTACGCTTTTTTTCAGACTCCGCTGGAAAAAAGGGGTTCGCCTGGCGGCGAACAATTCAAATCCATGATTTTTGCGCAGAGACCTGCCCGCAGTGCTACAGCGTAGCAGGCGGGCGCTGAGGCGCAGAGAATAACATAAAATAATTCTCCGCGTCTCGGGCTCTTGAGGCCGGGAGGCCGGGCGCGAGATAATCCTGTTTTGCCGATTTCTTTTTCAGAATATGTTGTCACGGAACAGTTTGAAACGCAAAACGAGAATTTATTTTCGCATTATTGCGAACTCACAACATGTTGTTGTTGACTTTTTTGTAAGCCACTAATACCACTCTGCGTTATAGGTTCCTATACATTATAAAGGGGTAGCGGCTGATGATCAATCCCTATTACAATCCGGCTTCGGCAAGGACTTCGTTCAGCCGGGTCAGCCCCTGCGCCGGCACAGCGTTCTGCGCGCGCACCCAGTTACGCAGTTTCCGGAGTGCCCGGCCGTCTTCAATTGCCTGCCGGCTCATGCGGATGCCTTCCCTGAAATCGGTTGTCTGCCCGGCCACATAAAGCACAGCCGCCGCATTAAGGCACACAAAGTCAATACAAGCCGCGGCCCCGCAGCCGGCCAGAACCTCGACAAACCGCCGCCGTTCGGTGCCGAGGTTTTCGGTCGGAGCGATTTCCGACCGGGCGGCCGTTTTGAGCCCGACATCCTCCGGACGCAGAATGGAGCGTCTGATCTTCCGACCGGCATTGAAATCCAGAAGTACTGTCGCGCCGGTAATTGACAACTCGTCTATTCCCAGCCCTGACGCATCGTCTCTGCCGTAAACCACCAGGCCGCGCGTGTAGCCGATCTCGATCATAACCTGGGCGGTCAGCTCAACCAGCCTCTCGTTGTAAACGCCGCGCACGGCGTAGCGAGGACGGGCCGGATGGGCGAGTGAAGCCGCGATGTTGAGCGTCGATCCAAATCGAATCTGACTCAGGATTCGCCCGAGGGCGGCCGGATGGACCTTGGGACTCATGCCGTTGAAAAGGCCGATTTGCTCGGTCTGCAAACTGCGGCCGACGATTTCGACATCGCACTCGACGTCAAGCCCAACCGATTCGAGAATATCCACGGTGCCGAAGCGTGACGTCAGGGCCCGGGCGCCGTGCCGGGCCATTGTCACACCGCAGGCGGCGGCCACGATGGCCGCGGCGCTGCTGACGTTGAATGTCTTGACGGCATCCATGCCGGTTCCTGAGTTTTCCACCACGGGGGTTGGCAGGGCCGTCTTGATGTGAAGCGTATCCAGGTCGTCAATGGCTTCCCATGCGCCCGCCAGTTCACCGGCGGTTTCGCCTTTGGCAGCCAGCGCCGCCAGAAAGGCGCCCTGGTGCAGGTCGGGCTGTCGGCTGAGAAGCACCTCGCGGAACATCCGTGCCGTTTCATTCCTGGTCAGGTTCTCGCGATTGATCAACTGCTGAATACCCGTCCCGAATGCCTGCAACGTATCTTGATTCATAGTCCTGATCTCCTTATGATTTCGGCAAATATAGCAGAATCTTCATGCCCGCGCGGTTTCGAACAAGGTCAAGCGCTATGCCCAGATCGTCCAGCTTCAGGCGATGTGAAATCATATCGGCTACCGGGACGCGCCGTTGAGCGATCCAGGCCAGGGCCTGTTCTCCATGCCGATAGCTGCAGCCGTAAGCGCCGGTGATTGACTGCTCGCGATAGTGCAGTGTGTTGAAATTCACCGGAATCTGCGCCGCGTCGCGCGGCAATCCCGAAAAGACAACCAGCCGGCCCCGCGGACCCAGGCAGGCTATGGCTTGGTTATAGGCTTCCTTTGATCCCGTTGCCACAATGGCCGCGTCGAAGATGCCTGATGGAACCCCGGTTACACCACCGGCCCGCATCCGCCGCCGCGGATCCGGCTCGATCACCGTGGGAACAGCGTCAAGGGCTTTTGTTGCCCGGCACAGGAGAGTGCCGGCAGGTCCGGCGCCCCAGATAGCCACTTGATCTTCGGGTTCCACACGGGCCAGTTCGAGCGCATTGAGACAGCAGGATAGCGGTTCGGCCAACACGGCTTCGTCAAAGGATAATCCGGTCGGAATGGGGATCAGGCTCGCGGCGGGTGCGGTCACGTATTCGGCAAAACCGCCGTCTCGGTGGAAGCCCATGATCCGCATGTCCGGACACAGGTTTGGCGCCCCTTGCCGGCAGGTCCGGCACAGTCCGCAACTGGTTCCCGGATAAACATAGACCGACGTTCCGAGTCGGATGCTATCAACACCGGGCCCCGTTTTATATACGATCCCGACAACTTCTTCGCCGGGCACGCGCGGCAGAACAAGATCCCGGTGTCCCGCTTCGATGATCTTCAAATCCGTCCGGCATAGGCCGGTGACGGCGACCTTGACAAGCACATCCCCCCGTCCTGGCTTGGGGATTTTGATGTCGGCAATCTCAAATGAACCGATTTCTCGTACAATAATGGCTTGCATGGCTTATCCTTCCAGTTGCCGGTCGTAAAAAAAAAAACGGGTTCCGATTGACCCGGCCGGGTCAATCGGAACCCTTT
>CAYQNY010000264.1:0-3766 GCA_964418925.1 uncultured Verrucomicrobiota bacterium
GCCTTCGTAGCCGCTACTACGGCGGAGTAGGCTAGGGCGGGAATGGTCACCGACCTTCCCGCCGCGAGAATGATGCCGCCCTGCCGTCGAGAAGGTTTAACAAAAAACGTGTTGGATACTCGCCAGTAAAATGCGATAGTTTGCTAAGAAACTTGGGCTTACGCCTGACTTTCTGCGAAAGTCAGACTAGTGAAGGCAAGCCGTTGACCAAGAATGATACCAGCTGAAATGTCCTGGGGAAATGGGTCGCTGTTCCGTCTCATTTGGAAGTGCTTGAAATCAAAAAGCTCAGGGATGCAGCGTGCCATCCGGCATGATCGTGCCGGAAAAAACGGCATCATTCGTCACGATACCGGTGATCACGGCGCCCAATAAATTAGCGCCGGTCAGGTTGACGTTTTTCAGAATTGCCTTGGTCAGATTGGCGCCGGTCAAATCGGCATTGCTGAGATTGGCGCCGGTCAGATTGGCGCCGGTCAGATCGGCGTTCACAAGCCTGGCGCTATTCAGATCCGCGCCATATAGGATTGCTCCCTTCATGTTGGCCCGGGTTAAATCAGCGCGACACATCATGGCATTCAGCAGCATCGTTTTCCTTAAATCAGCCTCGCTGAGATCCGCAGATATCAACCTGGCATTGCTTAAATCAGCATCATTCAGTTTAGCGCCGCATAAGTCCTTGTTAAGACCAACGGCCCTGACACGCATCAGGCATTGCTCCCGGCTCAACTTACCGGCTTGGATATTCCGTGTAGTAATGGTGTATTTTTTATATTTTTTCGGCTTGGCGGCTTGGATTTCACCCACAATGGCGACAACCCCCCACGCGCATATGAGCAGCATAATAATTCTAGACATGACACACACTCCTTCCAAATAAGATATTAAAGAAATCCTCTATGGATAGCAAGCCATAAAAGCAAAGAATGTGTGGCGGCAGGACTGATTTTTACAGCGGCGTAAGTCACTGCAAATCTTAATGACTAATGGCGAAATACCCGGGTGCGAAAGAAGCACGAAGCCATAATGGCGAAAGGCATCAGTCTGCCCCATAAACCAGCACGAGACGAATCGCGTGGGAATGACCGCCAGAAGTGAAATGCGCCCGCCTGCTAGTCTTTGACTTCCAGGAATCCTTCCAGTTTCTGCAGACGGGTTGGATGGCGAAGCTTGCGAAGCGCCTTGGCTTCTATCTGGCGAATGCGTTCGCGGGTCACGGAAAACATGGTGCCGACTTCTTCCAGAGTTCTCGGGCATCCGTCATCAACGCCAAAACGCAGTTTGAGAACCTTCTGCTCGCGTTCCGACAGGGTTTTAAGGACTTCCTGAAGCCGATCCCTGAGCAAACTGTAGGCGGTCATTTCAGACGGGTTTTCGGCCGACTTGTCCTCAATAAAATCGCCGAAATAGGCATCGTCGCTGTCGCCAACCGTGGCCTGAAGGGAAATCGGCTGTTGGGACATCTTGAACACTTCCTTGACGCGTTCCACGGAAATATTCACTTCATCGGCAACCTCCTCCGGAGTAGGTTCCCGGCCGAAATCCTGCAATAACTGTTTCTGAACGCGGACCAGCTTATTGATAGTTTCAATCATATGTACGGGAATCCGGATGGTGCGCGCCTGGTCGGCAATGGCCCGCGTTGCCGCCTGTCGAATCCACCATGTGGCATAGGTGCTGAATTTATACCCGCGCTTGTATTCAAACTTCTCCACAGCCCGCATTAAGCCGGTATTGCCCTCCTGAATAAGATCAAGAAACATTAGGCCGCGGTTCATGTATTTTTTCACGATGCTGATGACCAGCCGCAAATTGGCCTCGGCCATTTCCGTCCGTGCTTTCTGCCCTTTTTTCAACCAGGATTTAAATTCACGATATTTCGATTCAAACATCTCGCTACTCATCAGAAAAATGGACTTTAAATTACGCAGGCATCGTTTCTCCACGCGGAGTTTTGACTGACGTGCGGCGGTTATCCGGCGCCGGCCCGATTCCAGGCGCTTGATTCGGACAACACAATCCGTATATTGCTGATAATAGCGATCAGCAACCGTCACAAAATCTTCGATAGCCTTCTGCTTGAAATAAAAACCGTCCAACTGACAGGAATATTGCTGCAGCACCTTGTCATACTGCTTTTGATAGCGCTGGGCTTTCTTTTCATTGCCGCGGCACTTGTCAATCTGGAGAAATAGTCTGGTGAATTTCTTGTGCAACGTTTGAATTTTTTTCTTCTGTTTCGACAGGCCCTTGAAATACTTATCGCGCCCCTCAACATGCTTATCCACGATAATCCGGTCGAAACGTTCATTACCGCTCTCCAGGCGCTCCGCAAGCATGAAATACGCTTCCATGGAAAATCCGAACTGCTTGAACAGGGAACGGGAATAGATTTCAGCTTCTTCGATCCGTTTGCAGATCTCGACTTCCTGGCTCCGCGTCAACAGGGGAACCTGCCCCATCTGGTGAAGATAGGTCCGGATGGGATCATCCATCACATCAAAGGATTTTGCCTGTTCGGCGCGCTCGTTCTTTTCCACCTGTTTCTTGAACTGCTCCACATTGGCGGGATCAATAACCTCGATATCCATACCCCGCAAAAGCAGGATAAACCCATCAATTTCATCCGGATCAATTAGATTGGTCGGCAGGCTTTCATTGATATCGTTGTGCGTCAGATATCCCTGATCTCGAGCCAGCTTCATCAGTTCCTTCATTTTTTCCCGAAGATCTTCACTGCTCATCTTGACGCGAATCTGAGGATGCAGGGTATCTACCGCATCAGACGTTTTTCCCTTTTTCTGCTTGCGGCCGGGGGAAACCACTAGCAGGGCCGGACTTCGTTGCTTGGATTTGAGCGAATGGTCGGACTTCTTGGCCGCATCATTCCTCAACGACGATTTGGCTTTGGATATCTTGCCCTTGATATCCGGCGATTTTCGTTTCGCCGGGGATTTCAGCTTTGATTTCATTTTATGGGATGTCATAGATAACAGTGGCTTATAGATTTAGATTTCGATTTGAGCAGGCAACATGTTGGGATCGGAAGCTTATCGGCTGTCCCCTACCCCCATATCCCTCCATTTTCGAACGGTCCGTAACCCGGCTTTCAACAGGCGTTCTTTCGAATAGAATACCTGCTCAAAGCCAACGGGCGGAATCGAACCGCCGACCCGCGCATTACGAATGCGCTGCTCTACCAGCTGAGCTACGTTGGCAACATAAAAAACGGTGTACCATACATCTTCCCCATGACGATGTCAAGCGACTGTCAATAGAATCTTCCGTTGTGTCTTCTATGCGATTTGCGCAGATCTTTTTCAAGACGTTTAGCAAGCACTTGCCGTTGAGCATGTTACCGAAAGATTTAAAAGGCTTGCTCCTGGCTACGCAGGCGTGTCCCGCCGAAGCGGCCTCGCGAAGGGGGAAGCGCTTCCGCCGTCGTTCGCCGCGGCGAACTATGGCGGACAAGTCGCGCAGGCTAGTCGCAAGCCGAGAAGAGATATAAGCGAAGGCAAGCAGAAGCTGCGAGGCTTCACAGCGCAGAACGCGTGCACTGTCGTTGAAACACAGGCGCAGAGTAAACTTCTCGGCCCAATCGCGATAGTCCGCCTGAGACGGATGATAAAGCAGCCGGTGACACCGGTATATGGCCGCAATGACAATTTTCATGTTGCGTAGTATTCATCTGTCTCTTTGGTTGCCCCGTCAGCAGCCAAGGGGCCACTTGGTGCCAAAGGCACCGACGTGGTGGCCGTAGGCTGCT
>CAYQNY010000265.1:0-3766 GCA_964418925.1 uncultured Verrucomicrobiota bacterium
CAATGCTGCTAATACCAATAATCCTGCTCTTTTCATTGCTTTTTTCCTCCTGTTTGTATTTTTACTTAATGGAAACTGCAGACTGTGCCCTTGTAAATTGTTTCATACGCCCCCATGTCAACTCTATTGTAACGGATGCGTATTCTTCTGCCCAGATCAACGGCATTCGTCATCCAAGCCTGGTTCGTGCCGGCATTGACGCAGGGCGAACAGCCGTTTAAACGGTAGTCACGACTTGCCTGGTCAACAAACAACGGATTATTGGTGATATTCTGGTTGGGGGCAGGAGTAGTATTAACTGTGCCGGGCGTCGGCCGAACGCAGGTGTACCAGTAATTATTTGTGTTCACTGCATTATCATTATATATCTCGTCATAGTTATCATTAGTCGTGGTATTGGAATAAATGATGCAGTTAATAATACACTTCGTAACATAGTTGCTGGCGGCTCCGGACCAAACACCGCCCCCGAGTGTACCGGCCTGATTGCCGGCAATTGTGCAATTGATCAAAACATAAGGCGTACCGTCATCGAGATTCTTCAGACATACGCCGCCACCATTCGATGTTAAATTCGTATTGCCGTAGATCAGGCAGTTTTTTATAACGCCGCTGTTCGTGGGATAATGGGGTAAGGGAAAGCCAGCTTGAGCTTGACTGCCAATTCCGCCCCCGTTTGTTTTGGCCACATTACCGGCAATGACACTGTCAACTATCATTATGGTTTGAGTGGGATTATAGATGGGATTAAGATAAATGCCGCCGGCCTCACCACCGGTGGCCGTATTGGCTATCACCTGACAGTTTGATATCATTACCCCTTCTCTTCCGCTACCCCCACCATAAGTTTCAATTCCGCCGGATCTTCCAGCGGATGCAACATTGCCAATAATAATTGAATTAATAAGCTTGATGCAACCTGTCAGATAAATACCACCGACTCTACTACCAGCAACATTATTACTTATCACACAATTTGCTACCGCACCGCCCTTTCCTTGATGTACAATTCCTCCACCATATGATGCCCGGTTGCCGTCCACCAGGCAATTAGTGATAGTTACATTACCATCCGCAAAATACACCGCTATACCGCCTCCCCAGTTGGTCGCCGTGTTTCCAGATATGCGACTGTCAATGATCAAGTGAGGGCCACTGTTCAACCAAATTCCCCCTCCATGCCCACCGGACCAGTCGGGTAAGGCGACTGCCTTGTTGTTAAGCACCGTGCAATTGGAGATGACGACCCCGTGGGTCCCGTCGCTCCAAATAAAAATACCGCCGCCGCCGGAATAGCCGCTATTATTGGAACAGGTATTTCCGTAAATGCAACAATTATACACATAACAATTGTCTGGCTTATCGTTCACATCGCCCATGGCAATGCCGCCGCCGCCACCCCCCCAAATATTAGACCCGTAGTATCCATTGCTGATTGTAAAGCCACCCAATAGTCCCGGCCCGCCCAATGTGCCCTTGGTCATATAAATACACGAGTTGGTTACCGGCTTGCCAGGGTAATTGTTGCCGTTTATGAAAGTAACGTTGGTGCCGTTAAGGCTTTGGACGGTTATGTTGTTGGTGAGGGAAATCTGGTTGGTCAAATTATAAGTGCCGTTGCTGACCAGTACTGTTTCCCCGGCCGCGGCCGCATTGATTGCCCATTGAATCTGCGTGGCCGCGCCGGCCCAGGTCGTATAGGGCGGATTATTCGTGCCGTCCAACGACACATAATGCGTATCGGCCCGGCTCACAAGAGCGCACCAGAGCAGTCCGACCAGCATCACAAAAAGACGCCTGATATTCATTGTTTGCATCTTACTGTCCTCCCATAAGGTTGATTTTTAGGCTAAAAAAGCCCGTAATATCGGAAAAACCATGGTTTCCGCAAAAAAGTTCAGTTCCGCTTTTTTTGTGTAATATATATGGCAAGCACCTCCTTTTCCGCCAGAGGCGAGCTTGTCCGTCCTTTGGCGGAATCTGCCTCCGGCATGACAACACAGCAGCAATTAGAACATTCTCGGAAGGCCGAGTGTTGCGATTCCCGCTTTGGATTTTTTTGGGCCTGTGTTTTTTTTAAACTTTTTGGGCAATACGCTCCACTCTTTTAAGACGTCCCGTTCAGTACTCAGGATGTATATTCCTCCCTTTAAGGTTTCAAAAGAGATAATCTTCTCCCCCCCTTCGGATTTCACCACGGAATCATCACTGAAAATATACACATCTTTGGCTCCCCAGGGGTTTTCTATCTTGCAAATGTTCCCAAGCAAGCTTTTAATCGCTACCCAGCGCGGGGAACCGTCCTTTACCTCGGAACTCACGACAAAGCCGCCGACGGCATGAAGAGAAAATTCCGCATTCCCTTTGAAGGCGGGCGCCATCCTGATGACCCCTTCGTGGCTCTGGATGAGCATTTCATTGATCGCACAGGAGAGCACCCCCATCGGCTCGCACTCCATATGCCTGTAGGGCCATGCAGCCAAGTCAATTTTTTTCTCCTCGGGCATAACACCATCGGATTCTGGGAGGTCTGCATCGGCAACTCTATTGACTCCAAATAAAAAGAGGCTTTCCGCCTTGCTCACCTCTTCACTATTGGCGCGCCAGAAACCATTGCAGTAAATTTGCCATTTGTCCGGCCGTTCCTCCAAGAGCGCCATCGCCTCCTCGGCCAGACCAAGCCGGGCAAGAACTATCGGTGTCGGCTCCCAGCCTATATACTCCGGACTAAGGGCTTTCGCCGTCGTCACGAGAGATTTGAAGAGAGGCGTGTCTTTGTCACTTAGATTACAAACCTCCGCAGGCCATACGGGGCAAAACTCCGCGCCCGGAAAAGCATCGCCCGAGAGGACCATAAAAGGGTACCGAAATACGGCCGCGAGCGGGGTCAAAACAAGTGGAGGAATGACGTTGTTCCAAATTTTTGATTGGATGATTTTTTCTTTCGCCACGACTCCCTCTGATGCATCCGTCTCGGCAGAATACATCCTCGAAACCAGGATCTTGCCGTCTGAAAGTCTCCTGCCCGCGGCGATCAATTCACAAGAAGGAACCCGGCTCCCCCTGAATGCCCCCACTTTCAGCGTCAATGTCCCGTTCGATTCACCAATGACCTGAAGCGGTGCAGCAATCGTTATGAATGGCGCGAGATTCCCGGCAATTTCTTTCCACGCCTGCGCCCTTTCACTCAGATTGATTTTTAACTCGTCAGCGGCCTTCAAAACGGCGCCAAAGAGGGCCTTCGCCATAGAAACTTCCGTTACAGCATCCTCGGCGAGGATCCCGCCTTCATAGACCGTCCCGCTCCTGGCGTGATAGAAGCCGTCCGCTCGTTTCTCGAAGAGAGATTCAAAAAATCCTGCGGCCTTCACCATAAAAGGGAATCCCTTTTCGCGTAAGAAGGCTTCATTTCCCGTGAAGCGATAATATCTCCAGAAATCCATCGCGATCTGCGCGACGGGAGTATGATTGTCCTTGGTATGCTCGTCGTTGTAGCCGCGCCGCTCTGCAACGTCGCTGACAAAGGCCCCGCCAGCACCGTGCCAATCCCGAGCGTCCTCCTCCGCATGCGGCAGACTTTCGAATCTGTAATTCAGATAAGGCAAAAGCAGTTCGGGATGCCCCGCCGCAAGGAACGGCCAGTAAATCATCTGCTGGTTCCAGTGGAAATAAAAACTCCACGGGTGCACGTCGCGGTTCCATCCCCAGAGCGCGTTGACGAAAGTCGCCGGCGACTTTCCCCTTTGGGAGGAACCGGCATAGTACA
>CAYQNY010000266.1:0-3762 GCA_964418925.1 uncultured Verrucomicrobiota bacterium
TTCAATCCGGTCCGTGGTCCCGGGCAGGTCAAAGACGAGCGGGTCCAGGCGGGAAAGAATAATCCGGCCTTTGCCCTGGGGTAATACCACAAAGCATCCATCCGCCAGCCGGCGCGCTTGCGCCGGCAAGCCTGCGGCAGTCACCGTGTCCACCGGAATTAACGCCCGCCACCGGAGCAGGGATGGCCCGACTCCGCGTAAAAAGTCCGCGTTGAGCATCTGGCGCGAACACCGGGCCATTTCCTTGCGTTCGCACTTGATCCTGACCGGGAGCCATTTGTTCAACTCCTCTTCTTTGCCCAGTACGGCAAATACCGTGCCGCCGCTCTCAACAAATTGAAGCAATTCCGTTTTGCATTTCTCCAGGCCGGCGCCCCCGCCGACCACCAGCACTGTCCCGGATTTCAGCGAAGGACTGGTTACGGGTTTCAAATCAAGCTGGAGTGAGGTGAAAAACGGCAGAAGACGACTGTCGCACGCCAACTCCATGGGACAACATGGCAGGTCGGATTTTTCATCCCCCTGGTTCACGAGGTTTATGAAAATACGCGTGGCCGCCGGGTCGGTCCCGATCCGTTCCGTAACATCCAACTGGCAGAACGTCACCGACCCCTTGCCATGCCGCCATTGCAGGAGCGGCGAGTATTGCATATCAAACTCGCCGTTGACGACCGGCGTGAAGGCGCCCAGGTGGGGCGTCTCAATGAGCACGGAAGAGACCACGCCGTTGTTCCCCCAGTGGTAGCTGTGCGGTTCGGGATACTTACGGATAAAGCCGCGATCCGCAAGCAGGGTCGGCGCCCCGCGCCAGTCCCGCAGATCATCAGTATTTATGCCTGACAAAAGCGGAGAATCTACCTCGCGGGAAAATACCTTCCGCGCAAAAATCTCCGCGGTGCGGAATCCGAACGATTCCAATACGTCATAACTGTGCTCAAAAATGACCACCTGCAAACCGCGGGCAACGTCTTCAGCGGAAAAGGGCAAAGGTTGCGCGGGTTTCAGCGAACGCGAACCGATCAAGAGGACAGTGCAGTCGCCGATATCTTTTGCGCCTCCAACCGCCTGCGCGGGTATGCCGAGGCGCTTTAACGCCTTGCCAGTTAAACCGGTCGGATCATAGAGGCCGATTTTGACAGCCGGCTCCGCCTTTGGTACCGGCGGATACACAGCCACCCGGAACGTGTCGCGCTGGTCATCCTCACCTGGCGTTGTCACCAAGCAGGAAATCGTCAACTCTTCCCGGGTTGTGACTTCCGGCGCGCGGAAACAAACCGGCTCAAAACGAATTTCACCCGGCGCAAGTTTAACTGTTTTATCAACAACGTTTATTTCTTTGCCTTTATGGTCAACCGCCCAGTGCACCTTTGCCTCAATGGGTTTGCCGCCGTCCCAGACAAGCGCCACGCTCTTTTCAATCTTTTCACCGCCGGAATACACATGATCTTTCACGGTAAAACACTTGGCCGGGCCCGCAATATAGGCCAGCAGCGGCCGTTGGCACGAACGACAGGCATCATACAACCCGTTGGCCCATGCCGGCCGTTGAAAATAGTCTTCCGGCTTGCCGGGAAGATTTCCATATTTGTATCGATCACTCCCCTTCTCTTTATCGGGTTTACCGCCATAGCCATGGTCGAATGTCCAGGGCAGCCAGCCGGCGTTCAAACCCCAGACCCGCCAGGCGCGACCGATACGCAAGGCGCTTTCATCCAGAACCTCCCAGACGGCGGGCGTCGGGTCAAACCGGGTTTCGGTAGGGTCGCGTACTTTATTGTTCAAGCGCGTGAGTTTCACCAGGTCGCGCACTTCATCATCCATTTCCAATTCATAGGCGCGGTCCCCCAACCGCATGGCGCAATACTCGGTGAACATGGGGTCCCCGTTGGGTGGCGCCCAGCCGCCGGTATTACTTGCAGTGCCATCGCCCTTGCGGTAGAAATCACCGGACCAGATCGGAATACCGGCTTCGTCGGATCCGATAGGCAATTCGCCGGACTTGGACCACTCAGAAAGCCATTCCTCCAATTCCTGCAACGGAATCCAGTTTAAGTGCCAGAAATAAGTGTGCGCATCGTCAGTGCCGCTGTTGTTTCCATGAGCATAGATCAAGCGGGTCGGATCTATCCGGCGCACCAGGTCATCAACCAATTTACCCTTAATATAACTCTTTGACGCCTTATAATCGCCGGGAGCATGCCTGACCCCGAGACCGGGCGGATACCTGTACTCATCTCCCAATCCACCCGTGGTATCGATAGATGCACCCCACGCCACAATATATGGCGAGTTCCGGTAACGACGCATAAAACGTTCCAGCACGGCGCTCCATTGTTCTCGTAATTTCAGATCATCAACAAGCGCGTCATTCGTAAACAAATCAAGAGTTCCAGACACCGGGCAGGTAACCGCGCAACCCAGTTTTTCACCCGTACTTACGGCTTCCCCCCCATGATCCTCAAACCAGCGATAGTGTCCGGCGGAATTAAAGTAGATCACGTTGTAACCCATTCCCATGTAAAAAGCCGTGCCTTGCAGACTGCGTCCGGGATAATGAAAACGCCAACGGAATACATGGCCGTTGAGATACATGTCCTTGCCCTGCGTCCAGATTTCACGGAAACCGAAGCGCACCGGCGGATATTCGTTGGTCATTTTTCCATCGGCATTGCTGACGCTCACGGCCATAGTGTACAGGTTCGTGTCCCCGGGCTCCCATAGGCGCGGGTTGGTCCAGTCGGCTTCCAGCGTTTGCACACAACGTCCCGCGGGAAGCGAGAGCGGTAAAGAAGTCAATTGCAGGACCTGTTTGCCGTCGGAATCAACCACGATACCCTGCACCGTCACATCCGCAACCGGCTGTACGGCGTCAATCTCCACGTCAACCGAAAGCTTCTTTTTTCTCCAGGAAGTCTTGACGAAAACATCGGTGATCCGCCCCCAGGCGGGGCTGGATTGCAGGCATAAACCGGCCGTGCCGCGGAGGGAGTGATACATTTTGATCCAGCCGGCAGATTTCTTTCTTAAACCCGCCGTCCGGAGCGGGTCTTCTTTGGCGCCGCGGGAAACACCGGTATAATCGCCGGTAAGGAACAGGCGCAGGCGGTTGCGCTCCCCGAATGTAAGCCCGGGGGTTACGTCAATCTCGCCAAAGGGATTTAAAATCTCTCCCATGCGGCTGTCATTGACATACACGATCGCGTCAGCCAACACGGTATCTACAGAGAAAAACACACGCCGGCCCTGCCAATCAGCGGGGATATCCACCTCGCGCTCCAGCCAAAAATTCTCACAGGTATTGGTCGGCAGTAAATTCATCTCATTCTTGAATCCATGCCATTTCTCAAACGCCCATGCGTTCCACTTTTGTCCGTAAGTAACTATATAAGTGGGCTGGTATATGGCGACCCACTGATTGATTGGCGGAACATCAGGCCGGATCGCGGACTGCATGCGCCAGTTTCCGGCAAGATTAATTTTATCGCGCGGGGAGAGCGGGGAACTCCACGCGGCAATTGCGGTAAAAATAAGGACTACGGTTCCAATGGCTCTTATTTTCTGTTGCTTGGTCATTTTTGGCGCTCCTCCATCTTCAGGGGTTGTTTTCGCCGCGATTTGCGCGGCGGCACAATCAACCGGGGCGAAATAAAAACGACGCTGTTTTTTGGCGATTTGCCGTCCATGCGGTCCTCAAGCATTTTGAACAGCTCATCCACAATAAGGGCGGGAACTATTTGCAGCAGCGTCACGTCATTCTCAAAC
>CAYQNY010000267.1:0-3719 GCA_964418925.1 uncultured Verrucomicrobiota bacterium
AGGAATTTTCCGCCAGCTTGTCCGGCGTAGCTTCAGCGAAGACGGAAGGCGGATCTGCCTAAGGTACGAGCCGCCAGCGGCGGATCTGTCTTCGACGGATAAAGTCTGCTATGAACATGCCGTATTTGTAGGAGCCGAACACCTGTTCGGCGAAAGGCGAAGATCGCCGCATGGGGATGCGGCTCCTACATGACAGATAAGATAAAGTTGCCCTGAAGTATGCACTGCGCTTTCCGCCCTTGGCGGATCCGCTATGGTGAAAACTTCAGGGACTAATTAATTTGCCACGCGTTTCGCGTGGCTTGCCTGGCTTGGCGGGGCCTGATTGAATCCTAACATCGGGGCTCGAAGAGAAGAATTTTTCAGAAGAAAAATCTACACATCAATAATCGGACCTTTGCCGGGTGGGGGACGGCCCGGCTGATTATCATCCGGAGGAAATGAGCGGGAACGAAAATACGGCCCTGGTCGGCCGAAGAAAAAACTCACAATACTGATGATCAGTCCCCCTCCCAGGGCCGACCAGAAACTGGCGACATGAAATCCCGGCACCAGCCAGGCGGTAAATTTCAGCAGCAGGGCGTTGATTAGAATCAGGAAAAAACCCAGCGTCACGACGATGAACGGCATGGATACGATCATCAGGACGGGTTTCACGAATACATTGAGGATGCCGAGCACCAGCGCAGCGATCAGCAGTCTCGGCCATATGTCATAATGTATGCCTGGAATGATATGGGCGGCCACCCAGACTGCCAGGGTCAACATCAGCCAGCGTACGATAACGGCCATCATAAATACTCCTGGTGGAAAGCCTGCAGTGGTTGCATAGGGGGAAGCATAAGGGATAGCGCGGAAATTGCAAGCGGGGTGACAATGGTCATACGGTGTGCAACCTGTATTTTCCGCCGGGCGTTGTCTTAAACCGTAATACTCCTTCCGGTTCGGAAGTTACCGGCACGGTTTTGCCCGTTCCATTCTTGACCTGGAAACCACTTTTCCATGGCGAGAAGAGGCGGCAGTCCAAGCCCTTTTCGCTGACTATTTCGACGGCGCTGACTTGGCCGTTTTTCAAGGACGCGCTCACGCGGAACGCTCCTTCCACGCGGAAATCCCTGAAGCTGGCATTCACTTTCCCGGGCCAATTCGGGAACAACTTGATGATGCGATTGTATCCCTGCAGCATCATCTCGTTCAAAGGCGCAATCACTCCGAGTGTTTCCGCCCAAGCGCCGGCATGGCCGTAAATATCAAGGCACATCGCCCAGTAAAGCCCGTTCGGGTGCCGCCAGCGCCCCATGACGCGACGGTATTCCTCAAAGTCGCGGTCGGCCTTGAATTTACCGTTGCGCACTCTCCCGACCATCATATGCAACATGGACCCGAGATACCAGGAGGCAGCCGTCTCCCATTCCTTGATGGTGTTACTCCCCTTATTGTTATACGTATATTCCCGCTCATTGCATAGGGCATTCCACTTTTCCAACGGGCTCCGGACGCGCTCCGGGTTCCTGTCTTTCTTGTTGTCGGGGGCGATATGGTCAAGCCGTTCCCTCCATTCCGCCCGAAATGCCTGGTCCACGCCCAACACTTCACCGGCCTCGATGGCATTGTGGAGACAGCAACGAATGTGGGTCATAATCTGACTGCGGTCACGGGTATCTTCCGGATCGCCGGTCAGCGGATCTTCCCCGCCTACCGAAGGAAAGGCGTGGTAAAGACCGTCGACGCCTTTCTGTAAAAAGTCCGTGTAGAACAAGGCGCAGTCCCGGAGCACCGGGTAGCCGCGCGCCTTGAGGAAGGCCTTGTCCCGGGTGCACAGGAAGTAGCGCCAGTAATGATGCGTGATCCAGTCAGTCATATAAACCATGCGGGAGATCGGATTATTACCGTAGGGATCGTCAAGATGCTTGATTGGGAAACCGCTGAGCTGGATGAAGGTTCCCCGACAGTGGTAATAATCACGGGCAAGCTTGCGCCCAATCGCGATCAGATAATCGCAGGCGTCAAAGTACGCCTCCATGATCTCCGGATGGTTCGTGGCCAAAGTTCCGATGAAGGGCGCTTGGATGTTGTAATTGGTGTGGTAATCGCCATGCCAAAGCGAATAGTCGTTGAGCGTGCTTGGCAGGAAAAGACCCGGCGGAACCGTGCCGCCACGGAACACCGACCGCTGGGCGTGCAGTGTCTCATACCAGAGATTATCGAGGAGGGGGTCGCTGATCCGCACCGATGATTTCGACCAGAAATCCGCCGCCTGCTCCAAAGTCGCTCTTTTCCAGGAGGTGATGCTTTTGACAGTATTGGCGCCCAGCGCCTTTTTTAATCGGTTGCATGCGCCCACGACGCCACCCTTGCTTAAGCTCGTGACAATGCCTACAACCAGGTGGCCTTTCAACGCCTTGCCGTCCGGACGTATATGCAAACGTGCCTCGCGGGTGTGCGCGGCCGCCACCGGCTCGATCGAGCCGGATGAAACAAAGGGAACGAGACGGTATTGAAAGCCATCCGGGAAAGTTGCCTCCGCCGGGAAACACTGTTCGATCATGTTGACCCCGTCTTTCAGTATTGTTTGCGGCGGGGGCAGAGGGGTTGCTCGATCCAGGTATTTGGTTATGGGCAAGGTAAGGCCATGCCGGTACTCGGCGAAATAGCGCTCGAGAAATTCCCGGATCGGGGGGTCCGGCCAGCGGTAGAGCGAAAACCAGAGGCATTGGAGGCGTTCTTTGTGGTGCAACTTGTCAGCCCACTTCCGCATTTGCCATTTCACGACCAAAACGTCCGGCGCTGGAGCAATGAAGCATTCCACCTCAAGTCGCGGCCCGTTTGCCCACTCACAATGGATGGTGACGGTTGATTCCTCAATGATCAGCCGCTGGCTTATTTTCATGTCGCAGAGATCGGGAGGAAGCTGGAGCGCAAGCTCGCCGACAGGTTTCGGCATGGGATAGGGCAGGTTGTAGCTGGGCGAACTCAGGCAGATTTCCCGCATGCGCCGGGGATTTTTGGCGCCCTTGAGCGCCACGATTTTTTCCGGATTGTGTCCGTACGGAGGACTTTTCCAGCGTTCGACCTCGATACCATGCCGCAGTTCCTCAATATCGATGGGCTTCGGATTGACGGAATAATCAAACCGCCGGTCCCACACGTCGCCCTTGCCAAAACGCCAGATAATCCGATCTCTGGTCTGGTAGATGCTAACTGACAAATCGCCGTTCCCGAGCAAAAGACCATCTTCGGGATACAACAACAGATCGTTGGACTTAATCACATGTTTTTTCATCAGTATCAAAGACCATCAATTCAGGACAGCGGCCATAATCAGGCCGGGGCCGGTTAATCACCACTTAAAAAAGAATAATATCGGTTTTGTTGTAAGCCGCAAGATTTTTTTACGGGCTCGTTTTTATGGGCAGGGCTGTGTCATCCTCGGTCAACGGCCCAGCCTTCGCCCTTCGTGGCTACGGCGGGCAGTCGCGAAGGTATCGAAGCGAACCATTCGCGCCCTCCAAAAAACAAGGCAATTGATCGGGGAACTACCCGGCCTTCGCAGCCAGGTGGCCTTGCTACGGCGGAGTAGGCTAGGGCGGGAATCAGGGCTTATTCATAAAGCTCCGGTTTTCCGCATTTTTCCGCGACGCCTTCTAATGGCGTCGCCTTGGAGTGCGGCGGTACAACGCCGCTTTACCTCGGCGAAGCACCCGCCTTCGCACAGCCGC
>CAYQNY010000268.1:0-3717 GCA_964418925.1 uncultured Verrucomicrobiota bacterium
GCTTTGAAATGCTTATAAATGAAAATATAATTTTCATGCATAATGCAGGCTAAGCATGTGAATAGATAATAAACACTATCTGCCTTTCACGTTCGTCCCGCGCGGCACGGGATGTTTCGCGGGTCAACAATTCCATCATGAAAACCGAAAGCGTCATTATTCAGCGGGAGATGGCCACGCCGGCCAAATCCAAAATGGAACGCTACAGCGACCTGATTATCGGTCGCCGGGGATTCTGGCCGCTCTTCAACTATGAGTTGATTATCCTGTTCTGCTCGCGGGTGCCCGGTGCTCTGGGCCTGTTCCTGCGCGCGAAGCTCTATCCAAAATTGCTGGGCGCGTGCGGGAGCAACGTGGTCTTCGGCATGAATGTGGCCCTGCGGCATCCGCATAAAATCAGGATCGGCGCCAACGTCATCATTGACGATAATTGCCTGCTGGATGCCAAGGGACGGGATAATCAGGGCATCCGGATTGGAACCGGCGTTTTCCTGGGGCGGAATTCCATTCTTAGCTGTAAAAACGGCGATATTATCCTGGGCGATAACGTCAACATCGGGTTTAACTGTGAAGTGTTTTCCGGGAGCCGCGTAACACTGGGTAACGACACGCTGGTGGCAGCCTACTGCTATTTCATCGGCGGTGATCACGATCCGCGCGACATTGAATCTTCCGTGACCCGGCAGGGATCACGTTCCGAGGGCATTGACACGGGCGAAAAATGCTGGTTCGGCGCCGGGGTCAAAGTGCTGGATGGCGTAACTATTGGCCGGAACAGCATTATTGGCGCCGGCGCCGTGGTCACCAAATCCGTACCGGCCTATGCCGTGGCCGTTGGTATGCCCGCCCGGCAAATCCGCGACAGACGGCAGTCCGGACCAGATGCGAAATCCACGCCAGAGTTGCCGGAAAAAGATTAACCAAGGATTTGGAATTATGAACCACGGAGGTTCACAGGGATGTTGCTATGAATCTTGTAATTTTGAGGCTCCGTTCATCTCTGCTAATTTCAGTGATTCAATTATCGTTTGTTCTGCTTTTCATCTTTCCGTTCCTTGCGCCGGCGAACGCTGAAACGCCGCCGTCGATAAATCCCGTTGCTTCCGAAATTCGCGATCTCACGCAAGCCCAGACCCGGATTGTCTGGTGCCGGGATATTGGCGCCGGCGCCCACTCGGGCAATGGCGCCGTGGTGACCCAACGCCGCTTGATAGGGTTCGACACCGAGGACGGCCGCGGCGAGCGCGTTATTCTCCCAGCCCTTTCCGACTATGCCCGGCCGATGCTTACACCCCGCGGCGATCGCGTCATTTTTTCCAACCAGCAGGAAAACAAGATCTATATCGTCAACTGGGACGGATCCGGGCTCCGATGCCTGGGCAATGGCTTTGCGATGGCGGTCTGGCGCGACCCGACTGGCGGCGTTGAATGGGTCTACGGCGCCGCGCCCATTACCAACTCTGATGCCTATTGGCCGATTCAACGGGCGCCCATTGATTGCCCCGACCAAATCGAAACCGTATGGACCCGAACCAAGGTTCACGCGGATAACTTCCAGTTATCCGCTGACGGTCGGCAGGCCGGCGGTGTCTTTCCCTGGCCCGACTGCGGCATCGCCGAACTACCGGATCGCGACTGGAAAAAATACGGCAAAGGCTGTTGGCCCTCGCTGGCGCCCGATAACAGCGGCCTGTTCTGGATTTTCGACGGCGCTCACCGGAACTTGACGCTGTTCAAGGCGGATACGGACGAACGCTGGGTCGTCAATATCAACCAGGCGCCCGGCATTGAAGGCTATGAAATTTATCATCCCCGCTGGAGCAACCATCCCCGGTTCATGGCCATGACCGGGCCGTATAAACTTGGCGATGGAGACAACCGCATTCGGGGCGGAGGGCCGGCCGTTGAAATCTATCTCGGCCGGTTCGACAGCCGGTTTCGCGCCATCGAACGCTGGGTGCGCGTGACATATAACACGAACGCTGATTTTTACCCGGATGTCTGGATTGCGCCTGGCCCAGCGCGGGACCAGCCGGGCTCGGCCGCTGCCGTAGCGCCACGCAAGGCCGCGTCCACGCCGGTCGCGATGATACCGTGGCCCGGCAATACTGCCGGGCTTGTCTTCCTATGGGAAAACCGTTCCAGTAAAAACGAAATCATGACGGCCGGTGGACAGGCTGGCTGGACCTGCCGCGCCGAACCCAGGGGCCGGGCGCGCTTTGACCGGTATTTTGGCATGGATTTATCAGAGGGTGTTTTTACGACCGAACCCGCCATTGGCAAACGACTCCTGGCAACATGTCAAACCGGCAATCAGTTCAGCGTCGAGGCAGTGCTGACTCCCCGGCAGACTGAACTGCCGGAAGGATCCCGGGTCATATCATTTGCCGGCGGTGAAACCGATAATATGATACTGAGCCAGGAAAATGACCGGCTGGTCTTGCGTCTGATCACGTCAGGATCTCATGACATGCGCCCGGTAGTGTCGCTCTGCCGTTTGACTTCCGGCGTGCCGCAGCACGTGATTGTAAGTTACGCGCCGGGCCGTCTGCAGTGTTTCTTAAACGGCCAGCCCCTGCATGTCACTAATACGTTCGCGGGCGGCCTGGAATCATGGGGTCCGGGAAATCTGGTATTCGGGGATCAAAACCGGTTCTGGCCGGGTACGCTGGATCACATCGCGTTGTACGGCCGCGCCATCCAGGCGCCGGAAGCCCGGAAGAACTATGCGCGTATTGCCGATCGACTGAAAATCCGCTGTGCACTCGCGCGCCTGGTGCTTAACGCCCGGCTGGCGGAAGTAACCTCAATTCCAACGCCGGCATCCATCAGACCTTATCGCCGCGCGTTAGTCGTCAACCGTTACGACAACCTAACGGTGATTCATGGCCAATGCGCTGAGCAACAGATTCTGGCGGCGCATTGGGCGATCCTCGACGGGCAGGTGCTTGACACCGCCAGGCGGCAGAAGGGTAAAGAGTATCGCCTGACCTTGGAGCCCTTTGATGCGCATCCGGAACTGGAAGGTGAACGGCTGATTATGGACAGCGAAGAATTTCTTCTGCCGCTGTATTATGAAGTGGAGTGGTGAAAATTACGCGCCGGCGCGTAGTTTTCATGTATTCATGCGTGCAGGTATATGAATTTTCCGCCGGCTTGTCCGGCGTAGCTTCAGCGAAGACGGAAGGCGGATCCGCCTTTGGCGGACAAAGTCCGCTATGGACATGCCGTATTTGTAGGAGCCGAACACCTGTTCGGCGAAAAGCGAAGATCGCCGCATGGTGATGCGGCTCCTATAAAGCCTTGCCCTGATTACAGTTGCGGTGATAGTGGTCTATTTTAAAAACTTTTTTCGCGTCAGTTCGCGTGTTTCGCGGGCAAGATATTCTTGAGGATGGCTAAACCTTGGTTTTCAGTTCACATATTTTTCTCTTCTATTTCCTGCCGCTGGCTCTGATTTTGTATTACGCCGTGCCGCGGTGCGGGAAGCATCTCCTGCTGACAATCGTCAGCTATGTTTTCTACGGCTGGACCAACCCCTTATTCATGGGCCTGCTGTTGTTTTCCACGCTGGTGGATTATTTCTGCGGGCTGGTGCTGGTCTATAACGGGTTTCGATGGCAAGGCGCCATCCCCATGCTGGACCCTGGCCGGCCGCGCACACGAACACAGCGTACGGCGCTCACCGTCTCCATCTGCTCGAACCTGTTCCTGCTG
>CAYQNY010000269.1:0-3678 GCA_964418925.1 uncultured Verrucomicrobiota bacterium
CTTTCAAGCCTGTCCATGGTTGTTTAACCTCTATCCGCCATTTGCCCGCCGGATCATTGGTTCCCAAAGCGAGGGGCAAAAGCAACCGGCCGTTATCCAACACCCTGTCTCCGCTATATTCCTCCCGCAGATTACCGGTGGCATCTTTTACTTTCACCTCAACGGGCAACCGCGCGGAAACCACGCGCTTTTTCCTGTCAACTGCCTGAATCTCGCATTTCACCGTACTGCCGGATTGCACCCGAGCGGAGACAACTTTCACGTTCAACCTGGCCGGTTTTGCGGGAAGCAATGCAAACGCCCGGCCCCAGAACGGCTCCAGCTTAACTTTCAGCAAGACAACTCCGTCATTCTCCATTTTCGCGGGTTGCCGCCGGCCTGTCAGCATGTCATAGACTGCCGGCATTGTCTGAAATTCTGTCCGCAGGCGCAGCCCCATTGTCCTGGCAATGTTTTCACTGTTCACCACCACCGCATAATATCCGTCACCGCTGTTCAAAAGCCAGGCGGAGGCATCTTCGTCATCACTGCGCGCGATCCACGGGTCAACCCCGATATCCTTGAAAATCTGCTCCAGCCCGCGGGCCGAGCCGGGGATAAAACCAAAGACATCCATCCGGCCTGACCCGTGCTTAAATGATATTGTCGCGGGTTTGCCGTCAGCATAGTGATACTTAACACTACCGCCGGCGCCCGTCAGTTCCCAGGCATACGCGGGACTGCCGGGGATGCCATCCACCTTTACTTCTTTTATTGCATGTCCGTATTTGAACGGGAAGTCGGCGGACAGTTTTTCCGGCTGCTGCAGGGTTGCCGCGTCAAACATCAACGAACGGGGCATGACCAGCAATGTCCCGCCTTGGTCCACCCAGTCCATCATTATCGCCAGCATTTCCTGGTCTATCCATTCATTGCCGGCCAGCAGCATAAGTTTATACTCATTCAATTTGCCTTCGCGCAGATGCTGGTAATATAGAAAGTCCACATTGCCGCAACTGACCTGGGCGGCTTTATAGACCGCTTGTAGTGCTAATTCAGCTGACCGTCTGTCGTTGCCGCTGCCGGCCATTTGCATAGCGGAAGGCACCAGCATAGCCATCTTGCCCTGCGGTCTTTTCATTCCCGCTAATACAGGCCCTATCTTCTGCGCTTCCAGAGACGCCTTTTTCACCGCGGCAAATCGTTCCGGCATAATGCCCAGTCCGCTCTTTATCCTGGTCCAGCCCCAGTCGTACCACTGAAGAAGACGGGCGCCGCGCGCAAGCACGCTGTAGGTTCCCTGGCCGCGCTGAGCCGCTATGGGCGTGCCGCCGTAATATGAGCCGGCTTCTATCTGGTAGCCCAGTGAGTACGGGTCATAATCCACCGCCGCTAAAGCCATATCAAAGGCGTACTGCGCTTTCCAGTTGCCCGGGCTGTAGGCAAAAAGGTCCATCCCGTAGCCGCCCCAGGCCCGCGCCAACCATACAGCATGCTCCATCAAACCACTGCCTTCATTGGTTATCCCCCACGGAACAAGGGTGTTATCCTCATCCTGCTTGTACCATAGCCGTCCCTTGCGGACAAAACCATCTATAGCCGCCTGGTCCATTATTGATGCCAGCCGGTAGTGTCCCGGGGTGCCTTTTTCTTTCGGCACTTCCGTGCCGCCATAACGCTGCAGGTATTCGCTGTTGCAGATTTTGCAGTCCTTGACAAAACCGTAATGGCCCGGTTCGTCATAAATGTAGGTCGGAACCCCGCGCGGCGCCATACCCCAGACACGGCCGAAATCTTCCAAGGCACCACTTACAGATTTATTAAGTTCTTCATCTGACTGGTGCGCCGGCGACGCCCATCCACCTGCAATCGTCACATTGAAATGAGCCGGCACCAGCCCGGACAACATCACCCGCTCGCCCAGATCGCGGGGCCAGCGCGCCGCCCAGCGAAGGGGATCAGGGTGCCAGCATTCAGTAGTTCTTATCAGGGTCAATCCGTCTTCCTTAAATGCTTTCAAATCGCGGGATTGTTCTTCCGGGTCATCTGAAAAATTAAGCCCGGCCAGTTCAGTAATAAAAAACCAGTCTTTATACTCATAGTCAGGCCGGATATGGATCGTTGCCTTCTGACTTTCCTCTCCACTCTCGGCGACAACGGTATATTTTCCAAACGCCAGGCCTGCTGTCGGCACAGTTACCGAAACCCTCTTATCCTGATGTTTTACTTTCTCATTCCAGACGGTCTTACCCCACGGGTCAACCAGAGACAGAGACACATCGCCCGCTGTCTCACCAATAAACTCAATATTTACGGGAAACCGATATCCGCGGCGGTAGATCCTACACAAACCTTTATGGTCGCCGGTAACGATACGGAAAGCCGGCGCTTTTACCGGCGGCGCCATGCCCAATTGCAGTAACCGCCGGCCCGTCTTCAAAACCACTTCCACTTTATACCTTACGGCGGCAGTAACCGGGACATCCTTTACCAGCGCCTGACCGCGGCCGTCTGAAAACTTCAATGGAACCTGCCGGCCGGCGCCGTCCGTATCATACACCGTCAATGTGCCGGACTTCACCTTTACATCGGCGGACAACCCGACAGCAACCCGTAATGAACGACCGTCATCATCACGGGTTGCCTGCATATCGCTTATCATCACTGCTTCCGGCCCATAAACAGCCGTCATGGCCAGACGCTGCCACAGGTTGTCGTAACCATCCCAGCAGAATATGCTCTTGGCTCTCTCGCCGGGCGGCTCAGCCTTGATCGGAATCACGGAACTGCCTTCGTACTCCGGCGCATCCGCATCATAAGCCCGGTGGTAGTTGGGGGTCAGACATACCGGGAAGGAATACACCCGGCCTTTGCCCGCCGGTCGGCATGATAGCACCGGATTACCGCCGGCGTTCAGCAGTACTCTGGCGGCAGGCTTGGCCTTGCTGCGGTACACGGATACCTGCGGCGGCGCGGAAAAATCCAGCCCCCCGGTAAGTATGTCATCTGTTACCGGCGGATCCAACGACGCATAAGGCGCCCGGTCGTTCAGGATGTCATGCCGCATACCCTTGACAACTTTGGCATAGTCAAAATCCACCGGGAACAATCTGGCAATATTGCTTTCTTTATAGCCGCCGGCCGCATGGGCGCCCACAAAAACAAGCGTGCCTCCAGACATAACAAAACGCTCCACCAGTTGCCAAAGTACCGGCGGCAGGTAGAAATACGGCGTATCTATAAAGACTATCATCCGGTAGGCAGAAATACCCCGCGGGCTGACCGGGAATCCGAAAGTGCCTTTCTCTTTTGTGTTGTAGTTCAGATGCGCCACGTCCACCTTATCTGACATGCCCATCCCGGCAAGGGAGGATTCAACCCGGTAAAAGCGGTACCGGCTTGACCTTCCCACCAGCAGAATCCGGTTGGCGTCTTTACCCAATTCTATCTCAGGCAACGTAGCTCTTTTGGTAGCCGCGCGCTCCTGCGCGGCATCCGGCCAGTACGGACCGGCGCTTAACGATGCCTGTTCATTCTCCAGCGATGATATAAAATTAGTATACGATGCCTCATTCCCGGTTTCAAAAGCATAAAAAGCAAGGTGTATTTGCCGGGTATCCGCGGGATAGTTGAGCTCCGCGTGCTGCCCATAATTACTCATCCGCACCTTGCCAAAAGCCCCCTCTTCCTTGTTAACCA
>CAYQNY010000270.1:0-3674 GCA_964418925.1 uncultured Verrucomicrobiota bacterium
TGAGCTTATTGCATGATGGCCGCGCCATCATGCAAAAGCTCAGCATGACGTTGGATGTCAAGGTTGAAGGAGATGAGATCATGGCACAGAAAGAGATCAACATGTCAGAATGGGAAAACCCTGAGAACTGGGGTGGGCCCAAATGGCTGTCCGTCTATTTCAGCAAGAAGGATACCCGGTGGTGGGTGCCAAAGCAAATCCCGTGGATGGGACTGTGGTGTCCTAAGGCAACACCAAACCTCGCACACATAGGCGGGCTCGTGTCTTTCTTACTCATCATGCTGGCTTTGCTGTGCTTGGCGTTCGTGATGGGCAGGATCACAGTAGGATAACAAGGGGAAACATCCAACAAGACGGATGCACGGTATTTTCTGATTCGCGCAGCTCATCAGAAAAACCGTGATCCGCAACGTTGGGTGTCAGAGATGAAGACTACCCAAGGAGACACATCATGAACATTACATCCGACTGGCATATCCATACACGCAATTCGTGTGATTCTGCATGCCTGACAGTGTCTGACCTTATCTCGGAGGCCGCGCAATCCGGCATTCATGATTTTGGAATAACAGACCATCTTCATACCCCATATAATCTACCTGATATTGCCAGGGCCAGAGATGAGTTCTTAGCCAATGACCCTTCCCCTCATTTTCATTTTGGGGTTGAGGCCTCTTGTATGTCGCAATGGGAAATCGATGAGATTGCAGCCAACAAGTATAAAGATCCTGTCTACGGCTTACGTTCGGGTGGCAAACCAGGATGCTACCTTGACGATATTATCTACGACGCACAGTGGGGGGCTAAACCGGGATGTGCACTCGCGTTGGGAATCACTGCAGAAAACATCGCGCAATTCGGAATCGAATACGTCATTGGCGGAACTCACTGGCCGCTATTCGTGCCTCTCGCAGTAGAGACGCTGATCCCTGATTATCATCGACAGAACATGTTCCTGGCTAGCCATCCTTTGGTGGACATTATTGCTCATCCCTGGTGGGGGCTGGATGGCCTTGGGATGGAGGAAACGTGGGATTTTGGCCTGGTCCCAAAATCCATGCATGATGAATTCGCTGCTGCAGTGCTTGAGCACAACAAGGTGGTCGAGATCAATATTGGAGCAGGTATGCTTTTTCGTAATGGAAAAGAGCAAACCCAATACCTGGAGTTCCTGGCTCAACTGAAAATGCAGGGAGTGCATTTCAGCATCGCTTCCGACTGTCACGGCGTTCACTATGATGTTACAGAGATGTTTGAGAGAGCCAGCAAGATGCTGGCGCGTGTTGGAATAGCGGATGATTTCTGGTGCTTGCCGCCAAGAACGGATAGGGGCACGCAGAACCATCGGATGCAGGCGACGCTTAACAGCGCGCCTGATCCGCAGCGTTCCTCGGCGCGCTGCGCGCCGAGGAACGGCCGGCTGAGCTTCGCTCCACGGTTGGGCTCTTCGGCGCTGCGCGCCTCAGAACCCACCGATGGAGCTGCGTACTCGCCTGACAACCGGCGCAACGCCGTTGTCAGGCTGCGCCGCGCTCATCCGGCCGTTGGGTGCGAAAAGGAATCGAAACATGAGAACATATGCTTTAAAGAAACGGAATATCCCCGTCGATGATTCGTATGATGTTATTGTAGTTGGTGGAGGGCCGGCGGGGTGCACTGCCGCCATCGCTGCTGCTCGCGAGGGTGCCAGGACCCTGTTGGTCGAAGCCACCGGGGCCCTTGGCGGGATGGGGACTTCCGGACTCGTTCCGGCGTGGTGTCCGTTCACTGACGGCGAACGAATTATTTACGCGGGATTGGCCGAGACGATCTTCCGCGCGTCCAAGGCTGCAACCTACGGGGACGACCCGGACAGGCTCTCTTGGGTTCCGATCGATCCAGAAGCGCTGAAACAAATCTACGACGACATGGTGCTCGAAGCGGATGTTGAGATCCTATTCTTCACCCAGGTCTGCGGCGTCGAAATGGAATCGGACGGAAGGGTCACTGCGGTGCTGCTCGCGAACAAGGACGGCTTGACCGCGGCCTGCGCCGCGGTGTACGTGGACTGTACGGGCGACGGCGACCTGTCCGCATGGGCCGGCGCGCCCGTTGAGACCGCCAAAGAAGTCCAGCCTTCCTCCCTTTGCTTCATCATAAGTGGTGTGGATGAAGAGGCATACCGGGCCGCAGGAACGCTCAGCGGTCATAATCGCGCGGCACCCATCTACGATATCCTCGAGTCGGGAAAGTATCCGAGTATTCCGGACAACCATCTTTGCAACAACCTTCAGGGACCGGGCACGGTCGGATTCAATGCCGGACATCTGTGGATCGATCCCACGGACCCAAAGAAGCTGACGGCTGCCGTAATAAAGGGACGAAAAATTGCCAATTCCATTCGCGAGGCACTGGCCGAGTTCGTCCCAGAGGCGTTCGGCCGGGCGCATTTGGCGGCAACAGGCACGCTCCTGGGCGTGCGTGAATCGAGGCGGATCATAGGCGACTACGTGCTGAGTATTGAGGACTACAAGGCATGTCGCTCCTTCGATGATGAGGTCTTGCGCAACTGCTACTTCATTGACATCCATACGACACAGGAAGAGTGCAATCTCGATCCACGCCAGGCGCAGCACAAACACGAAGAACGGTGGCTGCGCATGGAAAAAGGCGAGTCGCACGGCATTCCATATCGCTGCCTGACGCCCAGGGGGCTGACCAACGTGCTGATCGCGGGACGCTCCATCTCGACGGACCATCTCGTCCAGAGCAGCACCCGCGTCATGCCAGTTTGCCTGGCCATGGGCGAAGCCGCTGGCATCGCGGCCGCCATGGCGGCAAACACATCGGCAGATGTGCGTGCCGTCAATACGGACGAGCTGCGCACTCGATTGAAGACATACGGCGCCTATCTGCCGGATTCAGACAACACCCAACCAAGCGTTCCAGACGACGCTTGAGGGCGCGTCTGAACGCAGACGTTCAGTGACAAAGGAAGGTATGTATGCCCCATCGCGAGAGAATAGAATGGTGCGATATCTGGGTCGAGGATGCGAGCGGCACATCGCTCCCTCGCGTCCTCCTCATCGGGGACTCCATAGCACGATCGTACTTCCCGAAGGTATCTGATCGATTGCGCGGAAAGTGTGTGTGCGCACGGATAGCCTCATCAAAGTGTGTGGGCGACCCCCAGTACCTGAAGGAGCTTGAGCTTGTCATCGGCGAATACCAGTTCTCCATCATTCATTTCAACAATGGCCTACACGGATGGGACTACGACGAGAGCTTCTATGCTTCAGGTCTGGCTGAGGCGTTTGACATGTTTCTTGCGCACTGCGGTGCAGAAAACGTGATCTGGGGTAGCACAACACTCGTGTGGAAAGACGTTGCCAGCAAGACACTGGGCGTCCGAGCGGAGCGTGTTCGTCAGCGGAACAAGATTGCCGCAGCACTTGCCGCTGATCGCGGCATTTACGTCAACGATCTGTTCGCGACTGTTGCAGACAGACCGGAACTCGTCTCGCAAGATGGTGTCCACTTTCGGGAGGATGGCCAAAGCGTGCTCGGAGAATGCGTTGCCAATGCAATCCTGAACAAGACGAATGCCCACACCGAACAATCTCCTGGTCCGGGAAGTAGCGGGAAGTAGGGTCAGCCCTTGAATGAAGAATTAAGCTTGCACGGCCGGGGCTGGC
>CAYQNY010000271.1:0-1641 GCA_964418925.1 uncultured Verrucomicrobiota bacterium
GCAATCTGGGCAACTACGTGTTTGAAATCAAGGATTGGGAGAAGAATCAGTGGAATTTTTTTGCTTTCACCTGGGACAAAAAGGGAACGGCGAAAATCTTTATTGACGGCAAGTTGTTCTCCACCAAGACGAGAGAACCCAAAACTCTGCCGGTAGATATTAACGAGTTATCAATCGGGGGAAGCGGGACGGCGTACGACGAGTTCAGGGTCTTTGATCGCCCGCTTGCCGAAGAAGAAATCCAGGCCTGGATTTCCGAGGCCGGCCAGAAAGTTCTGAAGACCCGCGCGGCTGCTGCCAAAGCGTCTGGAGTAGGGAGTTATTACACGCTTTTTGAGGACGATTTTAACGACCTGCCGACAGGGAAAATGACCAGCGACAAGTGGGATATTGCAACCAGAACAGGGGATAAGACCGAAATAATATTAGAAGTAACAGAAGAAAAAGAACGCGGCAAGGTTGTTCACATAAGGGCCGCCAATGGCGGGGTTTTTTTGAGTCCCAAGCCGACCTTCGGAGATATTCCTTACATACTGGAATACGACTTAAAACTTGCACCGCCTGAAATCAGAAGGGACATAAACAATCTGGGGAGGATACGCATTATCTTTCATGAACCGGGCCAGGCACTCGACCTGGCGCCCTATATGTATCATTCCGGCTGGCAGATTTCCCAAAATGATGTCAGCCACACCTACTCTATTCCTGAGCTGAGCAAGAGCACCTATACCCCGTTTGGGATAGACCATGACTGGGTGCGTGTCAGGGTAGATGTAGATGGAGACAGTCTTTTATATGCGGTAAAAAGGAAAGGCAGGGCTACTTGGGCAACCAAACCCTGGCCGCTGACGCACTGGCAGGACAGACCAGGACGGTTACTCTTTCAAGTCTGCCCTTCCTGGCCGGGGCAGGCATGGGAATGCTGGCTGGACAATGTGGTCATAAAACTCAAGCCGGTGACTGCCCGGCAATCATATAAGCGACGCGCTATAATTTATCGTGAACTGCAGGCATCTTTTGCGGACAGCGGTTATCGCGCAGCAGCCGGTGACTTCATACCGCCCCAACTGGAGCAGGCGGGCAAACTGCTGGAAGAGATATCGGCGCTGCCCACAAATGAAGCCGAAGGTTACAATAACACTCTGGCGGAATTAGACCGTCTGCTTGAACAATGCGTTCTGGCCTACAGAAAACACGAGCCGGCTGTATTCTCCGCTGTCTTTACCCGCCATAGTGAGTATAAACCGCTGGACCTGTCCGGCTTCTATAACGATGCTCCGTCAAGGCGACCGGCTATCTTTAGCCGTTTAACTCCTCTGGTAGAAGTGCAATCAATTCCTTTCTGGGTCAGCCCGGTAGCGCCGTACGCACTGGGTTTTTATCTGACAGAGAAGTCCTCCGTGGAAATCCCTGTCGGCGCGCCGGCAAATGAAATATTCCTCCTGATACAGCCCTACTGGGAAGTAAGCCACTGGCAGCCCGGAGGAGTTTACCCTGACGGTCCTGTTGGCTCTAATTTAGGCCCTAGGGGACCATCGGAAGCTTTCCAGGTGGCATTTCAGGCAGGTATCCGTTATGCAGACGGAGAAGAAGAAAAAGCATTTCCACTGCTTTTTCCGGAACTGTCACCTGAAATGAAAC
>CAYQNY010000271.1:1741-3657 GCA_964418925.1 uncultured Verrucomicrobiota bacterium
GAAGAAGAAAAAGCATTTCCACTGCTTTTTCCGGAACTGTCACCTGAAATGAAACGTAACCTTATTGCCGTTTACAGCGTCAGACCCTCACGGAACAAACCTATCGCATCCATAACACTGCACAAGAAAACGAGAGACTTTGGCGTTATAGTTTACGGAGTAACACTCGGGACAAAAATCGCTGAGCCCTCGGTAACAACACAGCCGGCGCAGTCCGCCCCGCCCAAAACAATCGCAAAAGGCGCGGCGACGGTCAGCATAAAGGAGGATACGGTAATACTGGAAAGTCCTGCTTACCGTATAGCCGCAGCCAGATCAGGAACGCTGAGATTAACCGAACTTTTCAACAAATACGGGGATGAAGACTTCCTGTCAGGCAGCAGCGGTGATATACTTCTGACCGGCCCGTTTTTGCCTGCTGCCGGGTACAGTCAGCTTATTGAGGATAAAACCGGAATCCTGGTTCCGGCAAAACCGGAGAACCCACACTTTGCAACCTGGCAGATTCAGAAAGTGCAGAAGAAATCAGCGGATGAAGTCATCTTCCAGATTGAAAATTCAGGGAAGAATCTCAGCGGCAGCCTTCAGGTGCAAGCTAATTTTGACCAGGTCAGGATGAAAGCGATCCTGAAGAATACCGGCAGCAACCCGCAGGAACTGACGGTTGTATTCCCGCTTCTGAAGAACATAAAAGCACAGGGCTACTTTGCGCCGAAGGGTATGGGTGTCGTATCAGAGCAGCCACTGGATTATTTCGGCGCTTACGGCTGTGACCGGTTTGCGTTGATGCAGTTGATGGCGGTCTGGGACAGCAACGAGCGGTCGGGGATTTCCGTGCGTACGGAAGATATTACCGCCGTTGAAATGAAGGCATACCGACTGTACAAGCCGACCCCTGATGGCCGTCCGGGTACTAAAATATGGGGCGCCGGCGGTAATACAAAAAAGTATCTTGCCGAGCAAATCGGGCCGATGGGTAACGGGATGGTTCTGGGAGTGCAGTATTTTTATCTTTCTTTACAGCCGGGCGAGAGCAGGGAACTACCCCCGGCGGTGATAGGAGTGCATCCGGGCACATGGAAAGAGCCGTTGCAACGTTATATTGAATGGGTGCGGAGCTGGTGGAGCCCCTTAAGACCCACACCTGAGCGGCTTCGCCGGGTTGCCCTTTCCGTTACCGGCGGCAACCTTGATGTCCCTGCCAGTAAGACCGGACTGGAGTGGGGGGGCGTTGATGTGGTGCATTTTATGGATATCCATTCAGTTGATTATCCCGCTGAGATAGAGAAGAAAATACCTGAAATACGAAGAAGCAGGGATAATTTTGCAAGCCGCAGGCCGCCTGTAGGTCGCGGGATATATACAGCTGATGGAAGTTACTTCAAGACCAACGCAAAACTTTTTCATGATATCGGATATGCCTGGGCGCTGAAGGATGAAAAGGGTAATCTTGACTGGTTTATGCCGTATACCAAAGAACAGTTGCGTGTCTGCCGGTCATTGCCGCAGTGGCACGAAGCATTAGCGGAGCAATTTGCCCTTGTCGCCCGGGAAGTTGACCCGGTATGGGTTTATATTGATACCGTCGGCGCTTCAACGCCTGATATGTGTTTTAACAAAGAACATAATCATTCTTCGCCGGCGGAAGAACTCAGGGGAGTGTCAAGATTGGCGGGAGCGGTTACCACCGCTGTTATGGACGCTAATCCGGAGGTTGCTGTTATCTCGGAAGGCCCCGGCAGCGACTATTATGCTCAGTTTCAGGACGGGTCATGGTTCGGGCAGTATCCATCCTTTTCCAATCCCGGACACTTCCTTTTCTTCCGTTATATTGTGCCTACTTTTAAGCTTATCAACCTGTCAGGCGACTCTGTTACCAAAAGCAAAATAAGTTACTTTAACGGCGTTCCTGTAAA
>CAYQNY010000272.1:0-3584 GCA_964418925.1 uncultured Verrucomicrobiota bacterium
CGATCTGCACGATTGAAAGCGCGGTACAAACCGCAGTTATCACCGATGCAATATTTAAATCCGCTGAAAGCGGCAAGTTGGAACCCGTAATCTGGGAGCAATGATCATGAAGGTTTTGCTCATAGGCGGCACAGGCATTATTAGCACAGACATAACTCTGCTTGCGGCGCAAAAAAAGAACATCGAACTGTATTTGCTCAACCGCGGCAATCTTCCGCAGTTTGTTCCCGCCGGCGTCAAAAGCATCCAGGCGGATATCAATGATGCGGCAACCGTGCGCGAAAAAACCAGGGGAATGAATTTCGACGTGGTCGCGGATTTCATCTCATACGGAGTTGACGAACTGAACCGGAAACTCGATATCTTCCGGGGGCATTGCGGACAATATGTGTTTGTTTCATCCTGCGCCGCTTACCGCCACCCGCTGAATTTTAAAATCATCACAGAAGAAAACACCACGGTGGGAAACACGCTATGGTCATACGGATTAAACAAAACCCTTTGCGAAAGACGCCTTGCGGAAGAATATGCTCAAAACGATATACATTACACCATAGTCCGCCCCGCTTACACTTACAACAATATCCGCATCCTGCATCCCTACACCATAAACCATTGGCAAAGCTGGACAATAGCCCATCGTCTTCTGTGCGGAAAACCCTATGTTCTGCATGACGACGGACAGCAGCTTTGCACGGCGATGCACGCTTCCGATTTCGCAAAGGGCTTCATCGGCCTCTGGGGCAATCAGGCCGCGATGAATGCGGCGTTCCATATTACCTCCAGTGAATACCTCACTTGGAAACGCATTGCCGAACTGACCGCTGAAGCGCTGGACGTAACCCCGAAATTCTGTTTTGTCCCGGCTGAAGAGCTCTATTTCGCCCTCGGCCACAACGCCGGAGAAAAGGTAATGGCCACGACACAACATGCGGCATACGACAACTCTAAAATCCGTAGCGCGGCGCCAGAATTCAACTGCACAACCTGTTTTAAGGAAGGAATCAAACGCACAATCCAATTTTATCTGGACCATTCCGAATACCAGAAAGTTGATGAAGAATGGGATAAAAATTTCGATAGAATAGTGGAGAAGTATTACCATGATTAAACCATTTAACCAAATGCGCAAAAAATTGGAGAGGCAGTATCTGGACGTCAAGTTCGATCCGGCGTCCGGCCTTTCCAAAGAAGAGCTTGTCGCTGAGCTTGAGCGGCATCGCGCCGAGAACCCTGAGGAGCCCAGGATCATGACCAAGGCGTGGCTCTTCCAACTTGTTTGCTCCAAAGCACGCATAGCGGTCGAGCCCGACGACTACTTCGCCGACAAGCTGGAGCATCACAACCTCCTGATCGCGCTTCGCGGGGGATGGCAAAAGGAGGAGGAACAAAATGAGTTCAAAAACGATCCGCCGTCCGTTCCGGGAGCCTGGCGCGCCCAGCTGGACTGTGCCAGCCACATTTGCCCGGACTGGAGGAATCTCCTTAAGTATGGGTTCCCCGGTTTGCGCGACCGTGCGGCGACCCGTTCCGGCGTCTTCTATCAGGCGGTGACCATGGTCTATGAGGCGGCCATCACCTTGCTCAAGCGTTTCAACGCGGCATTGCCCAACCCGGCGCTGGTGGCCTTGGCAAAGCGCCCGCCGCAGACCTTCCATGAGGCGTTGCAGCTGGCTTATATCTATCATGAGCTTCAGGAAATGGAGGGCGTGGCGGTCCGTTCCATGGGCAGGTTCGACCAGCTCTACAATGATTTCTATGTCAACGACCTGAAGGCCGGACGCCTCACCCGCGAGCAGGCCAAGGAACTGCTCAAATACTTCTGGATAAAATTCTTTGCGAAGACCCAGGGAAAGCGATTTGGCAAGCCTTTCCTCTTCGGACCCGATGTCAACGAACTGTCCTATCTTGCCTTCGAAGTCTACCGGGAGATGCAGATCGTTGATCCCAAGTTCCACGTTCGGCTTGCGGATCGCACGCCGGAGGATTTCCTCGAGCAAGTGGCCGGTTGCATCCAGGCTGGCTGCACCGGCATCGTGACGGTTAATGATGCCAGGCAGATTGAAATGCTATGCCGGAATGGCAAGGCCCTGGAGGACGCGGAAGATTATATTCTCATCGGTTGCTATGAGCCGGCGGTCATGGGCAAGGAGCTTAACTGTTCCGGAGCATCCGGGCTGAACCTCGCCAAGGCCGTTGAACTGGTTCTTGCCTTTGGAGACTATGTCTCCTTTGACGAGTTGCTGGCAACCTACCTCAAGATTATCGATGCGCAGATCGTCCTTGTCACTGACAAAGTGCGGAGGGAGGAGAATCTGTGGCCGCAAGTCAACCCATCGCCGCTTCTTTCAGGCACAATGGATTCATGCCTTGAGAAAGGCCTGGATGTTTCGCAGGCCGGGGCCAAATACAACACGAGCGGATGTTGTTGCTGCGGCATCGCGAACGCGGCGGACTCCCTTGCCGTAATCAAACAACTTGTTTATGAGGAGAAACGTTGCACACTCGCAGAACTCAAAGCCGCTTTGGTCGCCAACTGGGAGGGATATGAAGAACTGTGCCTCACCGCGCAAAACCGCGTCCCCAAATGGGGAAACAACGACGACGGGGTTGATGGTATTGCTGTGAAAATCACTAATTTTCTCGGGGAGCGGATCAATCATGAGCCGAATAGTCGCGGCGGTGTCTTCCAAGCGGCTCTCTTTGCAATCATTGATGCCGCGAAGGCGTTCGGAAAGCTGACCGGGGCGTTGCCGGATGGGCGTCTGGCAGAGGAGCCCCTGACCATGAACACCAGCGCGACCATCGGCATGGACAAAAAGGGCGTCACCTCGCTCATCAACTCCGTCACGAAGATAGACCTCTCCCGGTTCCCCAACGGAACGGTGCTGGACATAATGCTGCATCCCAGCGTGACGAGAGGCCGGGAAGGCATTGAAACGATCGGCGCGATCATCCGCAGCCACTTCGCACAAGGCGGAATGGCCATCCAATTCAACATCTTTGACGCCGAGATTCTGCGCGACGCCAAGCAGCATCCGAAGAAATACGCCAACCTGCAAGTGAGGGTTTGCGGCTGGAACGTCCGCTTCGCCGACCTGGCGCCCGAGGAGCAGGACATATTTATCGCCAAGGCGGAGGTTGCCTGATGAAAGGACGTCTGACAGACATAAAACGCCTTTCCGTCCATGACGGCCCAGGCATCAGGACAACCATCTTCCTGAAGGGCTGCCCTCTGCGTTGCCGCTGGTGCCACAACCCGGAAAGCATCTCGCCAAAACCCGAAATCGGCTTACTGAAAAGAAAATGCATCGGCTGCCGGAAATGCGCAGAGATTTGCCCGGTAGGAGCGCACGTCTTCCGCGATGGAACGCATGCGCTGAACCATGAATTCTGCACAGCCTGCGGGAAATGTGTCGACGCCTGTCTGCCGGGCGCCTTGGAATACTATGGACGGGAAATATCCACCGAGGAAGCAATTGCGGCAATCCTGGAGGACAAGACCTTCTATATCAATTCCGGCGGCGGATGCACCATCTCCGGCGGCGAGCCGCTGTTGCAGGCCGAATTCTGCGCGGAGGTCT
>CAYQNY010000273.1:0-3579 GCA_964418925.1 uncultured Verrucomicrobiota bacterium
TTTTTCGGCAAACATATTGCCGCAGTGTTCTTTTTTGACGCGCCAGGTATTTTTCTCCCACACGCTGGAGATATAATAACAATGCGTATTCACCACTGCGCCCAGCAACCCGGCGTCGATCCAGTCCTTGATTTTGGTGTAGAGTTTTGAGTAGCGCAGTTCAAAGCCAATCTGAAAGAACGCGCCCAGCGCCTCGGCTTTTTCCACCATGACGCGCGCGTCTTCCAGCGTGGTCGCGATAGGTTTCTCTGACATCACGGCCTTGCCGGCATCCAGCGCCTGGAGAGCCAGCTCCTTGTGAGTGTCATTCGATGAAGTAATGAACACCAGCGGCACGTCCGGATCACGCAGGATGGAGTCCAGATCCAGGGTAGCCTTGATACCCTTGGCGGCCAGTTCGTCAATGCGCTCCTTCCTGATGTCATAGGCAATGACTTCATCCACGCCTTTGGCTTGGGCCAGATGCTTGATAACCGTGGCCCCCATCCCACCGGCGCCAAGAATCCCGACCTTTATGCCTGCTTTCATAGCTGTTTTAAGCTCTCCTTATTTTTCGTATCATCGATTGTGGTATCGCAATTACCGGTTTATAAAAGCGCCGCGTTCAGGTCCAGACCGCGACGATAGCCATCACGGTCAGCCCGGCCAGTCCAAGAACAAATTTAGCACCAAGCAGGGAGGACTTGGCAAACTCCTCGTGGAGGATACCCAGCACGGCGACATACAGGAATGTGCCCGGCCGGCTTATGGACCCTTGGGCGCTTGATCGGGCGGCACGAGTTTCTTGGCCACAGCGAGATCGCGATCAAAATCGGTCAAGATGATTTGCAGGGCCTGGTTCCAGCCTTTGACCAGCGTGTCCGGCGCGGTATTGGACAGCGCCACGGACTGCATATAATATTGCTGAAATACGATGGCCGGCGGTTTGGTCGTTTGGTTAATCAGCGTCATGGAAATGCCCATGGCCGCGCGCGGGCTTCCTTTTTTGCGGAAATCGCCCTCCATCAGCATAACTGTTCCCTCGAGCAAATGTGTGGCGCGGACCCGGCTGGCCGTATCAAGGGTTCGCTCAAAGGGCCCGCGCTGGTCCAGCCATTTGCCCGTCTCCTCCGCCAGCAAGTCGCCGGGCGACACCAGGAACAGGTTGTAATAATCGGTCTCGTAACGGACATCGCTCCGGCGATAAACAAATTCCCGCCCGAAATAGCAGGGCATTTCCTGAAACGCACGCACTTTGAGCACGGTGCCTGGTATCACGACGCGCTCCGGCTTTGGCGGCGCCGTAATATTCAGTGCGTACAACTGGCGGGGCATAGACTCCCGGGTCAAGTTAACACAGCCAGCCAGCCCGATTAGCAATAGACATGTAATCATAGCTGCCGGCACGAGCCATAAACCATGGCGGGGCGGCCTTACGGCCGGGATTGACTTTATTTCCAGAGGGGGTGTCGTATTATTCATTTATCAATCTCCACGCGTGGCGGCGGTTGGCCGAACAACATGCCGGACGGATACTGCCGGGCATTCCGGACCAGGTCCCGGAACTCCGAGGAAGTCATCTGAATATTTTCCATGGTTTCATCCCAGTGCTGCTGACCGCTTTCCAGCATGTCCCCGACCTGCTGCAGCACTTGGTTGACCTGCTTGCTCATGACCACCAGATTGCTGGACGACAGGCGCGCATTATGCAACAACGGCGGCAGATCGGACTGCATGATTTGCTGGAGATTCCGATCCAGGCGGGTTGCCAGATTCGCTGTTTCCTGCGCCGTTTGCTGTACCGATGCCAGGGTCGGCTTCAAATCATCCTGCATCAGGCCAGTCATGGTTGTAACGAACATATTGATATTGCTGGCCAGCAGGTCAACGCGCGCATTTTCAATCTGGCGCAAAATAGCGCCGGCTGAATCACTCATCCGCGCAATAAAACTGGGCGCTGAGGGGAGATAGGCATATTCCGGTTTCCAGTCAATTGGCAGCGGAGGGTATAGTTGCGGATCCATATAGTCGGCTTCCAGGTAGGCCACGCCGGTCAATCCCTGGGTTGCCAACCGCAGGCGCAGGCCGGTCTGAATTTCCTTGTTCAGATGGGGGACGAGTTTAGCCATCTCAATATTCTTGGCAACGTGCGGATGGATGGAAAAGCGGATGAGCACATAGTGATGCTCGGTGGGATAGGCTTCATCCACAAACATAATTTTTTCAACCTGCCCGACCTTAACCCCGCGCAATTTGATGGGTGAGCCGATATCCAGGCCCTGCACGGACCCGTCCAGGTAGGTCTCCATGATCAGGCTGTCCTGAGACAAGGCCCCCACGCCCAGGATAATAATACCGGCCAGGAGCATCCCCACGGCGCTGATGATAAACAACCCGATTTTAAAATAATTGGCTTTCTGACTCATGATTCAATTCCGAATTTATACCGTATCGGGCGGCGGTTGGCGATTAAAAAACTGACGCACCCATGGATTCTCCGACTCCGCGCGCAATGTGGCGGGTTTACCCGTGGCCACAATTCCTTTGGCGCGCGCATCCAGCATGATAACCCGGTCGGCAATGGCATCAATGCTGGAGAGTTCATGGCTGACGATCACGAAAGTAATACCCAGGTAGCGCGCCAGCTGCTGAATCAGGCGGTCCAACTCCGCCGAGGTGATCGGATCCAGGCCGGCGGACGGTTCATCAAGAAAGAGCACGGGCGGATCGAGCGCCATGGCGCGGGCAATGGCAGCGCGTTTCTGCATCCCGCCGCTGATTTCCGCCGGCGCCTGATGCAGTGCCCCGCCGAGTCCAACGAGCTTGAGCTTCATAGCGGCAATGCCATCCAACGCGTCCGGCGGCAATGCGGTAAATTCTTCCAGCGGCAGGCGCACGTTTTCCAGGAGCGTCAAGGAGCCGAACAGCGCGCCGCCCTGATACATAACGCCCAGGCCGGAGAGAATCTTCTGACGTTCGTTGCCCTCGGCCGTGGTAATATTCCGGCCGCGGATCCGGACGGATCCCGCGGCTGGTGAATACAGGCCGATCATATGCTTCATCAGCGTGCTCTTGCCACAGCCGGATCCGCCCATGATCACGAAGATTTCGCCCGGCCGCACTTCGAAGGATATATCGTCCAGCAGAACCGTATCGTCGTAGGCGGCAGTCATATGTTCCACGCGAATGATCACGTCCGTATCCATCGCAATATCTCCGTACGCGTCCGGTCACAGTTTGAGGAAATAAAACACCACGGCGAACAAGCCGTCGGCAATCACGATCAGGATAATGCTGCTGACCACGGCCCGGGTCGCGGCATCGCCCACGGCACTGGCCCCGCTGCGGGTCTGTAAGCCGCGCAAACAGCCCACGCTCCCGATCAGCAGGCCAAACACCATGGATTTCAAAAGCCCGCCCAGCAGGTCGTGGGTATGTACCGAGGCCAGGACCTGATTTTTAAAGGTAATCAACGGATAGCCCAGCGAGCAGGTCACAATGGCCGCCCCAATCAGCCCGAAAAGATCGGCAAACAGGGTCAGGAACGGCATAACCATGATAGCGACCATGACGCGGGTTACCACCAGGAAACGGACCGGA
>CAYQNY010000274.1:0-3556 GCA_964418925.1 uncultured Verrucomicrobiota bacterium
TTACAGGTCGAGGGGCGAAGCATTATAGGCCGTGGGGGAAAAGCGTCAGTGGTGCATTGCGTGAACAGTGTCACGGCTGTCTTGGTAAAAAGGATGGGCGTCATATTCGTTGGATAGCATGGAACGCTGACTACTGGAAAGAGATTGCCCAGCGTGCATGGCTAGGGGAAATAGGAAGCCCCGGTTCTGTATCTCTCTACACTGGAACGCATTCAGAGTTTTCAGCTCAAGTTTGTGGCGACAAGCTGATGGGTAAAGGTGACATAGGCGGTCAGGTGTTTTGGAATTATCACCGCATGCCCGGACGTAATGACTTTGGCGACGCAATGGCGCAGGGTTACGCTCTGGCGGCGTACAGTGGGATCGGAACTGGTGGACGTGTGGCAATATCAAGCCGTAAAAAGTACAGGCAATCAGATTTTACAGGAGGAAAACGATGAGTAGAAAGGTATGGCCCACAGATTACGTCGCTGATGACGACACAGAGAAGGGTATCAGATGCCCTAAATGCAACTGCCCTCGTAGTAGCGTCAGGAACACAGCAAACACGTACGGGAACCGCCGCTGGCGTCGGCGTGTGTGTGCAAATTGTGGCCACAAGTGGACGACATTCGAGGCATAGCGCACTTGCGAAAACTCCAAAACTGCTATATATAGACCCTACCACGCCGATCACGTTTTTTACATTGACAAAATAGCTTGACTTTCATATTTTTCGTTACATGACCACAACCAGAAACGAAAAAATTGAAGAGATGCTCGACGACCCTGAATCTGTATCATCCGATGCAGGCAACGTAACCAACCGATCAATCCCTGACGCTATCGCGCTGGACAAACATCTTGCCGGTAAAGAGGGTGTTACGGCAAAGACGAAATATATGGGATTTCGACTCGGGCGGTTCAAAGCGCCGGAGCATTACTGATGACAGCGAAAAGGAAACGACCATCAAGGGCAAAGCATAAGCGTTCTGTTTTTGATGCAAGCGCACAGGCTACGCGCATCAAAGCCCGTTACGATTCAGCGCAAAGTACGACTGAAAATGCTACTTTATGGACTGGCGTCGATGGATTATCAGCCGCACAAGCCAACAATCCAGCCGTACGCAAGACAATCCGTGACCGCGCACGCTACGAAGTTGCAAACAACTCGTATGCAAAGGGTATTGTTAAAACAATTGCCGACGATACCATAGGGCAATCAATCCAGTTACAGCTTGGCGACACCACAAAGGCGCAACAAATTGAGCAGGATTTCACCGATTGGGCTACAGCTACGAAGTTATGGCAGAAAATGAGAACCATGAGACGCGCAAAATGCGTTGATGGCGAGGTGTTTGCGTTGCTTGTTTCTAATCGTAAGATCAAAAACGAAGTCAAGCTGGATATTAAACTTGTTGAATGTGAGATGGTTGAGTCCTGGGCTACACTTCCCAAGGCTGACGAAATCGACGGCATCCGTTTTGACGCCGAGGGCAACGCTACAGAATACAGGTTACTTAAACTTAACCCATACGATTATAGAGCTTTTAAAAACACAGGCGCTGGTACATGGATACTGGCGCGATACATGTTGCATTATTTTTCACATGATCGGCCGGGTCAGGTTAGGGGCGTGAGTGAAATATCATCTGCTCTTTCACTATTCGGCAACCTGCGAAAATATACTGCGGCTGTCATGGAGAGTGCTTCACGCGCCGCAGAAATAAGCGCCGTGATGCAGACAACGCTTGTGCCTGACGCTGTAGCCGCCGAGCTTGCAGACCCTGTTACTATCATAGAGGCTCAACGAAACGCTATTGTATCGCTCCCTGAGGGCTGGACAATGGGGCAGATGAAAGCGGAACAGCCGACAACGACATATGAAATGTTCAAGTCCGAGATTATCAAGGAAATGGCTCGCTGTTTATCAATGCCATTCAACGTGGCGGCTGGTGATTCAAGCGGATATAACTATGCAAGCGGTAGGCTTGACCATCAAACATACGACCGTGCTATTGATGTTGAACGCATGGATGTTATAGCCGATGCGCTGAACCCTATTTACGCGGAATGGCTTGCTGAATATTCAACCCGAAAGAGTTTGTCAAAAGCTGATATCAAACTGGCTCAGTCTCACGAGTGGTATTTCACCGGGCGCGGTCATGTTGATCCTAAAAAGGAAGCCGAAGCTGATGACATTAGACTTAAAAATAAATCTCTCACATACTCTGCGTATTATGCGAAGCAAGGGAAAGACTCTAAGCGCGAGGATCAGCAATGGATTAGAGAGCGAGTTGCTTCTGAATTGAGATGGAATGTGGCGCGTAAAGAGGCAGGACTTGAACCTGCGCCTTATCCTTTGAGTGAAGACGCGCCTGTAACAACGGAACCTGATACACCTGATAGCGATGAAGAAAAATAACAGAAAGGCATGATATGAAAAATAATGGTTTAATGAGCATGTTAAGTCAGTGCGACATAACAGCCGCCGCCGCAAAGGAAGGCGAGACACCGAAGCTGCCGACGTTTAACATGATCGCATACAGTGGCGGTATTATGGTTGTTGATATGTGGGGGCCTGTGGTTGTTGATCTTGCAGGCATGGAAGTCAGCGACAAGACGCCTATCCTATACAGCCACGGCACTTACTCACTCGACAACGTGCTTGGCCAAACAATAAAGGTTGAGAAAGGTGATACTCTAAAAGCTAACGGAACTATCATGGGTGATTCGGATATAGTCAAGCAGGTTGTGGCACTCGCGAAAAACGGATTCGGGTTTCAAGCCAGTATTGGAACGCAGGTAAAGGAATATAAAGAAGTGCAAGAGGGTGAATCCATAGAGGCTAATGGACAAACATTAAAGGGTCCGTTTAAGTTCGTGTCAAAAAGTAAGTTGAACGAAATTTCAGTACTGGCTCTCGGCGCCGACTCCACAACGGAGACTGAAATCGCGGCAAAAGCCGAGAAGCCAAAAACAAAGGAGATAGTTATGGAGGCTAAGAAAAAAGTAGAAAAGACCGCCGATGAAATTCGAGCGGAAGCAGTCGGAGAACAGAATCGTATCTTGCGTTTGCAGGATGTGGCTAAAGACCATCCCGAAATTCTGGCAGAGGCCGTGAAGGACGGATGGGATGAAGCTAAAGCAGTCCTGGCAGTTCGTGACGCTCAGATCGTAGCGCTGAATGCCAAGATCAAAGCTGATGATGAAGCGTCAAAGCGTCCTAAAGGCTTTAATCTTAAGGCCGATGGAGACTCAAAGATCAGCCTTAAAGTGATTGAGGCGTCAGCCGCCCTTAACGCCGGACTTAAAACGGCTGAGAAGGTGTATGATTCCGAGACATTGAACAAAGCGCAGGACTTGAAGCTGAATAGTATCACTGATCTGGTGAGGGCTGGCCTCGCATTGAGTGGTAAACCACTGGATTCAAGCCGACATGAGACAAGAAGTTTTCTGCAGGCCGCGTTCAGTACGCGTGATATTGCAAACGTCCTGTCAAACCTCGCTAACAAGTTCATCCTTGAGGGTTATGGTACTGTCGAGGAAACTTGGAGAGCTGTCGCAGGGATTCGTT
>CAYQNY010000275.1:0-3487 GCA_964418925.1 uncultured Verrucomicrobiota bacterium
GCAGTTCTGGCGAACTGCCGCTACACCATTCGTTCTCATGGCATGGGTTGTGTAGAGGCCGTTCGTGAGAACGGCAAAGTTGCCGCCATTGGCGGCCTAATATTAGGGTGAAGGAGGTACATGGATATTCGACGAAAAAATCGTCTGCAGGGCCGGGCCAATATTCTGAAGGCTTTGGCGCATCCTTCCCGGTTGTTGATGGTGGAAGAGTTGGCGCAGGGAGAGCGCTGTGTCTGTGAACTGCAAAAAATGATAGGCGCGGATATCTCCACCGTTTCCAAACACCTGGCTGTATTGAAAAAAGCCGGGCTCGTGCGCGCTGACAAGCGCGGCCTGCAGGTTTTCTATCGCCTGCTTTCGCCTTGCGTGCTGAATTTCTTTGAGTGCGTAGAGTCGGTGGTTGCGGCCAACACCCGGGTCAAAGTCGCGCCGGGCGGCCGGAAGTAATTCTTTTGAATCATATTTGGCGATTACGCCAAATAGTTTATCGGGGAATGCCAATGAATTGGAGAACCGAATGGAAGAAGCTCCTGCTCATCGCGGGAGTGTTCCTGGCCTGTTTTTATTTGCCGGTTGGACAGGCCAGGTTCGACAACGCCGTGATGGAAGCGTTGAGCCTGGTCAAGTGGTATGCCCGGGAGCATGTGCTGTTATGCCTGATCCCGGCTTTCTTCATTGCGGGCGCTATTGCTGTTTTCGTTAGTCAAGCAGCGGTAATAAAACATCTTGGCGCGCGGGCGAATAAGGTGCTGGCTTATGGTGTCGCCTCCGTGGCGGGAACAATTCTTGCCGTTTGCTCGTGCACCGTGCTGCCGCTCTTTGCCGGTATCTACCGCCTGGGTGCAGGTCTGGGACCGGCAACGACGTTTCTCTATTCCGGCCCGGCTATCAATGTGCTTGCCATCGTGCTGACCGCCCGGGTGCTGGGGCTGAAACTCGGAGTTGCGCGGGCGGTGGGAGCCATCCTGTTCAGCATCGTAGTCGGCTTGCTCATGCATCTGATTTTCCGGAAAGAAGAAGTTGCCAAGGCCGCAGCGCAAATGGCCCTGCCGGAGCCAGCGGTTAAACGGCCTTTGTGGCAGAATAGCGTCTATTTATTGGTGCTGGTGGCCATCCTTATCTTTGCGAACTGGGGCCGGCCAACGCCAGCGACCGGGCTGTGGCAGGCCGTGTATGCGGCCAAGTGGATTATCACCGGCATGTTCTCAATGGCGTTGGCCGTCATCCTCATCGCGTGGTTTAGAATGAAGTGGTGGCAGGTAACTTTGGCTGCTGTGCCCGTGGCAGTACTGGCCCTCTTGTTCCCCGCCAGGCCCATACTCCCGTTCGCGGCCGGTGTGATCGGATTAGCCACGATTACAAGTCGGGACCAGGGCGAGTGTGGCGAGTGGTTTGCATCCGCGTGGGGCTTTGCCAAGCAGATTATGCCGTTGTTGTTCGCTGGAGTGATTATCGCGGGATTACTGCTGGGGCAACCCGGTGGTGAGGGTCTTATTCCGTCAGAATGGGTGGTTAAACTCGTGGGAGGAAATTCCGTAGGGGCCAACCTGTTTGCCTCGGTAGTCGGCGCGTTCATGTATTTTGCAACTTTGACTGAAGTCCCGATTCTCCAGGGGCTAATCGGCAACGGCATGGGCCAGGGCCCGGCGTTGGCGCTGCTGCTGGCCGGGCCGGCACTGAGTCTTCCAAATATGCTCGTCATTCGGAGCGTGATGGGAACGAAAAAGACGGTGGTGTTCGTGGGGCTGGTCGTGGTAATGGCGACGGTTAGCGGATTAATCTATGGCATTATCGTTGGATAGGAGGTGATGTGAAATGAGAAAGATTCAGATTCTTGGCACCGGATGCCCCAAGTGTAAGCAGTTGGCCGAGAATGTTGAAACAGCCGCCAAGGAGCTCGGTATCGAGTACGTAATCGAAAAGGTTAAGGATATCAATGCGATCATGAAGCTTGGAGTCATGCTGACTCCCGGGCTGGTGATTGACGGCCAAATCAAGGCCAGCGGCAAGGTGGCGAGTCCGGATGAGATCAAGCAGTGGCTGGCGTAGCCCGTGGAAGAATGGAGGCAATGAAAAATGACCCGGAGCAATAAGAATGTTGTCATCGTCATTGCAATACTGGCGGCCGTGATTGCTGCTGTGGCGATAAAGGAAATGCAAAGGGAAGCCGCAACAAAGGCAACCCCGAATCCGCCGCCGGCCGGGGCCGCGGCTCAGCGCGGCGATGCGACCGTGGCAACCTTGGCCCCAACCGTCGGGGTGGACGTTGCCACGGCTGTGGCAGTGTCCAAGAAGCTTCCGAAGCTGGTGGATCTTGGGGCGGGCAAGTGTATCCCGTGCAAAATGATGGCGCCGATTCTGGAGGAACTACAGCGCGAGTACGCCCAGACCTTCAGCGTGCAGTTCATCGACGTGTGGAAAGACCCGGAGCCGGGGCGCAAGTACGGTATCCGTGTGATCCCGACCCAGATATTCTTCGATGCCGAGGGCCAGGAACTCTTCCGGCACGAGGGGTTCTTCTCTAAAGAGGACATCCTCAAGACGTGGCAGAAGTACGGAGTTGGTATTACCAACGCGGGCTGTGCCCGCAACCCAAGTTATGATGTGTATCTCCCGAAAGTGTAGCATCGCTATCGCGGAAACCAACGGTGTTGATTACTATATAGTTTGTTAACATTCAATGTCTTATGTAATCAGTAATTTTTTTTGTTTTTCCCGCCAGAGGCGGGTCTGTCCTCGGACCCGTCCTTGGACCCGGAAGGTCCTCCGGACCTGAGGGGAGGGTCCTATGGACCCGAGGGCCTATGGCGTGATATAGCAGTTACGTATGGTTAAGGCACTATGCTTTTTGCCAGACTGCGCTGAAACAAAATGGTTCGCATTCCTCCCGATCGCGCAGTGTGGCGGCGCGTAATACTCGTCGCGCACAGGAGCGCTGGGGTTGGACCGCCGGCGCGATCTTATGCCGGAGCTGAAAGGGAAGTAGCAATGGAGAAACTATTTACTGTTCTTAGTCATGCCGTGGAAGGTGGTCCGGCCATTGCCTTGACCGCCGCGTTAGTCTGGGGCGTGCTCAGCATCCTGCTGAGCCCCTGCCATCTGGCCAGCATTCCGCTCATCGTGGGATTCATTGATGAGCAGGGCCGTATTTCTACCCGGCGTGCTTTCGTTATCTCGCTCCTTTTTGCGCTGGGGATACTAATCACGATCGCGGTAATTGGCGTGATTACCGCCACAGCCGGACGGATGATGGGTGATATCGGCCGTTGGGGAAACTACTTCGTCGCCGCGATTTTTTTTGTCGTTGGTCTGCATCTGCTGGGAGTGATTCCTGCGCCGTGGTCGGGGCCCGGCCAGGTTGGCATGAAGCGGAGGGGCATGCTGGCAGCGTTAATCCTCGGGCTGGTGTTCGGTATCGCCCTGGGACCATGCACATTCGCCTACATGGCGCCCATGCTTGCCGTCACGTTTAAACTGGCGGCGACCA
>CAYQNY010000276.1:0-3471 GCA_964418925.1 uncultured Verrucomicrobiota bacterium
AGCTCTGTTTAGCACGCGTTTCGCGTGGTCGCGTCCGTGTCCTTTTTCAACAGCCTCGGAAGGGCGTGTTGCCCAAATCCGAGATGCTTCGCTCTGCATGACAAGCTGCAAGGATGGTAAAAATACGGAGCAAGTGTCATTCTGATGCCGCCCACTCGTGGCGCGTGGCAAGCCCGGCGGCAGAAGAATCTCGTTTTTCGATTGGGGCAACACACCCTTCAGATAATACTTGGCAGGCACGGTTTGATGAGGGGTGGGTGGATTGCTATGCCGGTCACCTGATCGGCGCTTGAAACGACATCGTATGGACAAATAATCAAACTTTCGAAGTCATTCGATAACATACATGGTAAATGCGATAAAATATTAACGGGGTAATATTATGAAAATTGAGCAGCCGGCATTAAAGTGTCACTGCATTATTGACGGCATACAGGAATTGTGCTGGTCAAAATGTGAAGAAGGCGGCTGGCAACTTTCTTTTCCGGCCGATCAAGGATTATACCAGTTGTCAATCATTGCCGATGCCCGCGATTTCAACTGGGATAAACTCTATTTAAATTTAAATCAATACGGTAACAAAGGACAGAAAACCGGACCCTGATGATATCTCCATCGTGGAACAGCGGTAATCCTGATTTAAAGGCATCAATCCATGATACCCCGGTAGTATGGTCTTATTCAAGCGCTTCAGGTTTTAAACCATTTAAATATCTTCGCTATGATACGGTGCAAAAATCAATATCTGCTGCCATCGATTTTGTGATGACCTGGGGTCATCCCGGCAATGGCTGTTGAAAAACATATGCGGCTCCCTACATTGGACTTTGCCGGGGCCGGTAAAACGCATCCCTTCGCATCAATTTTCTTCATGCTTGGAGAGTCACGCTTGCTACTCTGCGAAGTAGCTTCGTTACGAAGCGCGAGCCGTCGTGGCTGTTCTTAATGATAGTTTTTCAACAGCGCCACTAATGGGTGTATCGGCTCTGTATCAGTCGGGGCAGACGTTTATCACCTGGACCGAGCAGGCTGACCTGAGTGGTGAACAGTATAATGTCTATCGGCATACGGAGCCGATTACCGCTCAAAATCTGGGCCAGGCGGCTGGCTTGTACGCGGTGCCGGAAGGCTCCGGCCGGTTTTACGCGAACCGGTATAATCCGATCCGGCGGTATATGCGGAGGCCGGCGGTAAGTCGCTGTTATCGGCCGGCGGTTATGCAACGAATGAAACAGTATGCGGTGGGCCGGGCTATGTGCTTGTGAAGTAATTGGCATATATTACAAACGGGGGAGCGGTTACACCACCGTCATATATTAATCGCGAATACATTCACCCGCTCCGCGCCATAATTTTTGTCACCAGCCTGGCCTCTCTTCACGATCAACAATTCCTTATGGTAAAATTACCGCACCGGATATTTTTCGTTTACTCTGCCGGTAATTTTGAGTAAGCTGATGCAATTATTTTTAACCATCAACCATTAACCATCAACCATCAACCATTAACCATATCCCATTACCTGTAAAGAGGAGAATACAATGCCGACTAATATGCGTCAAAATCCAGCCGATGCTTCTCAACCATCTGGCGGCGGAGCGCCTGCCCAGGAAGAAGATTTTCTGTCATTACGCGAGATGCTGATGATGGTTCTCCGTCATCGCTGGCCGATCGCGATTGCTGTCCTCCTGGTTACTGTGGCTGCGGGTATTTTCTTCATTACCCGGCCGCGAGTGTACCAGGCGGAAGGCTATCTCCAGGTGATCCCCCCGGTGTCCTTGGAAGGTAATGTTGATAAGGGTCTGTATGAAACCATGATCGTTTCGCACCTTCAACGCGTATCATCGGCATTCCTGGCCAAGAACGTGTCCACGGCGCTGAAGGAACAGGGCCTGCAAATCGCGCCCTTAACACTGGAAAAGCAAATCCAGATTACGCGTCCGCCCAAGACCGACCTGATTCGTCTGGTTGCCGCAAATACATCGCCGGATACATCATTGTTGATCGTACGCCAGTGGATTCACCAGTACCTGGCAAGTATTCAGAATAATAATATCCGGACGGCATTATCCCAGGTTTACTTGCTGTTAAAGCAGGCGCAGGCCACTTCGATGAAAGACCGAGCCGCCGTGGATCAGTTGCAGGCTCGGGTTGTCCAGACTGCTCCCTTGATTACGGTTTCGCGGGCGGTAGATGATCGCCAGTTATGGAGTGATCTGGCCCGGAAGCCGGCGCTGGATCCTGCGTCTCTGAAGAAACTCGCGGGAATACACATCAAAGGTCAGGAACAAAGCTCGGAATATATCAATTTAAAAATCACCCTGATGAACGCGGAAAAGATATTGTCGTCCGTTCAGGCCCAACGTGATTTTTATCAGGAAGTGGCGCGTATTCTTGAAGAAAAGGCGAATCTGAACGGCTCTGATAAAAGCGGGGCATCCGCAGCCACAGGCAACAAAACAGCCGCCGAATCCGATCTGTACGTCAAAACTCTGCTGAAAAACGTTGAAATCATTCAATTTGGCGAGCCGGGATTGGTTTCTGCCAGCCGTGGAGCATTGAAAAAAACCGCACTGGTGTTTGTGGGAATTCTTTTTCTTTCCTGCTTTGGCGCCTTTCTATACGAATGGGGTAGGGGTATGCTGTCATCCTGATAATGCGCCCTGAACTTGTGACGCTAATATTGCATTTGCAAATAGTAACCACTGGCGTCCCATAGGGACGCCGAGGCTGTAGGGGTTTAGGCTTTAGGCTGTAGGCTGTAGTGTAAAACGCAGAAAACGCATCTTTGAAAAACCGGATATGCAGTTTTTCAAATGTGTACGGGAATTTATCGTTTTTCCCTGGTTTTCCTAATAGTCTACAGCCTACAGTCTTCAGCCTGATTTATCATGAAACCGAAAATCATTTCAACTCCTCTGCCGGATCTTGTCCTCCTGGATATTGACTATTGCCGGGATGAACGGGGATTCTTTATTGAAAGCTGGCATAAACGTGATTTTACAGAGGCCGGTTTTACCGTGGAGTTCGTTCAGGAAAATCATTCGCGCTCCCGGCAGGGAGTCCTGCGAGGCATGCATTACCAGGATATGACCGCGCCCATGGTCAAACTGATCCGATGCACTCTGGGCGCGATTTTTGACGTAGCCGTGGATTTACGGGTTGGTTCCCCGGCGTTCGGACACTGGTTCGGCGTGGAGTTATCGGCTGAGAATAAACGCCAGATATATGTGCCGATCGGATTTGCGCACGGTTTTGTCACGCTGTCCGATTTCGCGGAAATCCAGTATAAACAGACCGACTATTATGCGCCGGCTGCGGAAGGCAGTGTGGCTTGGAACGATCCGGAAATCGGCATTCACTGGCCGATGCAGGATCCAATTCTGTCCAAACGCGATGCGCAGGCCATGAGTCTGCGCCGGTATTTACAGCAACCCGTATTTTATTATCAATTGCAAAATGCACCCGGCG
>CAYQNY010000277.1:0-3444 GCA_964418925.1 uncultured Verrucomicrobiota bacterium
GCCTGCTGATTCCCCGGTTCACTCAAGCCCAGCGCACTTCTTCCAGCGCGGCCCTAGCCGGCGGACTGCTCGACGACTCCGGCAATTTACGCGGCGGCGTGGCGCAGGGCCTGATCGTTTATCAGACGGACGACTCTCAGGGATTGTATTTCAATACAAGTACAACCGCCACGCCATCGTGGTCATATCTCGGTGATGTTGCCGGACTTCTCGCCTCCAACGTCTGGGCGGCCGCCGGTTCCACCACCAACTATCTGCCATCCAACGTCTGGGCATTTGCCGGTTCCACCACCAACTATTTACCGCGCACCGGCGGGACCATGAGCGGCACTCTGAACATGGGCGCGCAGATGGTCACTAATGTATCGCACATAGATTTTAACGGGCGTCATGTTTCCGTCGGACGCGGAGCCAACGGCATAACTTACGGCGCGGCAGTGGGATATTTGGCCGACGGCCATAATTACGGTGCGGCAATGGGAGATTATGCCATCGGCTATGATTATGGCGTGGCGATAGGTCAAACAGCCAAAGGCTACAACTATGGCGTGGCAGTGGGGCGGGACGCCAACGGCTCGGCTGAAGGCGTGGCCGTGGGATATGGGGCCAGAGGCACAAATTCCGGCGCGGCGCTGGGCCGGGAGGCTAACGGATCTTCTTCCGGCGCGGCGGTGGGATATCAAGCCAACGGAAGAGCCGGCGCGGCGGTGGGATCTCAAGCTAACGGATCTTCTTCCGGCGCAGCGGTGGGAGGTCTGGCCGACGGCAATACTTATGGCGCGGCAATGGGTCATCATGCCAAAGGCACAAATTATGGTGTGGCAGTGGGACGGGATGCCAACGGCAATCAATTTGGCGTGGCGATAGGATATGATGCCAACGGATATTCTTACGGCGCGGTGGTGGGACATGCGGCCAACGGCTCTGATTTCGGCGTGGCGCTGGGGTGGTCGGCCAACGGCTCAAAAACTAATGTTGCGATTGGCGCGTATGCTAATGCCCAGGGCGGCACGGAACAAATCGCCATCGGACATAATGTGACCAATGACGTGCCTAATAGCGCCCGTATCCGCGGTAATCTATACTTGGACGGCGGATTAAGTGTTTATACTAACGGCACATTCGGAAGCAGTGGCTGGGGTGTCAAGGCGTTCACAATTGATCATCCGCTCGATCCCGAAAACAAAGTCCTGCGGCATTTCTGTCTGGAAGGACCCCAGGTCTGGAACGTGTATGCCGGCAACGCGCAACTGAAGAACGGGCAGGCCGTGGTGCAACTGCCGGATTATTACTCCGCCCTGAACCAGGTCGGATCGGAAATCTACAGCCTGACACCGATCGGCGAGGCACTGGTTTGGATTGATGGCGAAGTTTTTGATAATTATTTTGTAATTGCCGGTAAACGTGACATAAAAGTCTCCTGGACGATCAAGGTTTTGCGCAACGATCCGGGCTGTCTGGAAGATTTACGGCGCCGGCCAGTAGAACAGCTCAAAAGCGAATTGCCATCCGGTCAATAGAAGTTTGAAAATCAAACCGTGAATCTGAGAGGCACCGTATGAAAATAATAAAGGTTTTAGCGAGCATCGTAGCCGTGCTGGCACTTGGCATGGCAATGATGGCGGATGCGGCGACGATCCGCGTGACCGGAGGCGCATGGTATCTCGGCAATAAGGTGACGGCCACGAATTTTATCCTTGGTACAGCGGCATCAATGAGCGGTAATGGTGAAATCCGCGCGCCGGCAACCCTGGCAGGAACGGTTTCGCCGGGTAACAGTACGGAAAATATCGGCACCCTGTCATTCTCCGATACGGTAGCATTCGATTCAGGCTCATTTGTCTGTTACGCGGCCACAGATACCAGCCTGGACCGCATCAGTGTCACGGGCAATGTTACCGGCGCGGCTACAGTGAGCATGACCCGGGCCGCGGGTGTTGCACCTTTCAAGCAGATCATCATCAAGGGCGGGACAGCCAGCGATTATGACTCGTTTGAAGTTTCGCCTTCTTCGGCCTGGGTACTGGGGGAAATGAGCGCGCTGGATTTGGTCGTTTCGTATGGACAACTGCCTCCCGCGCCGCAGAATGTCACGGCCTCGGACGGACGTTACGCCAAGAAAGTGGCGCTATCCTGGAGCACGGCCAGCGCAGCAACCGGCTATCAGGTCTGGCGTCATACGGCCAACGATTCATCGGCGGCTACCCTGATTGGCACGGCAACGCAAATAAATTATAACGACGCTGATTCTGCCAGCGGTGTTATCTATTATTACTGGATAAAAGCAACCAATAGTATCGGCGCGAGTGCTTTCAGCTCTTCCGACTCCGGCTGGCGGCGTTCGGTGGGATATACCCATTACATCGATATCGACATAGACGGGGACGGGAAGATGGACTTGGTCCTGTTCGATCCGGCCACAGGCACGTGGTATGCAAAACTGTCATCTTTCGGATATGCGCTGGTCTCGGGCGTGTTGGGCGGGCCGGGATGCACGCCCGTACCCGGCGATTACGACGGCGACGGCTTGACCGATCCGGGCGTTTATGAGGAGTTGACCGGCCTATGGACGGTCATGCTCTCCTCCCTGGGTTATGGCACGGCCACCGCCACCCTGGGCGGCATGGGGTATACGCCGGTACCGGAGAACTATGATTCTGATAACCGGGCAGACGTGGCGGTCTACAACACCGCCAACGGCAACTGGACGGTACTGCTCTCGGCGAGCAGTTACATAACGGCAACCCTGTGGGGGTTCGGCGGCGAAGGCTATACGCCGGTACTGGGTGACTTCGATGGTGATAGCCGGGCCGATCCGACGATCTATCAGGAATCCACGGGTAATTGGTATGCAAAATTGTCGGTGTATCAGCATGCGACGACAACCTTGCTGGGGTTCGGCGGCACTGGCGACTCGCCCGTGCCCGGCGATTACGACGGCGATGGGCTTAGCGATCCGGCCCTTTACAATGAGTCCACGGGTAATTGGTACGTGATGCTCTCCTCCATGGGCTATGGTATTGCCACGGCAACATTCGGTGGTTCCGGCTATACAGCTCTGCCCGGCGATTACGATGGCGACGGCTTGACCGATCCGGGCGTGTATCACACGACCACCGGGGAGTGGTATGTGATGCTCTCCTCCATGGGCTATGGCATTGCCACGGCCACCTTCGGCGGCGAGGGCTATGATCCGGTCGGTTTCGGCGCGATTCAGGGGCAGGGCAACTGGCAGTCAACCGGATCCCCTGGCAACGGATTATAATAGCAGCGGCCCAACCAATTCGGCCGTATTGTCCAACCAACTACAACCATGGTATGCCTGGCTCTCCAGTAGCAGCTATGCACTGCGGCCCGTATGTCTTCAACCTGCAGGAATGAACATTCCCGGCAGCAGAATGGTGGGATCGGTTCCTGAATTCCATTGACAAATTCACCGGAGTC
>CAYQNY010000278.1:0-3440 GCA_964418925.1 uncultured Verrucomicrobiota bacterium
TTTCAACATGGGATTTATCCCTTTTTCAATGCGGCATTTAATATTACATTCCTCGTCCCGCTCGACAACCGGCAACAACGTCTTGACATCGGTCGTGTTGCCCGGCCACATCTCGCAACACAGCGGCCATCGTGGGAAACTGCGTCACGAACGGCACGGGTGTCCGGTACGCATGGGCGTGAATGTCAATGAACATCAGACGTCCTCCTTCAAAAAGCGGCCAAGAATGATCTCGTCCACTCCTTTTCGGAAATGGTCTCTGCGGTAGCCTTCCGGAATAAAATCGTTCTTCAGGTAATACATGATCGCTTTCTTATTGTGCGCCGACACGCACGTGTCGATTTTTCTCTGTTTATGCTCCGTCCAGAATGCCACTGCCCTGGCCATCAGGCATGAGCCGATGCCATGTGCGTGAGAATCCGGATCCACCCCAACGTAATCGAACGTTCCCAGTCCGCCGGGACGGGCCGTAACTTTAACGACCCCGACTACGGTATCGTTTTCTTCCGCAACGAATATCCGGGAGACCTGAAACAAATCCTCGACATGCGCTTCTTTTGTGAGCACATCCGGATGGAAATGTGCCGCGCTTTTTTCGTCAAACAGGTCCTTAAGAAAACTCTTGAACGCCGCGATCAGGACTTCTGATACGCGTTCCGCATCTTTTTTCTTAAACGGTCTGACTGTAACCATATCCGCTCCAGTACGAATTCCGCAGTGCATGGACTCGAGCGTCAGCCTGAGGAGAATCGTGCAACAACCACTGCTCAGGCGCCAGCACAAAACCACACATGTTACTCTGAATACAATACCGGTTCTGCCCATACTCCATGTGCAGCACTGGTGCAACTCCCGAACGTTTCTTGTTCCTCACTCGAAAACCTGCCGGAATACCTCATCGATAGCGTCAGGAAACGCGTTTTTTCCAGTTCCGCCTGTATGTGCACGGGCGGCTCTCCGGGCTTAACGGGTTTACTCCGGGCAAGTTCCTTTCCGTCACCAAGCACGGTGAAGACGGCCGTAATAAACGATAACGATTTTTTAAAAGTTGGATTGAATCCGACTCGGGCGGAGAATCTGTTGTAGGCGCCCGGCACCAGCAAATAGTCAACGGTTGCTTCACTTCGCATATCCTTAGGCATTACACACAGCCCGTGCACATGTTCGATGTCCCTGCCATTTTCAGAAAGAAGAGCCAGCGGCTTGGTTTTCAAAATGTAATGGCTCTCCGTGGAATTGAGAAATGAAGATGGATGCAGAAAGATATCAACAAGCGGGCGAAAGCGACAATAACAGCTTATTTCAGCGGAAATGAATGGGTGCTTGCGCAGATCAAGACGGCAGTCGGTGTTTTCTTTGCTCTGCCCTGCAAGGTGGAAAACGGTATAAATGAAATCTGCAAAGTCTCTGGCTGCCTCGTTTTGTGCGCAGGATGAAAGCTGCCTTGCTTTTTTGATTTTTCCTGAATACAGTGCTTTTTCCATCGGTATGGCAAGTGCGGCTCCGAATCTGCTTCCCTCAATCAGTTTCGTAACTGCGGCCATTTCGACCTGTTTCATATTCTTACCGAGAAGTCTCGGGCAGTATCCTTTGATGTCAACCGGGCCTTGGAGACACTCTTTGTTGGTATAGATTTCACCAGATGCATCTTGGAAAGAGACCGGAGCAAAAATGTCAATGGCCCAGTCAAATACGGCATGCCCAGGTTCGATTATGTCCGCAATGATATGGGAGTAAACGCCGCAAAACTTGACTGCGGACTCTATGTCGCCGGCCTTAAGGTTGCGGACGGCATGTCTTAAATAGTGTCCGCATAGGCAGACATAGTTGAGCGGGGGATTACCGCACCAAGTCCAGAACTTGTGTTTCAGAGACATTCTCTCCAGTTTTGTTTGCCACGAGGTTTTGGGAGGGGAGGGGTAAAGGAATCGTGCATCTTCAGGATTGGTCTTTCTGACCTTGGCGGTCATGTCGGGATACCAACAACTCTTCACCAAATCCTCAATGTATGGATCAAAAACGTCTCGTATCTCATCGTTTTGAACGGAAAGCGCACCAAGTGCGATAGCGTCATGAACTTGACTCATTCTGTAGACCCTCCATAATTGTCCACTGTTAGCAATTCAAGTCATTACCAACCGGATTGATGTGATTGTTTTCTTTCACGGCTATTTTCTCCGGCATCAAACCCTCCTGTCGGATATGGCTCTGAAGGTTTTCTTGACCATGCGGGCGGCGTCTGACCGCATGCGATACAGTTCCAAGAACACAACATCCAATACGAAATTGCTCGAAATGTTTGAGAATACCTCGCACGACATCGGGTTACGGTCCGTGGCGCTGAACAGGCTGAGGTCGGCCAGATCGACCAAGGGCGCGTGAATGAAGTTGGTAAGCGAGACTACCGTGGCGCCGTTCTTCTTTGCCACCCGTGCGGCGGCAAGAATGTCCTTGGTAGTGCCAGAAAAGCTGACAGCCAGCAAAATGTCGCCACGCGTCAAGCAGGCGGCATGGATGGCAAGGGTGTAGCCGTCACAAATTACTTTCGAGTGAACACCAATGCGACTAAGTCGATAGTCGAACCCTATCGCCGGCGACGTCGACCCCGCAATTCCAGTAACCAGCACCCAGCCGGCATTCATAAGTGCTTCGGCAACTCCGCGGACCGTGTCATGGTCCAGAAGTTGTTGCGTGTGGCTCAGCTCAGCCCCGATCTTCTCAGCGTACCGGGCAATTCCGTCGCCATTGCCCGCACTGCCGACCATGCCGGAGTCCTTCAGCTCCTGCGCCAACAGTACCTTGAATTCCTGAAATCCCGCGCATCCCAGCTTGCAACAGAACCTGATAACCGTTCCATAGCCCATGCCGCTCTCACTGACCACGTCGGTTATGGAAAGGTAAACCGCACCAGGGTTGCCCAGAAAATACTCACCTATCTTGCGCTCCGCGTCAGTGAATTTATTGTTGAGCATTTGCATCCGAACAGGAAACGAGCAACCATCCAACCGAGATGTTGTCGTCGCCGCAGAGCCGTTTGGTCTCGTAGCCGACCGCTTTCCGCTTTTCGTCGTAACAGCCATCTGAAATCTCCTGCTTCAAGCATGGATACGATATCCTATTCCATACTCTTGTGTGAATAATATATCCACACGCTAGCGAATGCAAGCCCTTGTTTGAAAAAATGTCAACGCAATTTAGCCCAAGTTTCGCAGATATCGGGTGATTAAAAAAAGTGGCTCTTCTCCAATATTCATGGGTAAAAATGGAATAACATTGTGTGGGAAACGTGCTGTGCAAAAGCCGCAACGCGCGGGGCGACCGGAGATGTGTTCTTGACGACTTCCATCCGCGCTCTATCCCTACGCTGACGCTACGGGATGAGGTAGATTGTAAAGTTAAATGTCGCATTGGAGGTGATTGATCTACACTATTCATGCTGC
>CAYQNY010000279.1:0-3437 GCA_964418925.1 uncultured Verrucomicrobiota bacterium
ACTTTCAACACCCGGTTTACCGTTCTGGACAAAACCTTCTGGTCATATGAAGTGGAGCACCGGTATAGAAACGAAAGCAGCAGCCTGCTGTTCAATACGCTGACTATTGCGCCCAGTGTCAACTGGTGGTTCAGTGTGCATTGCCGTTATGAATTTGAGGACAGCACTTTGGAGGAATACGGCTTCTCCGTTCAGCGGGACATGGGGTGTCTTGCCACCAGAGTGGGATTTGACTGGCAGGATGACGACTATGATATCTGGCTCCAGTTCTGGTTCACCGAGTTCCCCAAGGTGCGCGTGGATGCCGGATTGTAACACCAGCACAGCCTGGCGTGTTTAACGGGTTCGCATCTTCTACGCAAAATGTCATATCTTTTGACGGAATAACCCATGACCACACTGCCGATATTCGGACATGGCGAGGATCCGGGACTGGTAGCCGTGGAAATCAAGGCGGCTGACTGTAAAGCCCGGCAACAACGGGTCAGTTTATATGTCCGGCAGAATAATCGCACCATTCGGAAGGAGGCCCTGTTCGAGCCCTTTATCGTGGCAGAGAGCGATGCTCTCGTCAAGGGGTGTCCCGGTCAGCCTGAGCTTCGCTCATTGAGCGGTGATGGGCGGCTTAAAACACTGGCAATCTTCGCGACGTGGGCGGAATGGGAACGTGCCAAGGCCTGGCTGGTCAAAACGATCGGCATAGCGTCCGGCGCCCCGGAAGCGCCGTTTTTGGTCATCAACGATCCTATCCAGCAGCATCTCCTGTTGACCGGCCGCACACTCTTCAAGAAGATGGCTTTTGATCAACTGCGGCGCCTGCAGGTGGATATTGAAACTACCACGGCGCCGGGATTTGAATTCTGCAACGCGGAGCGCGCAAGCGACCGCATCATTGTCATTGCGCTCGGCGATGAATCCGGATGGGTCGAAACGCTGACGGATCATTCCGAAAAGCGCCTGCTTGAACAGTTTGTACGTGTGGTGCGCGAACGCGATCCGGATGTTATCGAAGGCCATAATATTTTCAAGTTCGATCTTCCATACCTGACGACACGCGCGGCCCGGCATCAGGTTCCCCTGGCGCTGGGCCGGGACGGCAGTCTTTTGCGTTCACATCCCAGCCGGTTCACGGCCGGCGAACGAATTCTGGCGTTTCCCAAGTTCGAAATCGCCGGCCGGCATATCGTTGATACGTTTTTTCTCCTGCAGATTTATGATATCTCCCACCGGTCGCTGGAAGGGTTCGGCCTGAAGAACGCGGCCATCCATTTCGGGCTGGCGTCGCCCCAGCGCGTCTATATTGAAGGCGCGGACATTGCCCGAACTTTCGAGCGGTATCCCCAACGGGTGCTTCAATATGCCGCCGATGATATCCGGGAAAGCCGGGCCCTGAGCGCCCTTCTGTCGCGCACTTACTTTACACAGGCACAAATGCTGCCTTTTAATTATCAGAATGTCTGCCTGCGGGGCAATGCCGCTAAAATTGACGCCCTCATGATTCGTGAATACCTGCGCCGCCAGCACGCCCTGCCAATCCCGGATCAGCCCCGGTCATTTGAAGGCGGTTATACCGATATCTTTATCCAGGACGTGGTTCGCAATGTGCGGCATTGCGACGTGCGTTCGCTGTATCCCTCCATTATGCTGACAAAACAGCTGGGGCCCCGGTCCGATGTTCTCGGCGTGTTCCTGACCCTGCTTGACTTTCTCCGCACGGTTCGCCTGGACGCCAAACAAAAAATGCGCCACAGCCGCGTGCCGGCGGAAAAGTCCCGCTTCGATTCCCTGCAAACAGCCTTCAAGGTGCTGATCAATTCGTTTTACGGGTACCTGGGATTTGCGCAGGCGCGCTTCAATGATTTTTCCGCGGCGGAGCAAGTCACCGCCGAAGGCCGCGCAATTCTCAAGCAGATGATCGGCTGGCTGAGCGCTCATGACGCCCGGCCCGTGGAAATCGATACTGACGGCATTTATTTCGTGCCCCCGGAATTCAAGAACCGCAAGGATGAGGAAGCGTTTCAGCAGGCCTTTCAGAAGTCTCTGCCCGCGGGTATTGACATCGAGTTCGACGGCGAATATACGTCCATGTTCAGCTATAAAATGAAGAATTACGCACTGTTGGAGGCCTCCGGTAATATCATCATCAAGGGGGCCGCCTTGAAATCCAGGGGACTGGAGCCTTATCTGCGCGCTTTCCTGCGCGACTATATCCGGTTAAAGCTGGAGTTCCGCGAAGGCGACCTGCCTGCATTGAAGGCTCGTTATGAGCAGGAGATTGCCGCTGGCGCAATGCCTATCCACCGGCTGGCCAAGACCGAGACCCTCAAGGACGCCCCGGAAACCTATGCTGCGAAAATTGCCCGGAAAGCCCGGGGCCGCAACGCGGCCTACGAGCTGGCACTGCGCTCCGGCCGATCATATCGTGCCGGGGACCAGGTGTCCTATTACATCACCGGAACGAAGAAAACAGTATCTGCCCATCAGGCCGCCAGGCTGGTTGCCGATTGGAACCCACAGGCCCGCGATGAAAACACGGCCTATTACATTGCCAGGCTGCAGGCGCTTTATGATCGATTTGAGTCGGGCAGAAGCATTGGTGTTGACCCTGATCCCTTTAAATACTAAATACAGGGCTGCCCATAATCCAAACCCAGTGCCGGTAATGGTCATAAAAGCATAACACTAACAACAAGACAGCAACAGCAGGAGGATAAAATCATGGCGCCTGATCTGACTTGGTTTAAAGAAGCCCGTTACGGGCTGTTTATTCAATACGGATTATATTCCTTGCTCAACCGCGGCGAATGGGTTCTTAATCGCGAACATATACCTATTGCCGAATACAAAAAACTGGCCGCTTCTTTCACTGCCGAAAACATTAATTTTGACCAACTGCTGCGCCGCGCCAGATACGACTGGGGTATGCGTTATGCGGTTATGACATGCAAACATCATGACGGTTTCTGTCTTTATGATTCAAAACTGACCGATTTCACTTCAGTCAAAACGCGCTGTGGCCGGGATTTAGTCCGCGAATTTGTCGAGGCCTGCCGCAAACACGGTTTGCGCATCGCCTTGTATCATACCCTGAACGACTGGACCCATTCGCCCAATGCTGTTGATGCGCTTGAACGACCCACGAAGTGCTATCAGAAGTTTATCGATTTTGTCCACGGCCAGATTCGAGAAATTCTGTCCAATTACGGCAAAATCGACGTCCTCTGGTATGATGGCTGGTGGCCGTTCGATGGCAATGGCTGGCAGGGCGAAAAATTGAATGCCATGGCACGTCAACTGCAACCCGACATTCTGCTTAACGGACGATGCGGAATTCAGGGCGACTTTGATACGCCGGAGGGCCATGTTTCAGTCAGTCCTGAAGGACGTTTATGGGAAGTGTACTTAAATCTGAATGAAAGCGGCGGCTATCACCGGGG
>CAYQNY010000280.1:0-3388 GCA_964418925.1 uncultured Verrucomicrobiota bacterium
TCTCAAAGCTATCTCGACATGGCTTGGCTATCTCCAGGGCTCGAGTTACCTCGGCCAGATTGCATGCGGTCGGAGAGAAAATAATCAATTTCATAAAACTCCCTTTAAAGCAGATGGAGACAGGGGCAACTCGCGCCAATCAACATTTCGGGCAGGCGAACAATTGCCTATGGAATCTGCCTGAATAAGCGTCTCCATGACCGCGATGATAAGCAAAGCGGTCCGGAGTGTCAAGAATCCACCGTCGCTCCAAGAGCTATGGTGGACAAGCCCGACTAATCAGCGCAACGCGCCTGGCCGGCCGGCAGGGTTGAATGTTGACCCCAATCCTATTTGAAATGACCCTAAGTTCTATTTAGAGGGCTGACCCTAATTTCCTTCGGGGTGAACCGGCAGAGGCTGTTCCCGAACGACTCCAAAAGATAATTCTTATGTTAATTGCTAATTCAAGGGCTGACCTTGTTCCTTGGTCCCCGTCTTGCTTCTTTTCGCGCACGATGATCGGATTAATCAATCCGTTCTTGATAATGGAGTCGACCACCTGCTGTATCTCGACGTCCGGCTGAGACCGCGGCTGATACACACTGCCCTTGATATCCGCAAGCTTAATCCGCGTCAGTTTCATAATGTTATCCCTTCATCTCACATATCACAAACCTCTCTGGCCCGCCGTAGCCCGGCGGCTGCCGGACGAAGGGGGCTGATCAATGTCTGCCTGACCCATCAGCACAACCCGCCATTGATCTTGCCCAAATAATCCGGACATGGCTTGCCACGCATTATCACTTATATAGCTTACACGTTTTGGTTGTAAAATCAACCTCGAACGAAAGGGGCTGATCTCTTCCCCGCTTGCCAACCCCTCTTTCTGCGAGTAGAATCTATTTCACACAAAACCATTATGGTTTAACTGGAGGCGTTGTGGCAAATACTCCCGATGTGATAGGAGAACTCGTTGAACGTTTTGGCCGTAACCTCGCCGCCTACAAGAGCCCTCAGTACAACGAGACCGAACTCCGGGTCGAATTCGTCAATCCGTTCTGGTCCGCTCTGGGCTGGGACATGGAAAATAAGGCCGGTTCCGCCATGGCCTACCGCGACGTGATCCATGAAGACGCCCTCAAGGTCGGCACGGCCACAAAAGCCCCCGACTACTGCTTCCGCATCGGCGGTATGCGCAAATTCTTCCTGGAAACTAAACGTCCGTCCATTAACCTTAAGACCGATCCTATGCCGGCCTATCAACTCCGCCGCTACGGCTGGAGTGCCAAGCTTCCGCTCTCCGTCCTGACCGATTTCGAAGAGTTGATTATCTATGATTGCCGCCTGCGTCCACGCAAAACCGACAAAGCATCTCAGGCGCGCATTCTTTGCATTCACTTCAAGGACTATCCGGCCAAATGGGAGGAATTCACGTCTATCTTTTCCCGTGAAGCCATCCTGAAAGGCTCGTTCGATAAGTTTGCTGAAACGACAAAAGGTAAACGCGGCACTGCCGAGGTGGATACCGAGTTCCTAAAGGAAATCGAAGGCTGGCGTGAAGCGCTGGCCCGGAACATCGCCTTGCGCAATCCCAAGCTCACCGCGTATGAGCTCAATTTCGCCATCCAGATGACTATTGATCGCATCATCTTCCTGCGCATGTGCGAAGACCGCGGCATTGAGCATTACGGTCAGTTGCAAGCGCTTTGCGGCGGCCAGCGCATTTATCCACGAATGCTTCAGATTTACCGGAAAGCCGATGAACGCTACAACTCCGGCTTGTTCCACTTTGAGCAGGAAAAGGACCAATCCAGCCAACCAGACGAACTGACCCCCCGGTTGATAATTGACGACAAGGTACTTAAAGACATCCTGTCCAACCTCTATTATCCCGACTCGCCCTACGAGTTCCGCATTCTGCCACCGGAAATCCTCGGCAATGTCTATGAGCAGTTCCTCGGCAAAGTCATCCGGCTCACCACAGGTCATCAGGCCAAGATCGAAGAAAAGCCCGAAGTCCGCAAAGCAGGCGGCGTCTATTACACACCAAGTTACATCGTGGACTATATCGTCAAAAACACCGTCGGCAAATTACTTGAAGATATTATCTCTCGCAAAGCTTGCCAAGCCAGAGTCATGGACGCAAAGTCGCCAAGTAGCGCAATACTGCGGGATGTAGCCAAACTGAGAATTCTTGATCCGGCCTGCGGCTCCGGGTCATTCCTGCTCGGTGCATATCAATATCTTCTCGACTGGCATCTTAAAGCCTATATCACTGAAAAGGAAAAAACCGGAAAAATTCCAACCATTCCTCCGGAAACGGGTAAGCGGCGTAGGAAATCTGACGCACCCGTCATGTATCAGGGCCAAGGTGGCGACTGGCTCCTGACTACAGTCGAGAAAAAGCGGATTCTGCTCAGCAACATCTACGGCGTGGACATTGACCCACAGGCCGTCGAGGTGACCAAGCTTTCCCTGCTCCTGAAAGTGCTGGAAAACGAGAATCAGGACAGCCTGCACAACCAGCTCACCCTCTGGCGCGAACGCGCCTTGCCAGACCTCTCCGGCAACATAAAATGCGGCAACTCCCTCATCGGCCCGGATTTCTACCAGAACCGGCAGATGGACATGTTCAATGATAAGGATAAATATCACATCAACGCCTTCGACTGGAACGAAGATCGGCAAGGCTTCGGTACGATTATACGTGCTGATGGATTTGACGCCGTCATCGGTAACCCGCCTTGGGGGGCAGAATTCAAAGAGCACGAGCGAGCCTATCTTATTGGGCGATATCCGCTCGTACCGTCTAAAACCAAAGACAGTTATCTCTTTTTCATAAGCCAATCAATAAAACTCCTTCAGGAAAAAGGAAGGCTAGGATTTATAGTTCCAAACACATGGCTATTGATCAATACGGCTAAGGAATTCCGAAAATACTTATTGTCGCTTGAGCTGAAGGAGATCATAGATCATGGGGATGGTGTTTTTTCTCGTGCTACTGTAGAGAGTGCAACGATTATTTTGATTAAAGCACCCAATACAACACCCACCTGCCATGCAATCCGACTACGAAAAGGCGACATAGTGGCGGATCATCACGTGGATAAACGTATCTGGCTTGAGGACGATTATTGTCGAATCATTATCGATATGGATCGCAAAACAAGCAACCTGCTCAAGAGACTCCGTGCCAACAATGACCCTTTTCACACGAACTGTGTTATCGTATGGGGCATTAAACCGTATCAGATAGGATATGGATTACCGCCTCAGACTCCGGAGATGGTTCAGAACCGGATTTATCACGCAAATATTAAACGAGGTCAGGATTGGAAACCACTTCTGGTCGGTTCAGATGTAAATCGATATGTGATCAACTTCCCCGGTGATCAATTTATAAAGT
>CAYQNY010000281.1:0-3359 GCA_964418925.1 uncultured Verrucomicrobiota bacterium
GGACCTGAGGGGAAGGTCCTCCGGACCTGAGGGGAGGGTCCTCCGGACCTGAGGGTCTATGGCATGCAAATGATTGGTGACTTCGTGCCTTAGTGGCCCGCCTGCAACGCTGTAGCACTGCGGGCAGGCAGATGAATAGATCAGATTAGCCTAACCCATGGAGAGCAACTATGCCGCAACGCAATGATATCCACAAGGTCATGATAATCGGCTCGGGTCCGATTATCATCGGACAGGCGTGCGAGTTCGATTATTCCGGCACCCAGGCGTGCAAGGCCCTGCGCAAGCTGGGGTATAAGGTCGTGCTGGCCAATTCCAATCCGGCGACCATCATGACCGACCCCGGCATGGCGGACGCCACCTATATCGAGCCGCTCAATCTCCGGCGCATGACGGAAATCATCGCGAAGGAGCGGCCGGATGCGCTGCTTCCCAATCTGGGCGGACAATCCGGACTGAATCTCTGCGCTGAGCTGGCCCGGGCGGGCGTGTTGGAAAAATATAATGTCAAGGTCATCGGTGTCCAGGTGGACGCGATCGAACGGGGCGAAGACCGGATCGCATTCAAGCAAACCATGACCAAGCTCGGTATTGACATGCCGCAAAGCTCTCCGGCTTACAGCGAGGAGGAGGCGGCGAAAATTGCGGCTGAGCTGGGATATCCGGTTGTCGTTCGTCCGGCATATACCATGGGCGGCACCGGCGGCGGCCTGGTCTATAACATCGAGGAATTGCGCGTGGTCGCGAATCGCGGCATTGCCGCGAGTCTCGTGGGACAGATATTGATCGAGGAATCCGTGCTGGGTTGGGAGGAGCTGGAACTGGAAGTCGTGCGGGACGCCAAGAACCAGATGATCACTGTTTGCTTCATTGAGAATATTGATGCCATGGGTATCCACACCGGCGATTCCTTCTGTTCCGCGCCCATGCTGACCATCAGCAAGGAGCTTCAACAGCGGCTACAGAAACACTCCTATGATATTGTGGAAGCCATCCAGGTCATTGGCGGCACCAATGTGCAGTTTGCCCACGACCCGAAAACCGACCGGGTGGTCGTTATTGAAATCAATCCGCGCACGTCCCGCTCGTCGGCGCTGGCTTCAAAGGCGACCGGTTTTCCAATTGCCATGGTTTCCTCCCTGCTGGCGGTGGGGCTGACCCTCGATGAGATTCCCTACTGGCGCGACGGGACGCTGGAGAAATATACGCCCTCCGGCGATTATGTGGTCATCAAATTCGCGCGCTGGGCGTTTGAAAAGTTCAAGAACGCGCAGGATAAGCTCGGTACCCAGATGCGGGCTGTGGGCGAAGTGATGAGCATCGGCAAGACCTATAAGGAGGCGTTCCAGAAGGCCATCCGTTCCCTGGAGATCAGCCGCTACGGGTTGGGTTTTGCGAAGGATTTTCATCAGCGTTCCCTGGCCGAACTTATGGAAATACTGCGCGAGCCGACCAGCGAACGACAGTTTATCATGTATGAAGCGTTGCGCAAGGGCGCCTCGGTGCAGTCCCTGTATGAACTCACCGCGATTAAATCCTGGTTCATCCAGCAGATGAAAGAACTGGTGGATCTGGAGGAGGATATCCTCCGGTATAAAGGCAAGGCCTTGCCCGACGCTTTGCTGATCCGGGCCAAGCAAGATGGCTTTGCCGATCGTTACCTGGCCGGTCTGCTGGGCCTGCCGGAACTGGAAATCCGCCGGCGCCGGGTGGCCCTGGGCGTTGTCGAGGGCTGGGAACCGGTGCGCGTCAGCGGCGTGAAAAATGCCGCCTATTATTTTTCCACGTACAATGCGCCGGACCGGACTTCCGTCAGCAACCGGCGGAAGGTCATGATCCTGGGCGGCGGCCCGAACCGGATTGGCCAGGGTATTGAATTTGATTATTGTTGTGTGCATGCCGCCTTCGCGCTTCGCGATGCCGGTGTGGAGACCGTCATGGTCAACTGTAATCCGGAGACCGTGTCCACGGATTACGACACGTCGGACAAGCTCTACTTCGAGCCGCTGACCGTCGAGGACGTATTGAGCATTTATGAAAAGGAAAAACCGGAAGGCGTGATCATCCAATTCGGCGGACAGACACCGTTGAATATTGCCGCCGATCTGGTCTCGGCCGGGGTAAGGGTCCTCGGCACCAGCGTCGAAACGATCGCGCTGGCCGAGGATCGCGACCTGTTCCGCAAGATGATGGAGAAGATGCAGATTCCCATGCCGGAATCCGGCATGGCCAGCAGTATCCAGGAGGCGCTTACTGTGGCCCGGCGGATCGGTTATCCGCTGATGGTCCGTCCCTCGTATGTACTGGGCGGCCGTGGCATGGAAGTCATCCACGACGAGGAGATGTTGAAACATTACGTGGCGGCGGCCGTGGATGTCACGCCGGAACGGCCCATCCTGATTGACCGGTTCCTGGATAACGCGCTGGAGACGGAGGCCGATGCTCTGGCCGATGGCACCGATGCCTACGTGCCGGCCGTGATGGAGCATATCGAGCTGGCCGGCATTCATTCGGGGGATTCCGCCTGCGTGATCCCGCCGGTCAGCATTCCCGCGCAACACCTGGAAACGATTAATGCCTATACCCGCCGTATTGCCCAGGAATTGAAAGTAGTGGGCCTGATGAATATACAGTATGCGATTGCCAATGATGTTGTCTATGTGCTGGAGGCCAATCCGCGGGCTTCGCGCACCGTCCCCCTGGTGTCCAAGGTCTGTAATGTATCCATGGCCAATATTGCGACCGGCCTGATGCTCGGTAAAAAACTGTCCGACCTGAACCTGAAGTCGAAAAAAATTCCGCATTTCGGAGTGAAGGAAGCGGTTTTTCCGTTCAATATGTTTCCTGAGGTGGATCCGGTCCTCGGACCGGAGATGCGGTCCACCGGCGAGGTGCTGGGGATGGCCGAATCATTCGGGCTGGCTTTCTTCAAGGCCGAGGAAGCAGTACAGCCGGCCCTCCCCATAGAGGGCACGATACTGATCAGCGTGGCCAAGAAGGATCGCACGGCGATGCTTACGGTGGCGCGTGAATTTGCCCGGCTGGGATTTGTAATCCGGGCCACACAGGGGACGCACCGGTTTCTGGCCGACCACGGCATCACGTCCGAGGTCATCAATAAACTGCATGAAGGCCGTCCCAATATCACCGACGGAATCATGAACCGGGAAATTCATCTGGTCATTAACACGCCTGCCGGCAAGCAAAGCCAGCATGATGACTCCTACATTCGCAAAGCCGCCATTAAATACAAGGTGCCTTACATGACGACTTTGGCCGCTGCGCTGGCGTCCGTCAAAGGCATTGCGGCCAGCCGCAAGGGCCATAGCGGCGTGCGGTCCCTGCAGGATTATCATCAG
>CAYQNY010000282.1:0-3328 GCA_964418925.1 uncultured Verrucomicrobiota bacterium
GTCGAGAGCGACATGTCCTGAAATTCGACGCAATTCTCCCAAGCGGGCTCGTCAAAGATTCCGTCGATTTCTATCGGCCCTTCTATCGGGCTGGCGCATGCTGTCGACGGGCCCTGGGGAAAGGTGATTTTCACGTTGGTTGAAGACCCTTCTTCCCCGCTAAAGGCAGCCGATGAACCCATAATAACAAGACAAAAAACCACAGCCGTCATCATCCATTTATATTTATGCATTTTTCCTCTTTAGTGCGTCTGTTCCCGGTTTTAAAACGAGCGCAGACATTACCGGATGAACATGTTTCCAAGCGCTTCAATTTCCTCCCAGACGTGCTGCACGAGTTTTTTGTCTCCGGAGATTTCCGGAAGTTCTTTGAATTTCTCCTCCCATGGAATGCAGACACCGGGCTTTACCCGCCTGCGCCATCACTTCGTTCTTGGCTTCGGAGGGTTCCGCAAAGACTCGATCCGCCAGTGGCGGATTGCCCCGCGGCTCCCGCCTGCAATCTCGCCGCGGCGGATAGCGACTGCGGGCAGGTGCCGTGGGGAGCTTTACTTTCGGGTTTGGGCATCCGGACATTCCGTAGTCACTCGCAAATCTTATATCACTCGACGGAGTTATTTGTGTGTTGCCACCCCCTGCTGGATCTTATCGGGCTTTTCGTTGCGCATGGCCGTCATATAACGATTAAGCCGTTCATTATATAATTGTTCGCGCAGTGCCGGGTGCGTGTCTGTTTTCATCATTTTGTCATATTTGTCTTTACAACATACTGTTGGCCGTTATCTTTATCTTTTGACATTACGGTGTAAATGGCAATTTTGATTAAGTTATTGTCACTTTTGATCAAACATGAATTACTTTAATGATATTCGCTTCATCAGCGGCGGAGTGACACCACATTGCCAAACGGTTATTGACCAGCGGTTCGGCGGGACCTACTCAATTGAATTCATGCTGGCCGGTCGGATGTCCTACGGCATTGACAACGGCGCCCGGATCATCCTGGACCGGCCCGTAGTTTTCTGGCATCATCCGCGCCATCGCTACCGGTATGGCGCTTTGGACAAACGCGGCTGGGAACATCACTGGATACTGATGAGCGGTACCCGCGCCCGCCGCATGATTGAGGATGGGCTGTTGCCGCTGTCCGCCACGCAGTATCTGCCGGTGCCGGAGCCGTTGGTTCTGGCCAAGGAATTCTGCGCGCTCGTGGCGTTGATCCGACAGCATGACCCGCGCCGCCAACCCGAAACAGTGGTCCGGCTCGAACACATCATCGCCCGAATTATCGACTGGCGAACGCTTACAGACGCGCCGGTGCTCTATCGCAGAGACTTGGAGTTGCTGGCCGCCCAACTTCGGGAAGCCCCCTGCCAGACCTGCGACTTCCAGGCTGAAGCGGCGCGGATCGGTTTATCCTACAGCCGGTTCCGCCAGTTGTTCCGGCAGTATTTCGGGCGGGCGCCGCTCGATTTCCTGTTATCATGCCGCATGCGCCAGGCGACAGCCGCGTTAAAGAATACCACACGACAGGTGAAGGAAATTGCGGCGGCCGCGGGCTATGATGATGTGCCGCAGTTTTCAAAGCTCTTCAAGCAAAAAATCGGCGTGTCGCCACAGCATTACCGGAACTATAGGCAGGCAGGACGGCAGGGCCGAAGTCCGACACACTGTCAGGGCTGAACCACGACCGTGAGAAACGTGGGGTCGAGGAACGTGGGGTCAGCCCTTAGAATAGAAATTAACGATTTATGCATCAGCTCCTCTGCAACGTCTTTTCGATATTCTCAACTTAGGAGTAAAGCTAAGTTCGCAACATTCACACGCAAGCCTTATTCTTTATTCTAAGGGCTGACCCCACGTTCAGCATAACCATTCCAGCCCTACAATGACTGAGGAATTCTTGGAATGGCAGGGCGGGAATTCTGCCGCGGCGGATTCGCGCCGAACAGGACCAACGCCCCACCAATAGGATTTTTCAACAAAAGCTATTGTCTAGGTCTGACCCTGATTCCTCGTAACTATTCCCTTGAGGTCCATCCAATAGACGTGGCGATGTCCTTCGTGGACCGAATCGAAGGAAACGGCGGTACCGTCACGGTTCCAGCGCGGGTGGAGGTCACAGCGGATGTCGGTGCTGGCCAGGTGATTGTGATTTCCGTTGTACACCGTGGCCAGAGTTATTACCGCCTTCTTGCGCAGATCATAGAGCTGCAACCGGCGGCAGTCCGGGGGGTGATAGCCGTCATACAGGATGAAGTTCCGATCCGGCGAATAACTGCAGTGTCCGTCACAATAGTCGGCGTCGATGAACAATGGTTCCGCATCCTGCGAACAGTCATGGAGCAAATACAGCCCGGGTTGATTCTTGTCGCCGTTCCCCGCCCAGATCAGAAGGTGTTCCCGATCACGCCAATGGTAGTGCGAGGCCATGCCAAACCCCATGAGGGTATGGAGTTCGCTGCCGTCCGTATTGGCCGTCAACGTCGCTGTTTTCCATCCGCCGCAGGGGTTTTTCAAGGGACCGCCCGACAGGGGAATGTTCCGCAGCAGGAAGACAAAACGCGAATCATCCGGGTTGAAGGTGATATGATTCACCATGAGCTTGTCCGCCGCGGGCGGTTCATTTATGAACCGCTGCCTCAGGCTCGCGAGGGAAACGATCAGCTTGCTGTCGCCCGTCGCCAGATCAACCAGGAAGATGCCATCCTCCGCCGGCGCGGCCTGATTCTTGAACGGATCTTCGATCCCGGCATAACCATAGCCTGGGCGGAAATCAAAGAGGCGGCTGAAATTAATGCTCAGACCCCAGCAACCCGTGGAATCGACCGCCGCGATGGGGCGCGACAAGATCCGGATTTCGCCCGTGTTGATGTTTTTGATCACGCCATGGAACGCGTTATTCATGAGGGTGTTGTAGATAATCTCTTCGCTGGGTTTGGCCGGATTCCATTGCAGCATGGTTCCCTGCTGGAAATTCCAGGCATAGGTCGCGGCCAGCGGGATGAATTGGCTGTCGTGCATCCGGACCATCCCCAGTTCCGCACGATCGGTGGCGGTTTGCAGACGGTCCATAAACGCGACCCGCTGGCAGAGGTGAAACCGTCCATCACCGCTCCAGGGCTGCAAGTCGTAGTAGCCAAAAAAGTGGTGACCGGGTTCACGGGTCATTCGTTCAAAGGGCAGGATCTGATCCAGGATCTGTTTCATGGTTCCAGGTCTCCGATAGGATTGACAAAATAAAGCAGGTTAGTGCAGATCCACCCACGTCGAGCCGCCAGTATTAACGCGCAGTTTGTTGACAGTAGTATCGTAATAAATACTGCCC
>CAYQNY010000283.1:0-3292 GCA_964418925.1 uncultured Verrucomicrobiota bacterium
TCGAGACCTTGAGCCTGTCGAAACGGCCCTTTGGGTGACCTATTCATGAAGAATTAAAATCTTCATGAATAGGTCAGGTTAGGAAGATTTCCCGGCACATTGCCGGAATTTCCGGCGCCTGCCGCCAGAGTCGCATCGGCGTATTCACTTCACTGGAAAAAGGTTTTAAGCGCACGGTAAACGCGGTAGCACGCGGTTCCAGTAAATATTGCGGCAAAGGTTCCGGCCCGCAACTATTACTCCCCAATCCCCCCTGGCGGTAATCCAGGTTAAGCATGGTTGCATGACGGCGAACCAGCTCATGCGCATGCGGCGTCAGCGTGAAATCTTCCGCCGTATAATGATGCGCACTGACTTCCATCAACGGCATGCCTGCCGCCAGCAAGCCGAGCCCCTGTTTATTCGTCACCGCCGCCCAACGCACATCGGTTTTATTACCGTTTTCCTGGGGTTTGATATAAGGAACATATTGCTCCTGCACCAGACCGCTATAAAGCCCGACCATGGCGCTTTCCCTGCGATCAATATAATTCTCATGCGGCCCGCGGCCGTACCAGGCAAAATGATCCAAGGTCCCGGCCAGATGCAGACACAATCCGATACGCGGCAAGGACTGTAAATTATCCTGCCTACAGGGCGTCAAGCGGGTCAGGAGCACGATATCCCCGCTCCCATAGATCAAGTAGCTGTACATCGCTTTAAAGACCGGCGCCAGACTGTACGCCCCCAGAACCGCCCGCACGTCAACACGAACAATCCGCCGATCACCCTGATCAATAGCCACGGATTCAATCCGGTGCTGGAGCCGGTCCAAGCCCATTTGGCGCCAGGCCTTGGCAGCATACTGATCATTATCAGTAGGCGCGCGCCATATTTGCAGCAAAGGACCTTGGTTAACCATCTGTATCCCATGATACACCAGGGAAGCAATCGTTCCGCTGTGCCGGTCAAAAACCAGATCAACATCTTCACCTTTAATGGCAATGGCCCCGGTGGAATTCTTGATTTCCAGTTTCGGTAAACAGGCTTTTTTAATCAATATCGCCGGCAAGGATTTAAGAGGCACAGCCAACTGTGATGCCGCGACTGCATGCCCCGCCCGGGCCCACGCGGCATCAGCAATCAAAGCAAAAGTTACATTCAGGAAATATTCCCCATCAGCCGTTGCCGGCAGAACATAGGGCAGAGTGATCGCCTTTTCGCCCCGGGCCGGTATAGGCGGCAAGATGAATGTTCCCTGCTGAACTACCCGGCCGTCCTTAACCAACTGCCATAAACCCTGGAGATGATCCAGGGCTAGAAAATCATAGCGGTTGATGAGTTTGACCTTCCCGCGCGCCAAATCAACCGCCTGGACCTGGACCGGCTCCAGAACCTTTTTGTATTCCAGCAGGCTGGGATGCGGGACACGGTCCGGAAAGATCAGGCCGTCTATGCAGAAATTCCCGTCATTCGGCTGGTCACCGAAATCGCCGCCATACGCGAACCATTCCCTGCCGTCAGCCGTACGCTGTCTAATCCCATGATCCGTCCATTCCCACACACAACCGCCGATCAGTCGCGGATATTTCCAGATGGCCTCCCAGTATTCCTTGAAATTACCGGGGCCGTTGCCCATGGCAAGGGCATACTCGCACATAAAAAATGGCCGCGGATCGTCGGTACGCTGGCCTTGATCAATCAACTTGCTGACAGTGGGATACATCACGCTGACGATATCCACTTCCTGCCCTTCTTCTGCGCGTTCATAATGAATGGGACGCGTCGGATCAGCCTTTCGGATCCAGGACGCCATGGCTTTGTGATTCTGGCCATAACCGGACTCATTCCCCAGCGACCAGATAATGACCGACGGATGGTTTTTATCACGTTCGACCATACGGACTGCTCGATCTATAAAGGCTTCTTTCCACAATGGTACTTTCGCGGGAATATCGGGCGCCGTATAGCCGAAGCCATGCGTCTCAAGATCCGCCTCGTCCACCAGGTATAGACCATACCGGTCACAGAGATCATACCAGCGCGGATCATCAGGATAATGGGACGTCCGGACCGTGTTGATATTATGGCGCTTCATCAGCCGGATATCCTGTTCCATCAAGGCAGAGGGAACGACATGCCCCAAATCAGGATGAAACTCATGCCGGTTCACGCCGCGTAATTTAACGGAGGCCCCGTTAATCAAAAGCTGTTGATCCCGGAGTTCGACCTGGCGAAACCCCACCTTGACACATTGCACTTCCACAACATCGCCTTGCGGCCCCAGGAGAACGACCAGCAAGGAATATAAATTCGGTTCCTCGGCATTCCATTTTTTCGGCGCTTTGACGGACAGCGTCGCGGAAAGCGCTGTCTCCCTGCCGGCGGCCAGCGTCAACCTCCCGGTAATTTTACGTCGCACGATTCGACGCCCCTCCGCATCCAGCAACGTGGTCATGACGGCACAGCGGGACAGGCGTTTGGAGGAATAATTTTTAACGATCACATGCAGTTGAAGCTCAGCATCCGTATAATGACGATCCAAAAGTGTTTTTACGGAAATATCGCGCAGATGCATCTGGGGCACGGCAATCAAATACACATCGCGAAATATCCCGCTAAGACGCCACATGTCCTGATCTTCCAGATAACTGCCGTCCGACCATTGAAACACCTGCACGGCAAGACGATTTTCACCCTGGTGAATCCAGCGCGTGACATCAAATTCAGAAGGCACATGACTGCCTTTGCTGAATCCAGCCAATTTCCCGTTGACCCAGACATAGAAGGCGGAATCCACGCCTTCAAAATTCAAAAAGTACCGGCGGCCAGCCCATGTCTCCGGCAGATCAAACGTCCGTTGATATAACCCGACCGGATTATCATCCGGCACATGCGGAGGATCCAGCGGATAGGGATAATTCACATTAGTATAATTGGGTTTCCCATAACCATGCATCTGCCAATTACCGGGAACCGGGATGCTATCCCACCCCCTGGCATCAAAATCATCTTTCTCAAAACCTTCCGGAACGGAGGCCGGCGATGGGCAATAATAAAATTGCCACTGACCGTTTAAACTTTTGAAATACGGTGAAGCTCCGCGTTCCCCCGCTAAGGCGCCGGCTTCATCCGCAAACGGAAACAAGGTGGCCCGCGCCGGCTCACGATGTCTGTGCAGTAAATGCGGATTTTCCCAGTCTTTAACGGTGTGATCAGCACGATTTTTCATCAGATTTATTTTAGCGCTTTTTCCGTAACTCGACAGTTAAAAGTTCTCGGTAACCATTAAACTATCCGAAGACGATTTTTT
>CAYQNY010000284.1:0-3242 GCA_964418925.1 uncultured Verrucomicrobiota bacterium
CCGTAAATGAAAAGGAATATTTGTCCCCTTCGCCTTCAAGCCGCTGTTCGGATATCTTGCGTCCGTAATTGTCCCAGAGTTCCGCTGTCACAGCCTCGCCTGCCGCTGCCGCCCGGGACAACCGGACCGCTCCCTTTATCGCATCACCCGGGTTGTAACTTTTCCCTGCAAGAGTGATTCCGGCTATCGCTATATCCGCCTTGACGGTAAAACCCCGGCTGGCCCAGTCAAACACCTTGCCGTCGGAAGCAACCAGCCAGACATCCAGAAAATACTCGCCGGCAGGCACCTCCGGTAAAGTCAGTTGTTTGCTGTCAGCCGGCTGGGACGGGATAGCATAAACCCGTTCGTAGTCATAACGACTGCGCACTTTTGCTTGTACAAGCGCGTTGGAAGGCGCTGATACCGATGTAACCTGCGCCTTATGGGCGGACGCAGGATACTCAACTGTTGCCGGGAGTGATATTTCGCTTAAACGGGCTTCCGGGGCCTTGCCGCTTGCCCAGAGCACCGCCCGCGCAACCAGCGACTGGTAATACTCATAAGGGACCAGCTCTATCTCCGGACATTTATCCGGAGGCATATAACCTTCCTTTGAATCCGACAGGTCCCACTGTGGCGTAAGCGCCGGATATCCTGCCGCGGCACGGTATTTCCCGTCACGCTTTTTTTCTTCAGGCATTTTCTGCCCGTAGTCCAAGGCTACCACCCGGCCTTTTCCAAATACTCCCGCACGAACAATCTTCTCTACCGGCTTGTCGCGCAGCTGCGGAAGGCAAGAAAACGGGATGCCTCTGCCTATAAAATCAGCGCCATCCGGCGCTGGTTTGCGTGAAAAGACCAGTTTAAGTTCCTCGTTGTCTTCCGGCGGGTTGATATATACCAGGCCCGTGCCTTCAGACACCTTCTGCAATAATTCAAACCGTTGCTTCGCGGGCAGCATCGCCCAGGCCAGTTTACCTATCACTATTACATCATACTCTTCCGACAGATACTCTCGCAACAACCGGTCAATCAATGCTACCGGGGTTTTTAACGAAAACCATTCTGCGGGTATGGCCACTTTGCTGAAAGCTGAAGTCATCCAGGGGGTATAGTCAAGGGAAAGCCGCTGGGCAAGTTCCACGGTCTCGCGCTGGCTCCACATCGGCGCCATTACCAGCGCTTTGATATCTCCGCCGGCGTATGGTTTGGCCCACTTGACATGCGGAGTCTCGTAGGCGCTTGTTAATATGCCGTAGGGATAGTTTTTATTCAAGCCGAACGGATGGCTGCTCTTGGTGTCGCCTTCAGCACCAAAGCTTTTAATGCCGCCGCCCAAAATAATACACACCCCAACTGCCGGCCCGATACCGCCTGACAACAACATTCTTGCCGCCTTAGCAACTTTGCTCTTCATCTGCACCTCCTATTACCCCGCTTGGCGGGGCCTGATTTAATGTATAGGAATTTTCCCGTCGGCGACTTGCGCCGACGGGATAGGCTATAGGCTGTAGACTATTAGGAACATCGATGTTTTTCAGGCCAATTTTCCGCCGGAGGCGAGCTTGTCCGTCCTTGGGCGGAATCTGCCTCTGGCATGAACCAAACTGTATTTCCGGGTTTTTTAATACATCCGGAACAAGGTGCCTTTGGGGGCCAATTCATAGGACCCCATATCCACGCGGCCGCTGAACCGGTCAATCCGCCGATTACCGTCCAAATCCACGCTGCGGACATCTACGGCATTGGTCATCCATGAATAATTAGTGCCACTGTTGATGCAGGGCGAATTGACGCTCAGGCGGTAGTTGGCCGCATTCGTATTAACAAATATTGGATTGGCGCCGATGTTTCCAGCCCCATTTGTGGCTGCCGGCGCCGTACAGGTGTGTGTAAATGTTGAAACATTCCACCAATTTGATCCATCAAGTGCAGTATTGAAATATACGATAGTATTATACAAAGAGCCAGCGTACACTCCGCCACCGTTCGACACCGCCGTATTTTCGGCCACCGTGCAATTATACAGGGTGCTGCTGTACGCTCCGCCACCGTCCCAGTACGACGTATTTCCGGACAATAGGCAATTATACAGGGTACTCTCAAATACTCCGCCGCCATATTGACTTACCGAATTACTGACAATCGTGCAGTTATACAGGACGCAGCTTCTCGCTCCGCCACCCTCCTGCCCCGAATTACCGACAATCGTACAATTAGTCAGTTTGGCGTTAAATGCTCCGCCACCCCACCATTTTGACGTATTTCCGGACAGCGTGCAGTTATACAGGAGGCCGTAGGTAGCTCCGCCGCCGATGGAACCGTTACCCCTCGTCGAATTGCCGATCAGTGTGCAGTTAGACAGTGTGCAATCATACACCCCTCCGGCAGAGCAATACAGCCTGGTTACAAAATTTTCGGACACCGTGCAGTTGAACAGGGTGCTATCGTGTGCTCCGCCGCCTAAATACGCCGAATTACCGATCAGCGTGCAGTTGTACAGGGTGCCAGCGTACACTCCGCCGGCACGATAGTCCGCCGAATTACTGATAATCACACAATTGGATATTGTCGCGGCGGTTGACTGACAATACGCTCCGCCGCCATCGTTGGTGTCCCCCCCTGCGGCCCAAGGGGCACCAATGCGTCCTAATGTAGCTCCGTTAGTCAATGTGAACCCGACCAGCGAAGAATTGTCGACCATATAAACGCACCGGACGGCCGCATCACCAATTGGGCCTGCGCCCTTTATAATCGTATTGGTCGGATCATTGTTCGCACTGCGGACCGTGATGGCGTTGGTGATCGCCACCCGGTTGGTCAGAAGCGAGCCGGAAGGCCAATTCGTAACCCCGCCCGCCTGATACGTCCCGTTACTGACCAATACGATATCGTCCGCAACAATCGCCACGCTGATTGCATCCTGGATATTGCTGGCCGCCTTGGTCCAGGTGTCATAGGGCGAGATCGGGGTCTGGCCGCCCTGGGCCACGTAGTACGTATCGGCCCGGAGCGCAAGTGCGCCGCACCAGAGCAGGACGACAAAAGTTACGAGAATACGCATAACTACCGCGCGAATCGGTGCGGATGAAACCAATCCCGCCCGTTTCCGGTCCGCAAGAACCGGACAATCTATCAATATAATCTTTTCCATTTATATTGTTCTCCTTTTTCCGTTAATTCTCAACTCTGAACACAGCCTGTCCTTTCAAGCCTGTCCATGGTTGTTTAACCTCTATCCGCCATTTGCCCGCCGGATC
>CAYQNY010000285.1:0-3240 GCA_964418925.1 uncultured Verrucomicrobiota bacterium
TAACTACGTCTATTCTTAATGAGATTGTTGATGAGGCAATTAACCAGGATGTAGAATTAGTGATTTTCCCAGGTGACCTTGTAAGTGGGAGTTCTGACCCCGCGGTTCTAACAGCTCAACTTAGCCTTTGGAAAAGCGTTATGCAGCCTCTTTATGACGATGCGAATATTAGCGTATATCCTATTCGCGGCAATCACGAAGTAGCCGGCGTTGTGGGCCCGACTTCGGCGGCAGATGTATGGAACACACAGTTCGCAGGTCAATATGCCAATCCTAATAACGGCCCTGCAGGCGAAGAGAATATGACATTCTCCTTTATCTACAGAGACGCTTTTTTTGTCGGACTCGGACAGTATGACGGTGCCAACGATGATCTCAACTACAACAAGGTGAACCAGGCCTGGCTTAACGGCCAATTGGCGGGCAACATTAAGCCTCATGTATTTACCTTCGGTCACGAACCAGCTTTTGCGGCTTTACATAGTGACTGCCTTGACGACTCTGTCAGCGATCGCGACGCATTCTGGCAAAGCCTCAAAAACGCCGGCTCACGAGCCTATTTCTGCGGCCATGACCACTTCTATGACCGTGCCCATGTCGATGATAATGACGGCGACCCAAATAACGATATACGTCAGTACATAGTCGGATCAGCTGGAGCGCCGCTCTATAGTTTTGGCGGCAGTTATAGTGGTGACAACAGTGGTATGACCATAACGCAGGAACATTGTGCGAGTAAGTACGGCTATGTTATTGGCGAGGTTGACGAACTCAATGTGACTTTGACATGGTGGCAGCGAACCAGCAATGACCCCTGCGCAGCCGGTGTATATACCGCAGCTGATACCTGGAGTTATACCGTTGAACTTACGCACCCAAAAGCCTCGAACCCAAAACCTGAAAATTATGAAACGGATGTGGAGCCGACGACAGTGGTTCTAAAATGGGACCCCGGTGATGACGTTAACACACATGATGTTTATCTGGGAACTAACGAGCAGAACGTTACAGATGCCAATTCCACAATAACTTTGAACGTTTTCAAAGGCAATGTTGATACCAACAGCTATGACCCATGTAATTTGGAATATGACAAAACCTACTACTGGCGAATCGACGAGGTCAACGAAGCTCAGACGTGGAAGTGGAAAGGGCCTGTCTGGAATTTTACCACCAGACGTCCGAAAGCTACTGACCAGTATCCTACAGAGCAGTCGACATCTGTGGCTGTAAATGTGGTTCTTCACTGGACGGCGGATGCCGCGGTTGATGATACCAATGGCCATCATGTATATTTCGGTACAAACTACAATGATGTTGACAATGCCAATACGTCTTCGGCGCTTTACATGGGCGCCCAGGATGGTAACAGCTACGACCCTGCCGGCAGTTTGTCTGTCCTGGTGCCGTTTTACTATTGGCGTGTTGACGAGGTTAATGACTCTAATGTTTACAAAGGTACGGTATGCAGCTTTAGTTGTGCGGCGCCTGTGAAAATGTATACCGCAGCTGACACCCATATTCACGCAGGGTATGGCGCTATAGCGGAAAGAGATACGAATTATGGAGGAGGGACCTTTAATTCGGTTTGCATCCCCCAACCTGAGATTCATTTTTGCCGATTTAACATAAGCGATATTCCTTCCGGCAAGGAGGTCATCTCTGCCAGATTGCATCAATGGTGGTCAGATAACTGGACCTGCGGGCCAATGACATTTAGCGCTCATGACTTGTTAACGGATTTCAGTGAAATGACAACAACCTGGAACAACTACGCCGGCGGAACCGGCGGGATAGCAGGAACCGACTATGTGGCGGCGGCCGCATATACCGTTGCTTTCGATGCAGGCACTGAGGTCGAACTTACGATGGACGTCACGAACCTCGTTAAAGACTGGTATGACGGTTCCAGCACGGTAGCGGGAATTTATCTGAAAGCAACTTCAGGTTCAAATGGAAAAACAATTGTATCTCGCGAAGGGCAAGCTTCAAAACGGCCGTACATAGAAGTAATTTATACAGAAACTTACCATGCGGGGAGGCCGCAGCCGTTAGAAAATCGAGAATGAGACCTTCAATACGCAGGACATTTGGGGTCAAACCTTCAAATAACGATTAACAGCCCTGCGTCTCCTTAATTCCGGATATTCGGCGGTAAAGATATGCTTCCACCGTTTCAAGGGTCGCTGCCGGTTTTTTATCTGCCGCCGTGGCGGGCAGGCTTAGAATAGGAACGGTTTCTTGACACTCCGGACTGCTTTGCTTATCATCGCAGTCATAGGGACGCTTATTCAGGATTCTCGGACTGACCCCTTTCTTTTGTCAACAGGTACAGTCCGAACATGAGGTCAATATGGCAAGACAGAATAAAACGCCGTTAGAAATAATTAAAAAAGAATTAGGCAAATTGTTATGGGGGATAGTTGCCGCTGCGGTTGCGTTACTTGTTTTTTGGTTTATTGCGAAACCAATTTTGCAAAACCTATTCCAAAATCTGGGCCGAGTTAATAATTCTACGCCATCAAAAGTTGGAATTAGGAATTAGGATCAGGTCTCAACATTCAATAATTACACCCTACCGGCCGGGCACGTTGCGCTGATTGGTCGGGTAGGCATTGATCATTTTTGAGGACTTGTATCTTTAGGGTTCTGACTCGCCTTTGATTTCTGTTTGTATGACGCAATCCATTTTGCCAGTTCTGCTCGACCGATCAAAGTGCATTCTGTTTTCTTTGCAAATTTCTTGGCGCTATCAGTAAATCTGTTGTTGGTCACAACCATTGACTTGTTGCACTTGTAAAACTTCATTCCGGCCACAGCATCACTGATCGCTTTCCTATCTATTCGGTTTTTCGATCGTTTAACTTGAATTGATATCTTGTCGTTCCCTTTGGTCGCGATGATGTCAGTGCCAAAGTCATTGGATGCGCGCATATTCTTCGTGGCGTATCCCCGGTGCTTCAATAGTTTACATACGTAGATTTCAAAGGTGAGTCCATGCATCCGGTCCACGTTGTACAATTCAAGTTCTTTTATCAACTCCTGATCATCGGGATTTGTGGTCTGTCCGAGAACACAACAGGTGGCGGCCGTGCACAATAAGAGGATGCTCAAAGCTGTTGCCGCTTGCTTCATATGGTTTCCTTCTTTTTTATTCCTAACACCGCAAAAACGGATAAGAAGCCACAAAGGATATTGCGGTCACCCATTAAAGGCCCCGTCAAACACAAAAAGTCCTCC
>CAYQNY010000286.1:0-3220 GCA_964418925.1 uncultured Verrucomicrobiota bacterium
TCGCCGCGTAGGTGCCGGTCGGAATTTTGGTCAATTCGACGGTATTAGTAAAGCTCGTGCAGAAGGCGCTGGCATTCGTAAATTCATCCGGGTATGAGGTCAGTTGCCAGGGCGCCTCCACCCCGCCCACAACCCCGGTAATCACCATTGTCAGGTTGTTGGAATAGGGATAGTAGAGGTTGGTGAGAATGGGGCTAACAGCGCCAAATGTGTGATTGCTGGGATCGGACAAATAGAAATCCGTCACTCGTTTGAAATAGACGAATCGCTGACCTTCCGGGAGATTAGAAATGATCACGCCACTGGTATACCACGTCAAATTACTGGGCGGCGTATTCCATCCTGCGTTGATTTGAATATAGTTATTTGCATTGGCGTATTCAGTCTGCGTCATGTAGTCATTGCTCACTGACCCTAAATAATAAGTCATATCAAAGTCGGCCGCCGGCACATTAGACGCCCACAAACCGGCCAACGCCAGGCTGAAGCCGAGGGTCAGCAACCGGCCAATATGACGACTTTTAATCCCAAGATCACTCATAAGAAAATACTATCATTTTCAGGCAGGCCAAGGCAACTGTTTTTTGGACTTTTTTCGACCGCCAACCACGGCTGGAATCCATCGCGGCGCGTAGTGCCCCTCCCACAAAAATACGGACTGCGGTAACCACCCCCCCCAATAATTGCCTGTCTATGTCTTATGTGGGAGGGGCGCTACGCGCCGCGACCTTCTTCAAACCTCCCCCGCCCTAACCACCCCCGGTCCAATTTACCCTGCCATCTCGAATGCGCGCTGGACCATAACCAGTCTGCTGAAAATAAGCATAGCTCCTTTCTGACTGGGTTGGCCTCAATATATCGGATTAATCCGGACAGGGTCTCATTCTCGCAAACGAGATGATCATAATATCCATCCTGCCATAATGATCCCTTGCGTCCGAGCTGACGATTGATTTGAATCGCGCACCAGTTGAAAAGAATTCTGGCCAGGTTCGTCAACGTTCCAGTTTCCGGCAAGGCCAACAACCAATGGACATGATCCGGCATAACGACAAAGGCAAATAATCGACATCCATTCCGATCCCTTTGATGAAACAAAGCGTTGATAATTATTTCCGCGTAAGCGGGATCGGTTAAATCAACTTGTCGGCGAAGTCCAGTGTCCAGACATTTAACCAGATGATAAAGATGACCGGGGATACTGAACCTATGTTTTCGCAATGCACTTGAGTGAGGATTCGCTTTGCCTGTTGATATCGGTTTGTCGCGGCGCATAGCGCCCCTCCCACATACTCAATTATCGCGCCTCATCCGTCTTTGCCACGGCTACGCCGGACAAGTAGCGCCAATCCTACATACTCCATCATCCACATCCCCCGGCGGGAATCCGCCGGGGCGTAATTCCTGCCCTACAAAACAAATCCCGCCATTCGGATACAGCCAACGGCACCCGATTCCTCTTTCCGCTCACTGCTCACTGCTCACTGCTCACTGCTTACATCTCACCGGCTGCTCACCCTTCGACTGCGCTCAGGGCAGGCTGCTCACTGCTCACTGCTTACTGCTCACCGATACAATCTCCACCGGGCATTCGGGGATAGACTCCAGGAAAAAACGGCCATACCAGCGGGTGACAATCCGTGAATCCAGGACCACGATGATGCCCTCATCCGTGGCCGTCCGAATCAGGCGTCCTACCCCCTGCCGGAATTTCAGGATTGCTTCCGGCAGGGAATAATCACGAAACGGGTCGCCACCCTGTGCGCGAATGCGGTCCATCCGGGCTTTGGTCACCGGCTCATCCGGCACGGCGAACGGCAGGCGCGCGATGATAACGTTGCTCAACGCCTCCCCGCGCACGTCCACGCCCATCCAGAAACTGTCCAAACCGAACAAAACGGCGGCGCCATTTTGTTTGAATTCATCCAGCATACGATGCCGCGGAATGCCTTCCCCCTGTACAATCAGCATCAAACCATTGGCTTCAATAACGGACCGCAACTGTTTGGCCACGGTTTTCATCATCTCGGCGCTGGTAAAGAGCACAAACGCCCGGCCTTGCGTTTGTTGGATAAATTGGCGGATGGCCGGTGTTGCCGCCGCCAGGAACGCGTCCGGCGCCTTGGGATCCGGCATGTCGCCGGCAATAATCACCCGCATCTGCCGGCTGAAGTTGAAAGGCGATCCGACCACGAGTTCCTGGCAGGAGTTGGCCCCCACCCGGTTCAGGAAATACGCGAGCGGCGAAGCGTTATTTTTTTGTTCTTGGTTGACCTCTGACCCGCCTTCGTCCCTTAGCGGCTGACTTCCACCGTCGCTCCAGGAGCTATGGCGGACAAGTCGGCGGGCCACGCTAAGATCGTGGCAAGCAAGTTTACCACGCCTTTGGCGTGGCCTCTGATCATCCGCCACGGCCAGAGTTGCCGACGTCATGATCACCGCTTGGAACTGCTGAAACAGGAGGGTTTCAAGAATCGGTCCGACTTCAATCGGCGCGGAATGCAGAACAAACTGACGGCGACGGACTCCTTCCAGCTCAATCCAATAGACATGATTCGTCTGGGACTGGGTCAGAAACACATCCAGGCTGTTACGGATCTCAAGGCCGCGGCGGGTGATGGTCTTAAGTTCGGCTTTGACATCCGGATCCTCCAGCATATCGGCCCGGCGATCCACCTGGTGAATGACTGCCGTCAGGCGTTCGCCCAGAAACACGGGCATTTCAAGCGGTGCGCCGACCACGCGCCGATTCTCCTTGCCGGCCAGGTTTGCCCAGCGCTTGATTTCCAGGAAAAACCGTTCCACGTCATCCCAAACACCGGACACGGCATGGGCCAGGTCGCTTTCCTTCAGCGCCGCCAGCAGTCCCTTGCCGGACTCCGGCACATACAGCCGTCGCAGCCAGTGCTCGATGCCGGCCTGCGAGAGGCGCAGGCCCAGGTGTTCACTGGCGGTGGCTTCCAGGCGATGGGCCTCATCCAGCACCAGAGTTTTGAATTCCGGCAGAAGCGCCACGCCCTCCTGACGGAGGGCCAAATCGGAAAAGAAAAGGTGATGATTCAAGATGAGGATATCGGCCTCAAATGCCCGGTTCCGGGCTTTCATCAGAAAACAGCGCCCATAATACGGACATTTCCGGTTGAGGCAATTGTCATGTTCCGAACACACCTGGTTCCAGACCTCGGGGGCAGGCTGGGGGAAGTCGGAGAGGCTGCCGTCT
>CAYQNY010000287.1:0-3211 GCA_964418925.1 uncultured Verrucomicrobiota bacterium
AGCGCGGAGCTGACGGGGGGAGAACGGCAAAGTTGCGGCGAAGCCGCCTAATTAACGATCGGAATGGATTTTTCTCGCCAAGACCGGAAAGGAAGAATTGTCAGCATGCGCGGCTTTCTTCCCTTGGCCTCCTTTGCCTGCCCATGCCTCTGGCTTGGCAAGCTTGGCGAGCGATACTCATTTTTTCTTATCAGTTCAGCGAGGCATCAGCCCGCGCTCTAATCCCACCCGCACTACCCAACTGTTCGAGAGGGCGCAAGATGTCTGCAAGGGCAGGACGCCGTCACGCAGCGGCTTTAATTCCGCCTGACCGGATGATGTATCGATGGTTATGTTGAAATCCGGCCGCCCGTCGGACGAGCAGTCAATATCCTCGCGAATCACCGGCGGGAGATTGGTTAGCGGTGTCCAGTTCACCTGGACAAACCCGATTCGAGCCTGCCCGATCAGGGCCGGAAAGACCGGCTGATGAATAACGGTCCGATAAGCGCCGTGTTCCAGGGTCCTCCAGACCGGGCCGCCGGTATACTTGTCGCTGACTTTCATGAACGGCAGACTCGCCACGGCCTTTTCCCATCGGGGGAGACCGAAAAACATGACCAGCAGGAGGATAAAGCAGGCAACGGCCCAAAACATACCGGCCCAGATTGTCAGGCGTGTCGTTTTCACAGTCAGGCTCCTTTCAGGATCAAAAATGCCCGGTCATGACCAGATTCAGTAGGCGCTTGATGGCCTCCATGAATGTTCCGCCGGCAAAAACTGTCAGAAACAGGACAGAGACATAGAGGAAAAGGACGCGCGTCATGACGCTTTTCCAGGCCGGCGGCGTCCCCTTGATATGATAATGAATGGCATCCTTCGGACAGGCATCAATGCACTTGCCGCATTTCACGCAGGTCATGTCCGGCCTGCCGATGGCCAGGCTTTGTTCCGTTATCGCCAGAACCGGGCACACCCGCTCGCATTGCCCGCATTGCACACAGCGATCTGGATCAATGCGCACGTCAAAGGCATTGATGTAATTGGAAAAGGACGTCAGCGCGCCCATCGGGCAGAAGAGCCCGCACTGGGTGCGGCGCTTGGTCAGAATCGGCAGGATGACGACCAGCCCCAGGAACAGGGTAACAAACATGATCGTTTGCAGCAGGACCTTCATGGAAGTCACGGCCTCGAATTCGGTGACAGCCTTGAACGGGCAAAACCAGGAGCAGTATGTCGGCTGTAACAGCGCGGCCGAGCTGAGCGCCACCACCAGCAGTACCGCAAACGGCAGCCACTTCCAGAAGGCCGGAATCGTCCGGATCCGGGCCTTGCGCGCCAGGCGTGAAAAGCCATCATCCCAGCCGCCGAAAAAGCAGACCCAACTGCAGAATCCGCGTCCCAGGACCAGGCCGGCGCCGATCCACAGGACGAACATTGTCACGATCGAGGCATAGCCGCCGGCTACCTGTCCCGGAAAAATAATCGAGCGGGTCAGGGCGAGCGGAATCAGGGTCATCGGAATCACGATATGACAGAACGGCACCTGGCATTCGATGATTTTGGCCTCGGAAAGCGACATGGCGCCGCGCGCCTCAAACATGTGAATGATGAACGTGAAGGACAGCAGTACGGCATAGAGGATAAAAGCCGTGGCGCGCCAGCGGTCGGTCCGTCCGCTGGCGAGCATCTGGTAAAACAACACATTGAAGAACAGGAAAGTGACGCCGACGGCGATCAGGTCCTGTGCCCCCTGCATGGGTTTTCCGCTACTCAGCATCAGGCCGGAAAGCAGCAGCATGGGCAGGCAGAGCAACAGGGCTTTCCCGCGTGACAACGCCAGGGAAGCAGGCTGTGTTTTTTTGGTCATGTTCACCTCACTTCGACGCGCCGCTGGCGATGCCCTGAATGATCATCATCAGGCCGGAGTATAAATAATAAAATCCGACGAGCCAAGCCGATAATCGGCCGATGGTCCGGAGCGCCTGGCGCCGCCGCAGCAGGCCCAGCAGCGGCAACGGCAGGATGAAAACTGATGTCCCCAGGTAAAACATCAGGAAAAACCCAACGCTGGCGAGCCATGTCGGCCGGGCCGCGGCCGCAACGAAAGCCAGCATGAACGGATAGCATATATTCAGTCCTGTTACCAGACCGCCGATAAACGGAATCAGCCCGCGACTCCGATGCCGCAGCCGCTCATGCCAGGGGGAACTCGTGGTGCCCGTTTCACAGGCCGCCCACCTCGCGCGTCCCGCGTAAACCACCAGCATGACAGACAGAACGATATAGGCGCCCCCGAACACATACAGACGCCAGGCCGGCAGGACCGCCTGGAACATCCGGCCGGAAAACCAGGCCAGGATGCCATACACCAGGTATCCCAACAGCCGCCCGCCCATGAACAGCAGGACATATAATACATTCCGGCCCGGGCCCAAACCTTCCGCCAGCAGCCACGGCGCCAGCAGCGGCCCGCAGGACGCGAAACAATAGACCCCCGTACTTAACCCTAGCAGAAATCCTTCCATATCAGCGGATGAATTTTATGATTATGAATATTCGCCTGATCATTCGTAGTGTGTCCGCATCCGGATGACCTTGACTGTCTTGATGCTATCCAAGACTTGGTACACAAGACGGTGTTGAATATTAATACGCCTTGAATAGGCGCCCGACAGTTCCCCGACAAGTTTCTCATACGGGGGAGGATTCTGATAGGGGTTTATTGTCAGAATTTCAAGAATCCGTTGCGCCTTGGGTTTCAAGTTGGAGGATACCAGTTTCTTGGCATCCTTTTTGGCCTGCTTGGTAAAGACGAGCGTCCAGTTCACCAGTCAAGCTCCTGGTCGCACTTTTTTACCGGCGTGCGAAGGCCCTTGAGGATGGATTCCTTCATCCCTGGAATTGAGGTCAGGTGGAGCGTCTCCTGAATCGCTTGCCAATCCTCTGCCGACACAAGTACGGCAGAGTTGCGTTTACCCGTAATCTGGACGGCCTCATGAGAATCCGTGACATCATCAAGCAATGTATAGAGCTTTTTGCGTGCTTCCGTGGCGGTTAGTGTCGTCATGGTATTATTTTCCTTTCGTACGATATAACGTACGCCACGCGGCATATCCTGTCAATCTCATTTTTAAACGGGATCAATATTATCCGCTGCCGAACGTCATGATCACTATTTTTCATGAGCGTAACGAATGAAAATATGATGCATCAATTTGTTCTCCGATTT
>CAYQNY010000288.1:0-3169 GCA_964418925.1 uncultured Verrucomicrobiota bacterium
GGAATCTGTTGCATTATATATTAACTCGACCGGGATATCATCCGGTGAAGAGAATAATATTTTGAGAACAAAGGTGTGTATCTCTGCTGATACAGGAAGCCGCTATCTTTGCTGGAAAATCAATATTGATTGCCAAAGTAAAAACAGGGGGCTGTGGAACATTGATTTTCCTGTGATAGAATCTATATTGCCAATGGGTGAAGCTGAAAAAACAAAACTTTTTGTACCGCAAAGCATAGGGGTGGTGCATAATAATTTTTTTATTGAGAATAAGAAGTCTGCCAATACTATTCAAAATCAACAACCTTCTAAAGTAAATGCATTTCGATATCGTGGACCATCAATGCAATTTTCATCTGTCTATGGACCTACCGGTGGTCTCTATCTTGCAACCCAGGACGGCAATGCCTGTGATAAAAAAATTATATTTAAACCGGGTAGACTGCCCCAAACACTTACATTTTATATACGGAATATACCTGATAACCAGGGTGCGATAGGCATTAATTATCGAATGCCCTACGAGTTTGTAATGACTTCGTTTAAGGGTGACTGGTTTACTGCAAGCAAGATGTATCGTGAATGGGCTATTAAACAAGTCTGGTGTTCAAAAGGCCCCCTTTATAAAAGAAAGGACGTTCCCCTTTGGTTCAAAGAACTTGGATTTTGGATGCTGGCATGGGAGCAAAAAGGTATTACGGGAGGAAAAGAATATCAGGAAAAAATATTACCAAAAGTAGGTCCTGATTTTGACCAGACTCTAGATGATATTAAAAAAAATTCGGAATATATAGGTGTTCCTATCGCTGTTCATTTTTATGGTTGGCATAACAACCGATTTGACCGTGATTTACCTGAGTACTTTCCACCTTTAATCGGGAAACAGGCCTTTAAGTCACAAATCAAAAAAATTCATGATATGGGGGTAAGAATCATGCCCTATATAAATGGACATATGTGGAATACAAATGTATCGTCCTGGAAAAAATTAAATGCAGCTGATTCTGCTGTAAAAGATCATAAAGGCCGGGTCAAAACTCAAGGTAGCCTTGGAGCATGGATGTGTACATATACTGAGCTTTGGCAGAATAAGATGATGCAGATTACCAAAAGTTTGCTGGATGATTATGGCACTGATGGTGTTTATTATGACCAGGTATCTCATACAGGGTATAAATGCTTTGATGCTGAACACGGACATCCTGTAGGTGCAAATCATTTTGAGGGACAACGAGAACTGCTGATCAGATGTCGTGAGGCTGCTAGAAAAATAAATCCTGATGCTATAATGACTGGTGAATGTCTTTCTGAAGTGCTTATGGATTGTCTGGATGGTCTGCTACTGAGTATGGACCAGTCTAAAGCTGGTACTGTTCCTGCTTTTCAGGCAGTATACCACGATTATTTTATTCTATTTTGTAATATGAATTTAAATTATAAAGAACATATGAAGGTTACTCCTATGGTAATAGGTGAATCCTTTACATCAGGTGACCAGCTCGGGTGGTTTAATATTTGGCATTTTTTTACACCAAATCATCCCCGATTTAAACCAATAATTGAAAAGAAAAAAGAAGAAACCAGGTTAAAACTTATTAAGTTTATAAGAGATATTGTTCATCTACGCTATTATGCAGGCAAAAAATTTCTGGTTTATGGTGAAATGCTAACTCCCCTTATTCTTAAGAATCAACGGCCGTATATTAAGGGTTGGTGGCAGAAATTCAAAACACCTGAAATACGCAAGCTTCCTGCTGTTATGCATTCAGTATGGAAAGCACCTGATGGTTCTCTGGGGTTGGTTTTCTGCAATATTGCGGTTAATGAAAAGTACACTGTCGAATTTGATATTGACCTCGATAAATATGGGCTGGCCAAAGCGGACCGGTATGTCTTGCTGGAACGTATGATCGATGGATCTGAAAAGCTTATTCAAAAATATGATACAAGGCATTTTTCTATAAAGCTTACTGTTGAAGCGCTTACTGGACATATTTATGAAATAAGAGGAAAAATTAATTGATTGAACAGGTTTAGATACTTGTGTAGGTATCTTTTTTTAAATGCTTGTTGCATGTTTCTTGCTTAAGGAGGTTCAAGTTAAATGAAATTTTTGAAAGTCATCGCAATAATCGTTATGGCCGCGTTTCCTTTTGTGGCCTGGGCCGAAGCCGCACCCAAAGGGAATGAAAATAAATCAGGCGGCGGCGCGGTGAAAGCCAAGCTCCGGGAGTTTGTGAGCGTCAAGGACTTCGGCGCGCTCGGGGATGGTGTCGCGGATGACACGGCGGCTATTCAGGCGGCGCTGAACGCGGCCAAAGGGGCGGACGGCAATGCAGTCGGCCGTTCGGTGTTTTCCTTATACTTCCCCAGTGTGCCGGGCGGCTTTTATAAGGTAACCGACACTTTGGTTATCGACGGCACTCACGGACTTGTCATTTACGGTGATGGCGCTCTCACCCAGCGAGGGGATGGGAATGAAACCGCATTGATCAGGTGGTACGGGGCTGAGTCCAAGCCGGTGTTTCAGGTGAAAGGCGGAACAGGCCATAAGGAAGTTGCCGCCGGATTGAAGAGAATAAAGCCATCCAACCCGAATTTCTACATTACCTTTCGTGACCTGACCATATCGGGGTATCGGACGCGTTTACCTCGGAAGGGTGAGCTGCCGGCCGCGCTCGCGCTGTCAGGGATTCACTTTGGAACCCTCAAGGGTCAAGTGGACCCAACGCTTTGCCGTCGCGCCATTGTGGAAAACGTTCATATATCTAATTGCCGCTTTGGTATCTGGTCAGGCAATCCTGATAGGGAGAACACGGATCATGCTACCATCCTGATCATCGGCTGCCGTATAACTGGCAACGCTCAGGCCGGCATTTGTTGGGGAACCGGCAACGCAATAGCTAACGTCATTTCCTGCAATGTTGGCGGCAACGGTTGGGCGGGCACTTCGTTCCCCGCCGATGCTTACTCCGCACAAATTGGAGCGAACGTTCATGTGACATCCGGGTATATGGACATCGTCAGTTATACCAGCGTCGGCAGACCAACCTCGGCGGACATTTATCAGACGTCCGGCCGCGTATCCATCATCAATGCCTGGTCGGATGTACACGGATACTTCTTTTACCAGGCCAGCGCCTCGCAAAACGAGGGGGGGTATCATTGC
>CAYQNY010000289.1:0-3079 GCA_964418925.1 uncultured Verrucomicrobiota bacterium
AGGTATGGCTAGTCTGGGTGGATCCGGCTATGTGCCGATCCCGGCTGACTTTGACGGAGATGGCAAAGCGGATCCGGCGGTATATAAGGAATCTACCGGACTGTGGGCGGTGCTGTTATCTTCCCATGGTTATGTGGTGATATCCACAGTAACATTGGGTGGATCCGGCTATGTGCCGATCCCGGCGGATTATGATGGAGATGGGCAGATGGATCCGGCGGTATATCAGGAATCCACCGGCTTGTGGGCGGTCATGCTGTCTTCCTTTAATTATGGGATTGCCACCACCATGCTGGGTGGTACCAGATATAGTCCGATCGTTGGTGATTTTGATAACGATGGGAGAGCGGACCCGGCTCTCTATGAGGAAGCCACCGGTATCTGGTGGGTGATGTTGTCGGCCAGCGACTATTTCCTGGCGACGACGACGTTGGGCGATCCCGGCTATGTTCCGGTGCCGGCTGATTTTGACGGGGACGGGCAGGCCGATCCGGCGGTCTATCGGGAGACTACGGGTCAATGGCGCGTGTTATTGTCGGCCAGTGGCTATGGCATGGCTACGACCATCCTGGGCGGGGACGGCTGGAGTCCGGTCGTGGCCGACTTTGATTACGACGGCAAGGCCGATCCGGCTGTCTATCAGGAATCTACCGGCACATGGCGGGTGAAATTGTCCGCCAGCGGCTATGCCACCGCCTCAGCCTCGTTCTGATGTTGTAGCGCGCCACGGCGTGGCGCGACTCCATCGATCCCGCCGAACCACGCCTCTGGCGTGGTAAGCACCGTTTATCCCGCTCAGAGCGGGGTTCGGCGCTACAAAAAGATTTGGAAGCAATACAGAATCTTGGATTTCTTAATCCTGTAATCCCGTCAAACAATCCTACTTCTCCGTCAGCGTTTCGCTGATCTTCATGCCAAAGTGCCGGCCGCCGCTTTCCATGTGGGCCAGCACCTGGTCTCCCGGCTTAAGCCGGGAGACGGAGACCGGCTGGCCGTCGGGGCGGACGAGATTGATCGTTTCCGCGTTCTGCAGAACAATGGATATTTCCCGCTTGTTTACCTTGGCCAGGATCAAGAGCATGGGCCGGGTTTCAATCTTGCACCGCCCGATGTGCGCGGTGCGGGTTTGTCCCTGGGCATTGACGACCAGCATATCGTCGCCAACTCGCAGGTCGGAAAGATATGATGTCTTGTTACCGGGGCGCAGGATGTACGCGTGCACGGCGCTGGCGTTCACGCGGAAGGGACGCGCCGCGACATACGGGTTTTCCAGGCTTTCCGAATGCACTAGGAAGAACGCACTGCTCGTGTTGCCCACCAGCATGCCTTCGCCGATGGTCATCGTGGTACATGTGTCCAAGCAGACGCGATCGCCCATGCCGGTGGGTTTAATCCGGGTGATCGTGGCCGGCAGGAGTTCGACGCCCGGCGAAAGTCCGTGCACCAGTTCCACGATCCGGCGCGCTACGGCCGGATCGCGGTTGTTGATGACGACGCCATCCACGCCTTTTTCCAGAATGCCCAGCATCATTTGCGCTTCATCCACGTTGCGCGCCTCAGCCATCAGGCGATCCCGCTGGGCCAGCAGGTTTTCAAGCGGAATGATCGTCCAGTCCTTCATCCGCAGAAGTAAAATGGCATCGCGCGGAATCTTGGCCGCCCGTTGTTCATCCGCCTTGGATTGAATATCCATGGCAATGACGTCTTGACCGAGCGCCAGGTCGCCGTCCGCGGATACCGTGGTTATCCGGCCGAGTTCCTTGACCCGCGGCGAGTCGCCTTTGTCCACCAGGACGGCGTCGGCGCCGCTCTCGATCGCCGCGACAGCCAGGTCTTTATTCCACGGACTGATTTGAACCCATACTTGTTTCACTTTTCCCCCTTCAATCTGATCGAGACAACTGCCACTACATCATGCGTTTTCATGGCATGGGTTGTGTAGGGGCCGTTCGGCAGAACGGCAGTGGCCCCGATCAGGGTCGGGGCCTAATTAATTTCTTTATTTTAGAATCTTCAGGGCTTCCTTGGCCGGTATTTTCTCATGTACGATCCGGCAGATAGCAGTAACCATGCGGGATGGGGTGGCGTGTTGGAATACGTTGCGTCCGATCGAGACGCCGGCGGCGCCCGCCTGCATGGCGTTCTCGACCATGGTCAGCATATCTTCGTCGGATTCCATCTTTTCACCGCCGGCAATAACCACCGGTGCCGGGCATCCCCGGGTCACTTCTTCGAACGATTGCACGCTGCCGGTGTAATTGACCTTGACGATATCGGCGCCCAGTTCCGCGCCGACGCGCGCGGCATGCTTGATGCAGGTAACATCGAATTCATTTTTTATTTTTTCGCCGCGCGTATACATCATGGCAATCAACGGCATGCCCCATTGCATGCATTTCCGGGAGACCTGGCCGAAATGATCGAGCATCTCGTCGTCGGTCGGCGCTCCCAGGTTGATGTGGATGGAGACGCCGTCGGCGCCGAGTTGAATGGCTTCCTCGACCGAGCAGACCAGGACCTTGCCGGTGGGGTTTGGCGAAAGCGACGTGCTGGCTGAAAGATGAACGATCAACCCGATGTCCTTGCCGGCTTGGCGATGGCCGGCTTTGACAATGCCCTTATGCGCAATGATGGCGTTGGCCCCGCCGTTGACGACGTTATCCACGGCTTTTTTCATGTCAATCAGGCCGGGAATCGGCCCCACAGTAACGCCATGATCCATGGGCACGATGACCGTTTTACCCGTCATCCGGTTGATAATGCGCTCCAGGCGAATGAATTTTCCTGTCATCATGATCTATCCCCTTGAATAAATATAGAAATTCCAAGCAATATGGCCTATACTCTACTGTGTGCCGAAATTAATGGCAATGGAGAAAATCGGAGATTTTCAAATGGCGTGCGCAATACTGTGTGCCACAGTCTGAAAAGGACCTTGGCAACAGTGGATTGTTGGCCGAATCATCTATACGCATCTTTTCGATCGTCTATTGTCAGGAGAAAGACAATCCTTTGCTTGTTATCCACAGCGTAAAACAAACGATAGGGACCAATCCGGTATCTCCAAGTCGGCGGGTCA
>CAYQNY010000290.1:0-3078 GCA_964418925.1 uncultured Verrucomicrobiota bacterium
GTAATTATCACATCAGTTTTAGCGATTGCTGCATTGATCTGTAACCACCGGCTCATTGACCCATCAACGAAAATCAAATCAAATCGACTTGGCTGAGTAGACAGATATTCAGGAGCTGTGTCTTTTCCTAACATGCAGAACAAATAAAAGCCCAGCTTACCACCATGTTTTTTAAGCATTTTCATAAACCATTCCGGCTTCTGCATCTCAATTGAAATGACATTTTTGCAATGCTCAATGAATAATGGCGTTGAGTTGTCACCACACCCGAACTCAAAGACGGTTTTCGGCTTAAAGTCCTCTATGTACTTTTTCAGTACCGGCATGTGTGATCCATAAGCGTTCGATTGGGCTTCGACAGCGTTCATTTTATTAGCTCCTCAATGTTCCATAATCCAAGACTTTTATCTGCAAACTCTCCCACCACATCTTCTTTAATCATCTTTAACGGGGCTGGGAAATTAAAAGGCGCATCCTCCATATTCAACGGACGCCAGTGTCCGGTCACCATGTCCTTGTTCTCACGACCTGCATTTGTGAACGTCGTGCAAAGAAGATATTTAGCTTTACTTTTTATGATATTGACAATCGTTTTCTTGATGTCGTCAAACGAGAAATGAACAAGACAGTCACGGCATAAGATAAGGTCACACGCTGGGAGCTGATCTTGTATGATGTTAAGCACGAGAAAATGCATGTCGGCGCGGTCATATTTCTCAAAATCATCATGGATAAGATCAATCACAATATCCGCGCCTGTATATTTCACGCCCGTAAAATCAACATGCCGAATCCAGTTGAGATCACCACAAGGGATGTCTAACATGCTCATAATATTAAATTCTGTAAAGAGTTCGGGAATCGCATGGATAATAGACTCGCACCGGGCAACGTCTGACCCCGGCCCAGACATAGACTCGTTTCCTATCCAGCCATTTTTCAGATAAATCTTGCCGAAGATATCCGAAGCGTGGAGCGTTCCTATTTCCCTGACTTTATTCGGTTGTATTGCTGTTTCCATTTTTCATCCGTCATTGACCAGAACTCCGGCCATGTTTCGTGTTTCTCAATTCTCTTCAAAGCGTTAAGCCATCTGTTTTTTAACTCCCATCCTATTTTAGCGCGCGGATCACGCGCTATGGACATATGTATTCCGTGAACAGGTCGCACCCATGTCTTTGGCCCAGACTTTTCGACGTGTAGAATACACCCTTTTTCTTCAAGCTCTGCCTTTGTTTCAGGGAACACAGAAAAGGCAATCTGCGCGAGTATCATTTCGTCGCTTCCTTCAAACGGCAACTTCCGCGCCGCTTCTGTTGCGGCGTACCATTCATCGGTAATCACAAACATCAATCCTGTTAATCGTGGGAATTCCTCTATAGGCAAGCGGTCGCGTATGGCGTTTGAATAGCACCGGCTGTCAAGATTTGCCACATGCCGTTCCCTAATGTGTGGATCAAGCGTCATTATGTCGATGTCGGAAATATAGGTATAAGATTTACTTGTTTTAGGCTGTTCCCTAAATCTATCTACAGCGGGAAACTGGCTATCGGTATTGACAAGCAACGATCTACCGCCAAACAGCTCGTTCAGTTTTGCGGCATTGGCTTTGTGCCGGCCAGAGTCCTCAGCCCACACTTCAACTGAGTAGGACTCATCAGCCATCAGCGCGAAGTACATAAACGGAATGACAAAATGACCGTATGCCTCATCGCTGTGCGTGTATAATAATGTTTCCTGATTCATATTCTTGTAACCCTTACGCCTTTACCAGCCAGCCAGCCACACAGACTATCAAATTGTTTGCGTTCTTTTATCCATCTTTTTTCTGTTCTGCATACGCGCCCGTTCTGGTTTCCATCCCAATCTTTAAGACCGGACATATCCGCGCCGTAAACATTGATCTCTTTGCACCCAAGGTCATAGGCAGACGCTATCGCTAACAATGATGAGTAGTTGAGCCAGCCTGTCTTTTCAGGCGGCATGTCAGGGCGGTTAGCCGTTGTCCTATATGCCCTTGATACAGGTTTCGCAAGTTTCTGTCTTGCCGTTTCGATTGTTATGATCTCCGGACTACCAATCGGATGCCCTTCGTCTATTGTTTTCCAGTCTATCGCAACCCAATACTGACACTCAATCGCTTCAACTGCTCTATTCACCCCAAGAAAAAGGGTGTCCAAACTGCTGCCTTGCAGCATGCTAATGGCCTCGGCCAATCTCGGGCCCAGACACAGGACTTGTGCAGTTTGGAACACCACGATTTTTATTCCTTTACTTGTTTACGGAGTGAGTTTTACTCTGGCTGTCGCATCATCAGCACCAGCGGCGAGTATAGTTTTCCCCATATAAGTATTACCGGATGATGTTTCGGTGCAATATTCATTGGTTTCATCCCAATAAACGATAACACCGGCCGAAAGAGCTGTGCCACTACCAGTGTCTTTCGCCACATCAAACACACCCTCTACGTCCAAAACTCCAAGCACGTCAGCGTCGATATCAGTGGTCGCAATGCCAAGCAAATCCTCTTGCACGACAACAGCACCAGAATCCACGTCAGCGGCCGGAGTATAATTAATTCTATTTCCTACGCTATGCTTTGTAGCCATGATTCATTCCTTCCTTGTTTAAGGTTATGCCCGGCTATATTTCAAACCGGGCTATATCCTATTGTTTTTGTTTACACACCAGTTGAACGGACGCCAGCTCTCCATTCACCCATCGCCACGCCGTAATCGAAATAACACCGGAGCTGGATTCCAAGAGTGTTGAAATCAGCGTCAGATGTTTCGACAAACGGTTCCTGTCTACCATTTAGGAACGCGGCCTGCATCAATGGCATAGCCAGAGGCGATGACACCAGATACCAGGGAGCAGTTGCCAGATACCGAGTAATGGCAGGAGTGAACTTGGCCGCGAATATATTAGATTGCACATTACGAGCAGACCCACCGGCGTTGAGGTTCGTCGATACGAACAATTCACGCGCAGGAGTAGCCGCTGTGAGTCCAGTCAGCAATATACTCGCTTCTGTTCCGATTGGGTTACCATCAGCGTCAGTCAAGCCCATGAACAAAC
>CAYQNY010000291.1:0-3030 GCA_964418925.1 uncultured Verrucomicrobiota bacterium
GTTTCGCGTGGTCGCGTCCGTGTCCTTTTTCAATAGCCTCTTAAGATAAAATCCGGCATTTTTAGCAATATATTTAAAATTAGCCGCCACGGATTCTTGTTTTTAAGAATTAGATAAAATGACATGACAGTTACTATTGATTACTACTTGCACATACGCCGGCCTACTCTATAATGACTATCCAGATATTGCCCGTCGAAAGGATAAACATGGCAACGCGCATGAAAGTGGCTCTGGCCAAATGCGGTAGTTACAATATTAATGAAATCCAGCCTGCTGTCGAACGCTTGTTCGCGGCGCTGGGCGGAATAAGGTCTTTTGTGCGCCCCGGACAAAATGTCCTGCTGAAGCCCAACATGCTCTCCGATCATCGGCCCGATGACGCCGTCACCACTCATCCGGAAATCGTCCGCGCCTTGATCCGACTGGTCAAGCAAGCCGGGGCCATCCCAGTGGTGGCTGACAGCGCCGCCAGTTCCATCAACATCGAACGCGTATGGGAAAACACGGGCTTTCGCGCACTCTGCGCCGAGGAATCCGTCCCCCTGCTTAATCTTGAAAAAGCCGGTTCACAGCGGTTTGAGTTCCATGGCGTACCGTTCTCGGTGGCCAAACCGGTGTTGGATGCGGATCTCGTGATCAACGTGCCCAAGCTGAAAACCCATGTACTGACGGTCCTGACCTATGCCGTAAAAAACATGTTCGGCGCCATTCCCGGTTACCAGAAGACCATGCTCCACAAGCAATTTCACGATCCCATCTCCTTCGGGCATTTGCTCGCGTCGCTCTACGCGATCATCCGGCCCGGCCTGACAATTGGCGACGCGGTGATCGGCATGGAAGGCAACGGACCTTCCAACGGCAATCCGGTCCATTACGGGTTCCTGGCCGCATCAGCGGACGGCGTCGCGCTGGACACCATCATATGCCATTGGCTCAAAATCAACCCCCAGCATGTGCCCTACTTTTCATTTCTCCAGCAGGCCGGCACGGGTGAAACGCAGTGGCAGGCCATTGACGTGGTGGGCGACTCTTTGTCGCAGGTTCCGATGCGCCCGATAAAATTACCGCCCGTGTTTATCGGCAAGATGGTACCGGACTGGCTGTATCACTGGCTGGGCCCACTGCTATGGATTTATCCGGTTATGACCGATGCCTGCGTTGCGTGCGGTTTGTGTGTCCGTTCCTGCCCGGTTGCCGCGCTGACCATTGCCAAGGGAAAACGGCCTGTCCTGACCAGGGAGCGATGCATTCAATGCTGTTGTTGTCATGAAGTGTGTCCGGCCGGGGCCGTGGTTCTTCAGCAAAGCCTGCTGTTGCGTCTCGTGCACAATCAATCGCTGTTCAAAGACTGGATCACCCGGCTGTTGAAATCCATACGGCATCAGGATCAGACTTAAACATAAAACATTCAATGCAAACACTCACCGAGATTCCATTTCAATTGGATATAGAATCGCTGCTCAACAGATTGCATGTGGATCCAGAAACTGAGGACGCACAAGCATGCGCGGCCATGGTTCACAAGGCCCGGAAGATTGGTAAGCCCAAAGCATTCTATAAGGAAGCTTTCATAGAATCAAAGGGGGATGATACCGTCAGCATTGACGGGGTCACATTTACGAGCAAAGTGCTACGCCTTAATCTAGACCAGGTTGAACGTGTTTTTCCTTACATAGCAACATGCGGAACAGAGCTGGATGCGATCAACATCGCACCGGGAGATTTCCTGCAAGGGTTCTGGCTGGATACTATCAAGGCAGATCTTTTGAATTCTGGGATATGTTATGTGCAGGAACTCCTCGAGCGCAAATACCGGCTCGGGAAAACATCGGCCATGAGTCCGGGTTCCGGTGACATCAATATATGGCCAATTGAGCAACAACGGCAGCTATTCGCGCTTGGTGGCGATGTAGAAGGTAGTATTGGAGTTCGGCTGACAGATTCATTTCTCATGGTACCCAACAAATCAGTATCGGGCATCCGGTTTGCGACCGAGAGCAATTTTCAGAGCTGTCAGCTTTGCCATCGGGAAAACTGTGCCGGTCGCAGAGCTCTTTTCGACAATAAATTATGGGAATCAATCCAAAATGATTAGTGAGCATAACCACAACGTCGAGGGTACCTTCACTAACCGCGCCAGAAGCTGAAGATCAACGTTATGCCCCGGAAGTATTGCCATTGCATCCCGCAACCCAGCGCTGGTTTGAGATTGAAAAATACGGCCACACTGTGTAGTCTGCGCATATGAACTGCATAGCCGGCTTAAATCCGGGGGCGGTCAAGGACTTGAAACACCGGTAAAATTAACGCCAGTGTAGCGGCTATGCATCGGGCAGTTCAGAGTATTGTTAAGCAAACCAGCGGGATGAAGTTAAACCCATAATGTCCAGGATCGGTTGCCTGGAACCGGAAAGCCTTATACTATGCCAAACGTCATGCCAACATTAAGCGTCCTGGTTCCGGTTTACCGTTCGGAAGCGTCGTTGAAACTGCTGGTATCGCGATTGACGGCTGTCCTGGATTCATTGCACACGGCCTACGAAATACTCCTGATCAACGATGGCAGCCCGGACCGGAGCTTGGACCTGATCCGGGAACTGAGCCACGAAACTCCGCGTCTGCGCGGGATCAACCTGATGCGTAATTTCGGCCAGCACAACGCCCTGCTATGCGGCATCCGGGCAGCCCGGCATGAAGTCATCGTCACCCTGGACGCGGATTTGCAGAATCCGCCGGAGGAGATTCCCAAGCTCCTGGAAAAACTGGCGGAAGGCCATGATGTGGTTTACGGCACGCCGCACCAGCAACAGCATGGCCTGTTTCGCGATTTCTCCTCATGGGTGTTGCGGTTGATTGTTCAAAGCGTCATGCATGTCAATATGGCTGCCAACATCAGCGCGTTCCGGGCGTTTCGCACTCAATTGCGGGACGCGTTCAGCTCCTTCCAGGGACCGTTTGTAATGATTGACGTGCTGTTGAGCTGGGGCACCACCCGCTTCGCCTCGGTGCCGGTGCGCCATGACGCCC
>CAYQNY010000292.1:0-2993 GCA_964418925.1 uncultured Verrucomicrobiota bacterium
GAAACTGCAGATTGTGCCGCTGTGGAGACGCTCATACGCGCCCATGTCCACGATTATGTACCGGATGCGCTGTCTCCCGTCCAGATCAACGGAATTCGTCATCCAGTCCTGGTTCGTCCCCGTATTGATGCAGGGCGAATTGGGGTTCAGATGGTAGTTGTTATTTGCCTGGTTAACAAATGAAGGATCATTGGTAATGTTGCCCTCCGGCGCCGGCGTGGTGTCTACCCCGGCGGTGGGCCGGATACAGGAGTAGAAATAGTTATTCGTGTTCCGAACATACACATTATAGACCTCGTCATAATCGTCGCCAGTGGTGGTATTGGAATAAACAATGCAATTAATCACCGCGCCGCCACAACCGTTGAAATTAGTCATACTGTTGTCCGCCAGGCCACCCCCGCGATCCACACTCTGATTGCCGGTAATCGTGCAGTTGATCAGAACACATGGCCCTTTGGTGGCGTCGGCGGGACTTAACAAATACACGCCTCCGCCGCCTGAGCTCGACGCCAGATTGGTGTTACCAGAGATCAGGCAGTTTCTTACGATGGCGTTGTTGGTGGGATAGTCGGCATACGCGACCAGGCCCCCGGATGACCTAAAGCAAATTCCGGCGCCTTGTCCATACGACACATTACCGGTAATGACACACTTTTCAATACTCGGGGGATTCGTTGACCCGTTCATCCAATAGGCCGGGTCAAGATAGATGCCGCCTCCGGCATTTGAGGCCGTATTGGCTGTCACCCGGCAGTTTGACATCATGGTCGCCCCATACCCCCCCATAGAGACTCCGCCGCCGCGACTATTGGCTAGATTGCCAATAATAATTGAATCACAAAGGCTGGCTCCGCCGGATAGCGACACACCACCGCCATTATTATTAGTGCTAACATTATTACTTATCACACAATTGCGCACAACCATGCCGGAAATGTTAGCAGATATTCCTCCTCCGTAGTTTTCTGTCTGGTTGCCGTCCACTATGCAATTAGTGACAGTTTGAATGCCGCTGCCGCTGCCACAGGCATATATACCGCCTCCGTTCCTAGCCGTGTTGCCGGATATACGACTGGCGCTGATCATTCCACTGGCATTATAAGTGCCAATTCCCCCGCCACGCCTGTTTTCACCGGAGGCGGCGGCAGTGGTATTGACTGTGTTGCTAAGCACCGTGCAGTTGGAGACAATCCCACTGCCTTTAATACAAATCCCTCCGCCGACGGCATTGGCATTGCCATTGGAACAGTAATTTCCGTAAATGAAGCAATTGAACACGGAACCGGTTTCGATGTAAATGCCGCCGCCGCCCTGCGCGTACAATGCGCCGACGCCGTTATTGTAGCCGTTGCTGACCGTCAATCCGTCCAGCACACCATTGCTGATCCAGAAACAGCGATTGGTGTAGGCGGGATAGTTGCCGTTCACAAGAGTAACGTTGGTGCCGTTAAGGCTTTGGACGGTTATGTTGTTGGTAACGAAAATCTGGTTGGTCAAATTATAAGTGCCGTTGCTGACCAGTACTGTTTCCCCGGCCGCGGCCGCATTGATTGCCCATTGAATCTGCGTGGCCGCGCCGGCCCAGGTGATGTAGCCATTAACGGAATCGTTCGTGCCGTCCAATGACACATAATGCGTATCGGCCCGGCTCACAAGAGCGCACCAGAGCAGGCCGACCAAAGTTACGAGAACGCGCATAACGCCCATTGTCCGTGGGCGGAAAACCTTATTATTATTCATTTATTTATTTGACCTCTTTTTCCTAAGTGCTTAATTCTATTTGTCTGAGAAATCATAACGCTTTCTCGTTCGCGTTCAATATTATTCTTTCATCTTATTCAGTTCAAATACAATAATCAACAGCGCTACAATAGAACAGTATTGTCCAATTATTTGCGCCTGTGAAATTAAGGCAATTTAATTCTGCCTGATTACGGGACCGGTATGTTCGGCACATTGCTGATCCACGGAATTTCCTTGCTGATAAGGTAGGTCTGGCCCGGACTTGTCTGAAAACTGATAATCTGCTCCGGTAAATATACTTCATCGCGCCAGGGCGTGGCCGCCCCCTGCTTTTCAACTGATTCCAGCACATCCGCCTGCTGGGGCAGCAGATACACCTTAACCTCCACCCCGCGGTCATGCTCATTCACAAAGGGATTGCGCAGTCGCAGTTCCTGACCGCATAAACTCTGCACAATCACATACATTATCCGGTTCTCACGGCGTTCGGCAGAGACGAGAAAACCGCCCTGGGCGCGCAGTGAATGGAACCGGACCGGTTCCGAAGAGGCGGGAACCGCCGGAAATATCCGCAGAATGCCGGCGTGACTCTGCAGGAGCATCTCGTTCAGTATTATGCTGAGACTCGGCGGTAAATCCACCTGGAAATACCATGCATCCTTTCCGGCGACAAATCCGCTGGAGTTGAGCGTCTGACAGACATACTCAGCTACCTGTAGTCCACGCTCGGCCATATTCATACGAAACAGCACAACGGCAAACATAATGCCACGAAAACTACACATTTCGTCCAACTGATTGGGACGAAATCTCCAGTATTCTTCAATTGTGCGACGGGCCTGCTCACGCAACACTTCCGGACCGCTGTCCGCAGACACCAGTTCCGCCGCAAAAATCGGCATCATGCGCCCCCAATCCCCCATATGCCAGAGACCGCCCTTGTCCGACCATTCCAGCCAGACACCATCTTCATTAGCAGGAATAGGAGACAGATGAGCCAGCGCATCGCGCCATTCGGCCTGCAAATCCGGCGCTTCGCCCAATTCTTCCGCTGTTGCCAGTGCCATCTGAAAACAACGGGTAACTATCGCCAGATCCCAGGTGGCGTTCTTACCAGCGCCGGTAATCCTTCTACATACACTTTCCGTATGCAAAGAAGGAAAAATCGTATAGGAACCGTCGGACTCTTTTATCAGGTAATCACGATAGAACAGGGCGCATTCCCGCAGTACCGGCCAGGCACAATT
>CAYQNY010000293.1:0-2968 GCA_964418925.1 uncultured Verrucomicrobiota bacterium
CGGAGTTCGCCGCGGCGAACAAAGCCGGAAGCCACGGGGTATTCTGGCGAAGGCGAATAATGGGATTAAAAAATAACACGGCACCCGACCGGGAATGCGCCTGGCACGCCTGCCCGGAGGAGGCGTTGTATCGCAAGCTCCGGGCCGACTCACAAGGACTCAGCCCGTCCCAGGTCAAGGAGCGACAGCAGGAATACGGCAAGAACATTCTGCCCGGCAAGAAACCGCCTACACTGCTGCGGGTGGTATTACACCAGTTTACCAGTCCGCTGATCTATATTCTGCTGATCGCCGGCGGCGTTTGCCTGGCCATAGGGGATACCAAGGATTCCATGCTGATTTTTGCGGTGATTCTGCTCAACACGATCATTGGAACGGTGCAGGAATGGCGCGCTGAGCAAAGCGCACACGCCCTGCAAAGTTTATTGAAAATCCAGGCGCGGGTGCAGCGCGCCGGCGGAACTCAATCCGTTGCGGCGGAAAAGTTGGTCCCTGGTGACGTGGTCCTGCTTGAATCCGGCGACAAGGTGCCGGCGGATTTACGTTTGATCCAAGTCAATAATCTGACAATTGACGAAGCCTTCTTGACCGGTGAATCCCTCCCGGCACAGAAAAAGACGGCTCTGCTGACAGAAGAAGTACCAGTAAGCGACCGAACGAACATGGCCTTTGCCGGCGCGACGATCGTCACGGGCCGCGGCACGGGCATGGTCGTTGCCACGGGCGTCCGCACCGAGGTCGGACAGATTGCCCGCTCCATCACTGATGAAGAAGGCGCCAAACCGCCCCTGGTCATTCGCATGGAGCGCTTTTCACGGCAGATCGGCATGGTCGTGCTTGTTTTCGCCGCTCTGCTCGGGATGCTGTTGGTTACGCGCGGTGTTTCATATTATGAAGTGTTTTTAGTGATGATTGCCATGGCCGTATCGGCCATTCCGGAAGGGCTACCGGTGGCAATGACCGTCGCCCTCTCACTGGCTACCGCGCGCATGACCAGGCGGAAAGTAATTGCCCGCAAACTGGTAGCGGTGGAGAGCTTGGGAAGCTGTACGCTGATTGCCAGCGACAAGACAGGCACGCTGACCGTGAACCAGCAAACGGTGAAAAGGATAGTATTGCCGGATGGGATACGCGTGAATGTCAGCGGCCAGGGTTACAGCGATGAAGGCCAGATCGGTCTGGAGAACGGCGCCGAGATTGACCAGACGCTCAATACCCGCCTGATGGATCTTGCACAGGCGGCGGTCCTGTGCAATGAAGGAACATTGTCAAAAAACGAGCAAGGATGGCGTCATAGCGGTGATTCCATGGATGTTGCCCTGCTGGCGCTGGGGCGCAAGCTAGGGCTCGATCCGGATGGCGAGCACAACCGGACCACCATGGTCGGAGAGATACCGTTTGAGTCGGAAAAGCGCTATGCCGCCACCGCGTATCGCGCCGGCGATGATATTCAGGTGGTTGTGAAAGGCGCTATGGAAGCTGTCATGCCTTTTTGCACCCGTATGCGGACTGCCACGGGCGACAGGCCGCTGGATAATGACATACTTCAGCGTCAAGCGCAGGAACTGGCCGCAGACGGCTATCGCATCCTTGCCATCGCCGGCGGTTCGCTGTCCGATACCGGGCAACAGGCAGAGTTGGACACGTCTCACCTGGCAGATATGGTGATGTTGGGCCTGGTGGGTTTTATGGACCCGTTGCGGCCGGAAGTGAAAAATGCTGTGGCGCTGGCACATCAGGCTGGAGTCAAGGTCGTCATGATCACGGGGGACCATCCCGCCACGGCCTTGGCTATTGCCAAAGAACTGGAGATTGCCCATTCATCCGAGCAGGTGATCACCGGCGGTGAGATGACCGAGTCGGCCGCCTATGACACGCCGGAGTTCCATGAGCGCCTCAGACACATGCGCGTATTTGCCCGTGTCACCCCGCAGCAGAAATTGAACATTGTGGACAACCTGATGAAGCTGGGCGAGTTTGTGGCCGTCACCGGCGACGGGGTCAACGACGCCCCCGCTCTGAATATGGCCCACATTGGCGTGGCCATGGGATCCGGCACGGATGTGGCCAAGGATGCGGCGAATATCATCGTGACTGATGATAATTTCGCGTCCATCATCAACGGCATTGAGGAAGGCCGTTACGCCTATGCCAACGTGCGCAAGGTGACCCTGCTCCTGATCTCCACCGGCCTGGCCGAACTGATACTGCTGGGCACGGCCATCCTGATGAATATGCCTGTGCCTTTTCTGGCGGCACAAATCCTGTGGCTCAACCTGGTGACCAACGGTATCCAGGATGTGGCGCTGGCGTTTGAGGCGGGCGAGAAGGGCGTGATGAATATGGCGCCGCGCCCGCCCACTGAAGGTATCTTTAATCGCAAGATGATCGAGCAGGTGCTCGTCGGCAGTCTCACGATGGCGCTTGTCTGCCTGGCGGCCTGGGTATACATGATCAACACAGGCATGGAAGTGCCCGCCGCCCGCAATACCCTGCTTACACTGCTGGTTTTAATGCAGTTTTACCACGTGCTCAATTGCCGTTCGGAATACCGTTCCGCCTTCCGGATTCCGTTGCGCAATAATCGCATCCTGATGGCGGGTATGGTCGTGGCCTTTACCATCCACCTCATGGCCACTCAATGGCCGTTGACCCAGTCAGTCCTGCGAGTCACTCCACTGCCGTTTGAGCAGTGGCTGATCCTCGGCGGCATCGCTTCGTCGGTCATCGTGACCATGGAGATTTATAAACGCCTGCGGCGCGCCGACTCCAGCCGGCTGTTTGACGATTAACCCGCATGGCTCACAGGTTGTATGAGCAATGCGGGTTAGCGTATAAAGGCGGATGATAGCGCGCGGTCAAATGGCCTTCAGGATGAACGCCAGCGTGAACAACGCCACGGTTTCAACAATGCCGATGGCCATGAAATAGTTGGCCATACCCTGGCCGGTTTCAGCCAGGGCATCGG
>CAYQNY010000294.1:0-2927 GCA_964418925.1 uncultured Verrucomicrobiota bacterium
TCGAATAGTCATCTCGGAGACATCCAAAATGTCGGTCAATTCCTCATACGATGAAGTATGGACCAGATCGAGATGATCTAAATTTCATAAGTCAATACCTTTCACCTGTTTGATGACGGCATTTCACACCGCCGCCTTTCGGTCTAATATATTGGCTGTCAACAGGTTGTCAAGTAATATCTGAAATTTTATTTGACTTCCATCACGCTTGCAGGAAATCATCAGTCCAACCGGATCGCCTTGCCTTGCACCGAAGACCGATAAATACCATCCAGCATCTTTAATAAATCCAATCCCTGGCTGGCCGGGGCAAGCGGCGGGACATCATTGATGATACATTCCACAAAATGCTGGAATTGCGACGGGGTCTTTGATTCTTCAAGCACCGGCGTCGTCGCCGTGTTCTTCCCGCCTTCGGACGTGACAATGGTAAAAGGCCACATTGTGGCTCCGGCCTTGGTGCCGAGAATCCTCAGCCCGATGAGTTCGGCCTCCACCACCATGCTGGCCCAGGCATTATCCAGATAAATGGTTGCCCCGTTTTCAAACTTGATCAGGCCGCACCCGAAATCTTCCACATCGAAACGATCTTTGATGGCATCAATCTTCGGACCGAATTTGGCATAGGCGGACCCGAACGCGTACACGGGCTTTGGACATCCCATCAGGTACCAGTTGACATCCAGTAAATGCACACCGTTATCGATCAACGCACCGCCGCCGGATTTGCTCTTGGTGATAAACCAGTTTCCCGCTCCGGTTGGAATCCCGCCAACAGCGCGCAGATAATGGGTGTAGCCATAATAGACTTTCCCGAATTCACCTTTTTTTAGTTTGTCAGCGATATACTGGGCCTCGGGCTTGAACCGGAATTTCATGGCCACCATACACTTTTTTCCGCTTTTTTCAGCCGCCGCCACGATTTTCTGAGCGTCCTTAACCGACGTTGCCAGAGGCTTCTCGCAAAGCACGTGTTTGCCGTGCTTCAATGCCGCGACGGCAACCTCGGCATGCATAAAGTTGGGAAGACAAACGCTTACAGCATCAACATCCTTATCCTTCAATATGGCAGGAATGTCTTGATACAATCTGGCGATCTTGTGTTCATTGCCGAGGGAATTCAACCGTTCTTCATTGGCATCACAAAGCGCCACCACTTCCGTATCAGGGGTCTGCAAAAAACTGGTGAGATGCCATTTACCGATACCCAGCCCGATAATGCCGACTTTAACTTTGTTCACTTTTTTTATCCTTTCCAGCTTAAAATTGATCCAAGAACCGTTTCGCCTCGGCAATATCCTTGTCGGGCGCATCACCAACCTCGCGTTCGATGACATAAAAGCCTTTGAAGCCGATGGCATCCATAGCTTGAATGTATCCGGGGAAGTTGACCTCACCCTGTCCCAACGGCTGTTCTTTGCGTCCCTGGGCGTCTTTTTCCTTCCGGCCATCCTTGGCATGAGTGTGGATGATGTAATCTTTCAGCTCGGCCACACCGCCGATACAGTCAAAGCCGTTCATCACCAGATTCGCGGGGTCATAATTAACTTTGATCGCGGGGATCTGGATGGTGTCCAGGAACCGTTTCAAGGTTGACGCCGGCTCAGGCCCCGTCTCGGTAGCCAGGACCATGCCAATCTTCCGGCCATAGTTGCCGATTTCCTCCAGGCATTTCCGCATGATCACGACTTTTTTGTCATTAAAATCCTCGGGAATAAACCCAATATGGGTCTGCACAATCGCAACGCCCAGCCGACGGGTGTTATCCATGATCCGGCGGGTGCGTTCGACGCGGATACGGGCTTCATGCTCGTCATCCACTGCAAAACCGCCGATGTCGCCACAGACCGCGGAAATCACAAGGTTATGATTCTCGAATATCCTGATGATTTCGGCCGCCTTTTTCGCGGAGATGTCCTCAACATTGATCTCAGGGAGCAGACTGGAAAGCTGAATACCCGCCAACCCAATTTCCTGCGCCTTGGCCAAAGCGTTTTTGAGATCGAGTCGAAACGACGATAAGAACGCGCCCACTTTCAATCTGTTCATGTGATGCTTCCTCCTTTGAATGATGTTAACCTCTGATCGTTTGTCCGTTTTTTATCCCACCTGTCCGCTTCGTCACATCCCATGGGCCAGCCAGGACATCAGCCAGTCCATATTCGCTACGCACCAGGGGATGGAAACTTATTCAGGCCGAATCGCGAATCACCAGGCGCGGCGGAATCACCACCGTGGATTCCCGGCCCCCGTTAATCATGTGAATCAGCTTGCGCGCCGCCAGACGCCCCTCTTCCCGGAAAGGCTGATGCAGCGTGGTCAATGCCGGCGTGATCACGGAGGTTAAATACAAATCATCATATCCGATCAGCAGCACATCGCGTCCGACTTGAAGTGATGTCACGGATAATGCCCGCAGGATTTGCAACGCCAGGACATCCGTGACGGCAAAAATGCCGACCGGCCGGGAGCCAGACGCCGGCATACAAAAACGGGTCAAGGCCTTCAATCCGGACGCACCATCCTTGAATTCCCGCGCTGTTCTTCCGGTTGCTGAGAGGCATTGATGAAATCCCTGTTGACGCCCGGGATACAATCCAAAAACGGCAAAACGAACACAGTGACGCGCCAGCAATCGCTCGGCGGCCAGGCGTCCTCCTTCCCGATCATCAATTGAAACGCACGGCACATTGTCAAGCCGAGCCGAGGTATTAAGGAGCACCACTTTACCGCCCTTGATTCGGTATGCGGATACCTGCTTCTCCACGTCCGGATCGGCAATCAAGGCAGAATAGGAGATGATCCCCGAATGGGCCAGATCCACATTGCGCCGCATAAATTTGCGGAACCCCTGGACATAATTATCGAATCCGATCTGCAGTGGAAGGTCTTCTGCCGACAATACTTCCGAGATGCCGAATACAAGG
>CAYQNY010000295.1:0-2919 GCA_964418925.1 uncultured Verrucomicrobiota bacterium
GGATTCAGGGAGATTCGGTGATTGAAAAACCGAATAAAATTGAAATCAAAAACGAAAAATGAGGAGTGTGCCGAACCATCGGATTCAGAGTATTTTCGCTAGGCCGCGAAAAACTCTGACCCTTATCGTTCGGGACACAATCTAGAACTGAATCATCGCGCCCAGTTCCGGGAGCTGCGCGGCCTCAAGCTTCACGGATTTAGTGAGCGTCCCGGGCATGAAATACACCTGCCCTTTCGAGAGCAGGGCGCTGTCCAGAAATACCCGGACCGGCTTGGCGTGGCCGAAGGGCGGCACGCATCCAACCTCGCATCCCGCGAATTCCAGTACCTTTTCAGGTTTGGCAAAAACCACCCGCTTGGTTCCCGCCTTGGCCGTCAGCCGTTTCGAGTCAAAGCGCTGGTCGCCCGGCAGGACGACAAGAATGATTTCGCCTTCCGTGGTTTCCAGCATGAGGTTTTTCACGGTATCGGCCAGCGGCACTCCGATGGCCGCGGCCATGGCGGCGTTATTCGTGACCGGCTGATGCTCAATCACCTCGTGCGGAACCTGGCGTTCCTGCAACAGGTTCATAATGTTTTCTTCTGGACTACTCATAAACTCCTCCGATCTGATGAACAATTCATACAGGGTTAGGGGGTTATAATAGATGTTGCCTTGCATGGAAGCAATACCATAAGATTAAAGCATTGGAATTGTTCAGTGGATAATAATGATTTCTGCATTTTGCATAAATCACATTCAACCCAACAACAGGAGGAAGCCATCATGCCGTATCTTGAAAGAACAGAATGTGACCACCGGATTGCCCGGGTCCGTGAATTGCTCAAGGAGAAGCATCTGGACCTGGCACTGGTATATTATGACGAATTCAATATTGGCAATGGCTGGTACCTGACCGGCTGGTGCCCGCAGTTTGAAAGCGGGGCGGTATGTGTGCCGCGGGAAGGACAGCCCAAGATACTGGGAGGCCCGGAGAGCGAACCCTTTGCCCAACTCGACAGCATGATCACAGAGACACGGAATTTTCCTGTGTTTATGGTGCCGGATGAGGAATATCCCAATGCCGTGATCATTGATTTTCCGAAGCTTTTTGACGAATTAAAGGCGGAACTCGGAACCGTACGGCGGATCGGGCTGGTCGGCGCCGGCCGCATGCCGGCAGACTGTCATCAACAGATCGTGGCGGGATGCCAGGGGATTGAACTGGTGGATATCACCGCGGAGTATGTCCGCTTGCGGTTTATCAAGTCTCCGTGGGAGCTGGAGCAAATCCGGGCGGCCTTCAAACTGGCGGATGGTTGTTATGAAGTCATGAAGAAGAAAATAGCGCCCGGGGTGTCTGAGATCGAGGTAGCCGCCGAGGGCGAGTACGCGGCGCGCAGCCAGGGGGCCAGCGGTTTTGGATTTTCCGCCATCGTGGGCAGTGGGAAACGATCTAACGCCGTAGTGCCCACCGCCAGTTCCAAGCCGTTAGCCGCCGGAGAAATGGTTATGATCGGCATTGCGCCCAAGGTCAACGGCTATGCCGGGGTGATGGGCGACACGCTGCCGGTCGCAGGCGACTATTCCACCAAGCAGAAAGAATGTATCGCTCATCTCAAGGAAGCGTTCCGCCTGACCAAAGCACAACTCCAGCCGGGCAAAACGGGCCGGGAAATTGACGCTCCGGCCCGGGCCTATTTTGAGAAACAGGGGCTGTCGAAATACCTGGTCTGCCCGTTCGTCCACACAATCGGGCTTCATGAAGCCGAATCCCCGTTTTTCGGTCCCAATAGCGACGACATCTTGAAGCCGAATATGACGGTCTGCATTGACGTGAGCTTCTTTGGGCATCCTGAGTTCAATGGAGTACGCATAGAAACGGGCTATGAGATTACGGAGCAAGGGGCCGTGCCCTTAAGCCCAGGCATGGACACTATCTTAAGCCGGTAACAGGACCCGCGGTCATACCCCGTTGTGCCATACCCGTTCAAACCTGGGGCAACCCCTCATTCAGCGAGGCTTCATAGTGCTCGTCCGTCAGGCAACGAGACCCGAGTACTTCAGCGAGCGGGTCGTGATCGACGGCGGAAAAGCCCAAGTGGTTATGCCGGCGCCAGCCTTCCGCCGCCGGGAACCGGCCTGACATGGCGCCAACTGCGCGCGTCATGGCTTCCATGGTATCCATATAGGAATCCATGCCCTGGCTTTGGTCCAGCCATTTTTTCTGGCTGACATGACAGGCCAGCATCTGGCGCTTGGTTTGCAACACTGAAGTGACATCCACGTACTGGCCCGGACGAATCCGGCGCCGCAAGGCGTCCCGCAGTCCATACGGCAGGGCATGATAAACAGTTATCTCGCCGCCGATTGGCGGAACCGGCGGATCACAGGGAAAATTGCGCATGCCGCGCGCGAAAGCCGCCGTCACTCCGATCCGGCTGGCATTCATATGATCTTCCATGTAATCGTGAGGCGACGGCAACAGAAGCAATCGCGGCTTGACCCGGCGGATAACGGCCAGAGTTTTCGCCACAGTCTCGGTCGTATGATATAATTGAACATCAGGAGCGATGCTGTCATGGAACGTGGCGCCAATAAGCCGGCAAGCTATTTGCGCTTCCTGTTTCCGGCAAGCGCTGATGACAGCGGCATCTTCCGTGGCCGAGCCGCAACAGCCGTCGCACAGGTTCATATAATGCAACTTCCAGCCGGCCGCCTTCAGGAGGATCAGGGTGCCGGCCATCATGAATTCGATATCATCCGGATGCGCGCCGATCGCGATAACAGTGTTTGTATTCATGTCTGAAGTCTCCGGGCAAGAAAACTCTTCCATACCCAAGTTAGGCGATTATTATACGCATCATTCAGAGGAAGTCCCGTTGTAATTACTCAGGTATTCAGAATTCAGGAGTCAGAATTCAGAATACTCTGAGA
>CAYQNY010000296.1:0-2870 GCA_964418925.1 uncultured Verrucomicrobiota bacterium
AATATAAGCAACCAGGTTGGCAAGCGATTGAAACACGGTGGTGACCGTGCCAAACTGGAACCCGTCGGTAGTCGAGTCGGCATCCGTAATGCCGATCGAACCGCCGCCGTCTCCATCCGCTCGGACACTGTCCGCAACCGGCATCATCAGATTCAGCTTGCCTTTCAACGGATTCAAGCCGTGATAGGCTTCCCAGTAATCATCCATGCCGTCGCCGTCGGAATCCGGATTATTCGCCAGCGTGGTATGGTATTCCGTCGCCTCCAGAGCGTCGGCCGCCGGATATGAAGTCCGTAACGTCGCCAGATCCGTAATCACGCCATTGACATACAGGAACGACGGACAGGAAAGAAAATCAGGGGGAATAAAGCGCACATCCTTGCCTACCATATCCTCATCCTCGGCCGGATCCCAGGCCATCTTTTTACGCGCGCATAATGATACCCCCCAGTTCGCGTCGCTCATATGCCATTCGGGCACTGTCCCGGTCCAGTATTCCCGCCAGTTTTCCAGGCCGTCGCCATCCGGGTCCGCCGTCGCATCGTTGGTGGTCACGACAGTTCCGGCGTAAAATTCCCAGCCATCGGGAAGCACGTCGCCATCCGTGTCATAACTGGTCGGGTTGGCATATATATTGGTGCCATCGCCGGGAGAGCGCTCATCGCCGTCGGTCAAGCCGTCCCAGTCCGTGTCCTTCGGGTGCGGATCGTTGGGCGCCGGCGCGACGAGGAATCCCGGATCGGTCGGCCATGGCTTGTTCGGCCAGGTGGCGGCACAGGAGCCTAGCGCATGGGTGGCATTGGCCCATTCTTCCTGGTTGATCAGTTCGTCCTCGTCGAGGTCCACGTTGGCATCACCGGCATTGCGGGGATTCAGGCCGACATAGAGTTCCCAGCCGTCCGGCATGAGATCACTCTCGGTATCCTCGTTGGCCGGATCAGTATAAGCTGTTCGGACCGACGGCGTGCCATCGCCGTCATTATTACCGTTGACGGGAACTCTACCGGCCGCGTCCCACGACACCCGGCCCAGGTAATCGCCGCCCTGGTATTCCTGATAATTGACATAAGCCCGGGTATTGGGATGCGTGTTGGTATCTATGGCACTTAACGCCCAAGCCGTGCGCGGATCAAAGCTGGTAACCCCCGGAAACGCATTGGAAGCAATGGCATAGTTATAGACGTACTCGTGCTTCATCAACGGGTTTACTAAAGCCGTGTCACCACTGGAATAGGCGCCGCTATCGTCATTATCCACCCAGACCGGATACCCGGATTTATACCCGGTCAAACCGCCGGCAGTGCCGTAATAACTGGTGTGGGCATAACAAGTTCCCGTCGCGCCGTTGGTCAGGGTCCCGGTTGCCATAATGATCGTGTCATGATACAGATCGAACCGGCCGACGCCGAGATTAGTGTAGGTATCATTCCACGCTGCCTGGGGAGCGGCCGCCGCGCCAACGTAATAGACGGAAGTGGACAGTGCCGTTCCGGCCATGCCATTGGTCAGGACAGTGAGCGTTGCTGAACAGGCAAAATAATCATTATCGGCATTGGTGGTGCCGTCGATATAATTCAGCGGATTACAGACACTGGAAAACACCTGGCTTTCCCAGTAATCGTCCATGCTGTCGGCATCGGTATCGGCATGCGTCGGATCCGTGCCGGCTATATACTCAGCCCCATCCGTCATCCCGTCATTATCGGTATCATGCTCCATATCAGAGCCGTTAAACGCACGATCATCGCAGGGGGAAATCAGGACCCAGTCCAAGCCCGCGCTGTTGGAAATACCCGCCGTATAGGCATTGGTCGAGCGCCAGTACCAGAAGTAATATCGCCAGCCGTCCGAAACACCATCGGAACTGGTTTTGTCTCCAAAAGTGTCAAAAATAGTGGGATTTGTATAAGGATCATCATCAGCGCATGTGCCGCTGGGACCGTTGGTTTGGTAATACACATCCAATCCCCGGCATTCCAGCAGGTTGTTGAAGGGAATATTGGTCCGGGAATACCCGTCACCCTGGGTTAACTGCGAATTATAGAGACGGGAGCCGCGCAGAGGATATCCCGGGCTGGTCTGGTCGGCGGCCAGATAGGAGGTCACCAGATTCGTGGAAATGGTCACGCGCGCCGGCGCGTTGGTGGACGTGGAAGGAATCCAGTCGTTATCGGGATTACCGGCGGCGCCATTGGTTCCCGAAGGCGATTCGGGGCTAATCCCCACATTGTTCTCCCACAGGTCCGGCATGCCGTCGCCGTCAAGATCGGATATATTGTCATACGTGTATTTCTCCCGGCTGAACATGAGATAGATCGTGCGATCATAGGTGTAATCTCCGGCCGGATCGTAATGCTTCTCCATGGTCACCATAAAATTTGAAACCACGGAAAGGCAATTTTCCATATTCATTTCATACCAACCATAAAAATAACTGGCATAGGAATTGGTACCGATGACCAGGTTGGTCGGATACGCCGTCAGGGTCACAGCCGTATCCTGTTCAAAATACCAGTTCACCCCGTCATTTGTGCCGCTGGCGCCCGTAACCGTATAGGTGCCGGTGCCGACCCCGCCCAGATTATAGGTGGCAAATGAATCGTGCGGATTAATATAATCGTAAATCACAACCGTCAGTCTAGGCCAGGTGGTATAGGCGCCGGTAAGTTGCAAGGTATCGTTTGCAATGGCAAGAACACCTGAAGTGGCCGCGGGCGTTGTAAAACCGGTCAAGGCATCAAATCTGACGGCGTAGTCACCGGCAGGAACATTGGAAATCGTAGTATTGCCGGTTCCAAACAAACTATTGGTGAAGTCGGTCGGACTGCTGGTGATGACCCAGGGCGCCTTGGAAGCCGCCGCGGACGGCG
>CAYQNY010000297.1:0-2847 GCA_964418925.1 uncultured Verrucomicrobiota bacterium
CTTGTGGACTGCTGAACGATATTTTGATGAGGTACAAGCAGTACGGGATGGCCTGGGCTTACAGCAGTACCATTTGATTGGTCATTCATGGGGAACGACCATGGCTGTTGGATTTGCCACCAAACACCCCGCCGGCATATTGTCCGTTTCTCTCCACAGCCCGATACTGAGTTTTCCCTATTACATTAAGCATGTGGCCCCAAAACTTAAGCAGGGCTTGAGTTGCTTTAATGGAACCGCCGGGCGGATTATTGATAATTACGAGTTGCAGGGAGTGGGTACGAAGAACGACTATGACACAGCTTGCCTGGAGTTCACCCAGCGGCATGTTACACACACCTGGCCATTGCCTGAGGCAATGCGGAAATTGATTGCCGCGCGCAACGCCGCCATCCACGACATTATGATTGCCAGCGGGTCGGAGTTGAATGTGCCGGGAAATCTAAAGACAGTCAATGTAACTGCGCAACTTTCCACGTTGGATGTCCCGGTTCTTATGACCTGCGGAAACGATGATCTATGTACGCCGGCCTATATTAAATGGCAGTCTGGATTTGCCAATGACCCGCAGTGTCATATAATACAAGATAGCGCCCACATGACCCCTGTGGACAGGCCCCTGGAACTCCTCAGGCTACAAAGGGCTTTTCTAAGAGAAGTGAAAAAAACATCGCATAAACGCGTGCACCGGACGCGGTAAACCGCGCCGGTAACGTAGATCGTTGGATTGCAAAGGGAGAAACTATGGCTGTGACCAAAATACCTGTTGAGACCTTAACTGGCGGACCGAAGTACCATTGGTTCGGGTACTATGACAAGTGTCAATGCGACCCCAACGGCAGGTACGTGCTGGGGATGGAAGTTGATTTTGAGCACCGGTCGCCCACGGCTGACGATGTCATTGCGGTCGGAATGATCGATTTACAGGCCGGCAACCGATGGACCGAACTGGGTCATAGCCGTGCCTGGTGCTGGCAACAGGGTTGTATGCTGCAGTGGCGCCCCGGTTCTGACACGCAAATCATCTGGAACGATCGGCAGGACGACCAATTCGTGTGTCACATCCTCGACACACACACGGGCCAACAGCAGACCCTCCCCGCGCCTATTTATACCATTGCCCCGGACGGCACGACCGCATTTTGTGGAGATTTTCGGCGCGTCAACGATATGCGGCCCGGCTACGGATACACCGGTATCACCGATCCCAACCAGAACTGCCTGGCACCGGACAGCTCAGGCATCTGGCGCATGGACCTCACGAGTGGAAAACAGGCCCTGATTCTCACCATAGCGGATGTGGCGGCACTGCCCTACCCGCACGGTGACCTGAGCAAGGCCAAGCACTATTTCAACCACCTGCTGATCAATCCCGACGGCTCACGCCTTGAGTTTTTACATCGATGGCAGGGGGAGAAGTCAGCGGGCTGGGGAACACGAATGTTGACTTGTGCTCCTGACGGAAGTGATGTGCGCGTGGTGGATGATTGTGGTGCGACCTCTCATTTCATATGGCATGATGCTGAACACATCCTGGCGTGGACCCAGGCACATTCCCGCCGCGGTGATTTCTGCATGTTCAATGAGCGCACGGGTACCTGCGAGCCCATTGGCAGTGCGCTAATGACTAAGGATGGCCATGTCAATTGCCGGCCGCACGCCGAATGGCTGGTGAATGACACTTACCCCAACGCAGAGAGCATGCGCAGTCTGTATCTCTATCACCTGCCAAGTACTCAACGAATCGATATCGGGACATTACTTTCACCCCGGGAATACGCTGGCGAGTGGCGTTGCGACCTGCACCCAAGACTGAGCCCCGACGGTCGCAAGGTGATCATTGATTCCGTGCACGCAGGTAATGGCAGACAGATGTATCTTCTGGATGTTGGCGGTATCGTCGCGCAATGAATCATTCAATCCAACCAGGCGGCTGCCCAGCAAAGCGGTAACCCGTACGCCTTAGCTCGCACGTTGGACACAAAGAAAAGAAGCAACCATGACGCAACTTGTTATACAATATATTGACAATGGAATAATGATTCTAGCGGCAGTCCTGCTGCTCCGGTACTATTTCAAACCCGCCGCGAAGCGACTATACAGGAAGAAATGGGTCCTGGTTGTATGCATCCTGATGATGCTTTACAGTGTTGTTGAATTAGGACTGGCCTATCGTGAGCACATTACATCTCAAATTCCATCACGGGCATCAGTCGAAAAGACAATCCAGGACTCCGGACAGATCGTTGCCAAAGATTTCATATTCTCTTCTGAAGACGGATACCAGGTTCTCATCCCCGCTGGATATACGTACGTCGCATCTCAGATAGGCGGGCTTTCGCTGACGGCTACCAAGGACCATTCTGCTTTTATTGTTTTCAAGATGCAGGACTCAGGCAATCTTGACAGGATCATGGACGAGGTTTTGGTTGCTATGCGGAAAAGGAATCCTACCTTCAGGCTCGACAACCGGCGCAAGATTCGCATCAATGCATCCGAGGCTGTCAGAATTGACTGCAGTGCTGCCAAAAACAATATTCCGGCCAAGCTAATCCTTGTCCTGTGTCAAAAAGGCAACACTCTGTTTCAGTTAACCTTCTCGTGCCACCAAGAACTCTTGGCGGAATTGAAGGCCGAATATGAGAAGATATTGACATCTTTCAAGATCAACTAGGAGCGTTCCACAACCGCGTGTACATAGACAATGTAAGCCGGGCTGTAGCTGATTTCTGATGGTGAAGTGAAGTGTTACCGGATACAGACCAGGCTAATCAAGAAAACCAAGAATGCATAACTCACTCCATATTCGCAAGTTATTGCGCGCAGTCAATCATAACCCCATCCACC
>CAYQNY010000298.1:0-2833 GCA_964418925.1 uncultured Verrucomicrobiota bacterium
AGCCGGATCGAAAGGCAATTAGCAGGTTAATTGCTGATTCAAGGGCTGACCCTGCACTGCTCCACAGAGCTGCTAATCGTTATTTGAAGGTTTGACCCCAAATATCGACCTGGAATCGTTCCCATTTCGCGCGCAAATGGTATCACGTTTTGATTTCATCAAACTCAGTTTGTCCATTTGCGGAACCTGCGTCAAGCCTCAAAAGACAAACGCATGGTGTTTTCGGATTGGACTTAACCTCTCTTTTTTAAATATTGACCGACCCGGCAACCTTGCGTAATCTGTGTTCAATCGGAGGTCGATTACCCCATAGTATAGTCGCTCGGTTTGTCTCAATAATACTGTTGGATCTTGGAGAGAATCGTGATGAGCAAGATACAATGGCAGAAGGGACTTTTCCGAATCTATGCAATCTACACGGTCATCCTGGTAGTTGTGTTCATCCCTCGCTTCATCACGAAATATCGCGAACTCGACAGAATGGTGCAGAGATTTGAGAAATATGCAACCGAGTACGCTGATCCGCAATGGTGTAAAGAACGATCCGTATGGTACGAAAAACGGGCCAACGAGTCATCAAGGTCTGCATCACGGGCGGAGGAATACCGACAGGACGCTCAGAATCTCCGCGACCCGAAGTGGACTGAGTCCAAGGCGGCATTCTATAGGAAGCAGGTCCGGTTCTGGCGTCCCATGCTTCCGATTGGAGCGCTGTTCAGGGTAGTGCCATGGCTCCTTCTCTGGTGCATTGCACCATGGGTTTTGCACTACGTTCTGAAGTTCGGCCTTGGCTGGATATTCAAAGGGTTTGTGTCAAATAAATCGATAATCCGGCAGAAATTCTTGTGAATCCCATCCGGTCAGTCAATTAACGTTGGGTGTGGAGAATAAGATGAAAACGAGAGATGTGCGTGATCTTGCACTCAAGCTGTTCGGGCTTTACTGCGGCATTCGGTTTGTCTATGCGTTTTCCCAGTCAGTAGTCTCATGCATGTCAATTCTGGGTCAGCCACGGTCAGTGATGGAACAGATGAGCCAGATTCCTAGCCCCCCATTCTTCGTTATGTTCATGTTTCTACCGCCCGTTCTCTATTTCGTGCTCACATACTTCTTTCTGTTCAGGACCTCAGGCGTCGCGGCTCTGCTGTGGTCTCATCAACCGCAGGAGGAGTCGCCAGAAACCCAAGCGGAAGCCACACCAATGGCATTTTGGATTGCTCTCATTGGGATCTTCTTTCTCGTTCAATCTGCAGGAGGACTGGTGTCCCAACTGTGGATCTTGGCAACGCGGAGAGAGATGTTCGGCGTGTCGTATCTTTCCATCAAGGACATTCCACACATCGTCACATTTCCGGTGTCCATTTTGGTCATCGTGAAAGCAAAAGCAATTGAGAGATTCATCTGGAAACGACAGTGAAAGCAGGGGAAATAGGGTCAGCCCTTGAATGAAGAATTAAGCTTGCACGGCCGGGGCTGGCGGTGGTAGTTGGTATGGCATGGCGAGACATCCCAGGTATAGGGGTTCAGGGAGATTAGATGCCGGAAAATAGGGGAAAACAGAGGTCAAAAAAGAGAAAAGCCGGATCGAAAGGCAATTAGCAGGTTAATTGCTGATTCAAGGGCTGACCCTGCTCCGTTTCTTACCTGACAAGGCTTTGCTTGAGCAAATTGAAAGTCTTTGCACTAAAAATGGTGTGAAACTCGTGCTTCTCGCGCCTAGAAATTGAAAACACAAGCCAACCAACAAATCCAGCTTATCGTGGACCCGCGGACGGCTCCACGAAAGCTGATTTGAACGTTGGGCGGAGAAAGAATGCTAAGGACAACGATCATGGGTTTCATGGTGTGGACTTACGTCTTATCCTCGGTGCTCCTTGCCGGTGAAAAGCCCGAGGCGGCGCCCACGCTCCGGCTTGAGAAGTCTACGTATGTCTTAGGCGAATCAATCCGATTTTGGATTGGTGTCAGACCAAAGGGTAATGCGACGATTCCCGAGAAGTACTGGAGTACCTGTTACCTGCACATCACGAGGCCAGACGGAACAAGCACGAAGCAATCAGTGGACTGGCCTTCTGACGGGATAATCGATCTGGGATGGACTGGCGGTCGTGGTCTCCGAGGCGAAGAAGTTCGGACGGGGAAATATACTCTGGTTTTCGAATTTGCAGAGAAAAGGACAAGCCCGGTCGAGCTAACCGTAAAGGAACTTGCTGTCATTAGGGATATCTGCGTTGGCTTCTTCTTTGGCAAGAATGGCACGGTCAAGCAGGATGAAGTTGTTCCTGTTGTGCTGAGACTGGAGAACAAGACGCGGCACCTGGTTAGGTTCCCCGTGCTTGGAATGGGCAGTACCCCTGTGTCAATACGCGTTAGCAGCAAGGATCCCCCAAGAGGTTCAAGCTTCTTCTATCCCTATGAAAAACTCCCCGGTTCAGAGGTCAAAATTTTGGTTGACACATGCGACTGGGCTTTCCTGAAACGAGTACCATTTGTCGTTGTGAAGCCAGGAGAAAAATTTGAATTGAAACTATGCCTCCAGGACGCTTGTCAATTCTGGGGGCCAGGTGAGTATAAGGTAACGTTCAAGACAACGCTTCCACTCCTTTTGGGAGATGCGAATGGTGAGTTTGCCAATGTCTGTCCCATTCGGCTCCCAGTTGTCTCAAGTGAGGTCTTCACGATCGACGAGGAAGAGGTGCTAGAAAAGGACGAGAGGGAGTAGGACCGCCCAACAACCGGGTCAAGCCGACTCGCTTCGCTCGCGGCTTACCCGAGGCGTTCTCCTCCAGTAAGAAAAGGCAGAGGAGATGCCGAAGCCATAGTGCATATCGTC
>CAYQNY010000299.1:0-2792 GCA_964418925.1 uncultured Verrucomicrobiota bacterium
GCGGGATGCCGGCCTTTAATGGCTGGCAACCCCCTGAGAACTTTTGACTGTCGAGCCGTAAAGATACACATTTTTGCGTGTATGTTTTGGGAGGGACAGCATGTCGCTGTCCATGGCGGGCAGGCATGCCCGCCCTCCCCGGGGTTGCCACGCCGCTTGCCACGTCTGCGGCAAAGTGGCCCCCACGCCTAGGCGTGGTGAACTTGCTTGCCACGCGGTTCGCGTGGCCCCGATGCGTGGCGACGGGGCGGAGCGTAAGCGTAGTGACGCGGCGGGCGAAACCCATCTTAATACCTTATGGTTAGTGGTAGTACACCGACATAATCCGTAAGTCAAATAACAAATGACATGCCGATTTTCTTCGGCCTCGGGTTGACGCTGTAGCGGGAACGCGTTATTCTCCAAAGATACAAGAAAATCACCATGACAATCAGCAAAGACATTAAAGCCATCGCCTCATCGCTCAGCAAATCACTTATTGCCATCCGGCGGGACTTGCACCAATATCCCGAAATCGGGTTCCATGAACATCGGACCTGCCGGCAAATCACCCGACAATTGCGGGCCTTGGGGCTTGACCATGTCCGTTCACCGGTGGCCAAAACCGGTGTCATCGGCATCCTGAAGGGAAAAGCCAAGGGCACAAAAACCGTCGCCCTGCGGGCGGACATTGACGCCCTGCCCATCGAAGAAAAAAACAACATTCCCTACAAATCAAAACATCCGGGCATGATGCACGCCTGCGGTCATGACGGTCACGTTGCCATTGTGCTCGGCGCCGCCATGATCCTCAAACGTCTGCAAGCCCGGATTCCCGGTACCGTAAAATTCCTGTTCCAGCCCGCCGAGGAAGGCTACAACGGCGCCGCGGCCATGATCCGGGCCGGCGCCCTGCGCAACCCGCAGGTGGATGCCATTTTCGGAATGCACGTGAGCGATCGCCAGAATTATGGCGTGCTGGGCATCGGCGCCGGCCCGATCATGGCCGCGGCCGACCGGTTTCATGTGCGCATCATTGGGCGCGGCGGCCACGGCGCCCAGCCAGCGCTTTGTGCCGATCCCCTCCTGGCAGCCAATCAAATTTACCAGGGATTCCAATCCATCGCGCATAACCTTAAAGGTAATGACGCGCGTATTATTTCAATATGCTCGATGCATGGCGGAACGGCCTTCAACATCATCCCCGATACCGCCGATCTGTTGGGCACCGTGCGCACGCTGGACACCAATGTTCAGGCCGTGATTATCCGGCGCATGCGCCAGATCGTCCGGGGAGTTCAAACCACGCACGGTGTGCGCTGTGAGTTTCAATATATGAAAGAATATCCCGTGACCTCCAATGACACCGCCATGTCGGCCCTGGCCAGCACGGCCGCGAAGGACCTGCAGATTACTGCCAATGATTTCGGGGTCACGATGGGCGCGGAGGATTTTTCCATGTATCAGCAACGCGTGCCAGGCGCTTATATTGACCTGGGCATCCGGAAAAAAGCAACCCAACCGGGACTGCACAACAACCGGTTTAATTTTGACGACCGCATCCTGGCCGGCGGCGCCGCCATGCTGGCCCGCTGTGCCCTGCGCTACCTGGAAAAGAGCGGAAGTAAATAAACCGTTTGCCAAGCTGCTCTATCCCCTGACAATCCGATCGTCGATGACTCCATGATCCTCCAGAACCTTCCCACGGCAATGAAGTGAAGCGAAACCGGCGTAGGATTCGATGCTCCGGCCTTTATCTTTTGGGAAAGCATTTCACACCAGGGATGTTCTTAAAGTCGGCATCCTGGGTCCAAATGACGGCGTCATAAAGTCGGGCCGTGGCAAGGATAATGCTGTCCGCCATGGGAAGCGAATGTTTCAAACTGAGTTGGGCCGCCGTCATCGCAAGTGTCGGGGTTAAATCTACCACTGTCGCCTTCTGCATGGCGGTGACCGCTTGCAGGGCATAGTTCTCCCCACGTTCTCGCAGAACAACCTTAAAAACCTCATAAATTGAGACCGCCGGCACGATGAGCGACTCGGTCTGCCTCAACGGAAGAAGGAAGCGCTGAGCATTCGATCCGTTGGCGAAGTACTCAAGCCAACCAGAGGAATCAACGATGTTCATATCCTGTCTTTCTCCCGTCTGAACGCCGTGTTGATTCCCGCAAGGAAGCCGCGTAATTCCGTGATATCCCGCTCCGGAATGATCTCGATTCTTCCCTCATACTCCACTACCTGAACTTTCTGTCCGGGTTGAAGATGCAGATTATCGCGGACAGGTCGGGGAATCACAATTTGAAACTTGGGTGACACAGTAACTGATTGCATATCATTACCTCCATCGATCGGTTTTGGTATTACGCTATCACGATCGATATTGCCTGTCAACTTTTTCTTCGGCAGTGGTTTTTTCCATCGTGACAAATTGTCCGGCCGCCCGGACAATTTGTCCGCTTTAGCCCTTCCTCGCCGCCAGTCATTCTTGTTTTTTATTGAAAAAATTGTTGGTTCGTATTTTTTGCGCCGGTTGGCACGACTCCTGCTGTTATTCTCTATGATGTGATATTTTGTAACTACTCAGGAGTCAGAATTCAGAATTCAGGAGTCAGAATGAGGGAACCGGCAAGGACATAGTGGAGTGTCGGAGTACCGGAGTATGGACGTATCGGAGCCGGAAAAAATAAACACCGACACACCGATGCGCCGAAACACCGTTACGTTCAGCAATGGGAGGCGTATTCTCAGAGTATTCTGAGTAACCATTAAGCCACCCGAAGTATTTTCCGCTTGGGTTTGAACAGAAGCGGATA
>CAYQNY010000300.1:0-2769 GCA_964418925.1 uncultured Verrucomicrobiota bacterium
TGCCCGTGGAGCAGGTGTCTTTGTTCCCCGGAGTAAGGAATATGATCTGACCCGCCTTGAAGACATTCACCGCATGCTGTGCGCCGCCTCTGGGATGGAGAAATCCAAAATTGACAATCGCAAATCGGCAATCTCAAATTCTTCTTTCGACATGGTGATTCATCTTGCCGCCAAAGTCGGCGGGATCGGCGCCAATCGCGAACACCCCGGTGAATTTTTCTACGATAACCTGATGATGGGTGCGCAACTCATCCACGAATCGTGGAAATCAGGCGTTGGTAAATTTGTGGCCCTGGGCACGGTCTGCGCTTACCCCAAATTCACCCCGGTGCCGTTCAAGGAAGACGACCTATGGAACGGCTATCCCGAAGAGACGAATGCGCCTTATGGTCTGGCAAAAAAAATGCTTTTGGTACAGTCACAGGCTTACCGTCAGCAGTATGGCTACAACTCAATATTTCTTTTACCGGTCAATCTCTACGGTCCGCGCGATAATTTCAATACGGAATCGTCCCATGTAATTCCGGCGCTTATCCGAAAATGTATTGAAGCCCAACAGCGTGGTGACAAGGAAATCGTGGCCTGGGGGGACGGCTCGCCGACCCGTGAATTCCTTTATGTGGAAGACGCCGCTGAAGGAATTTTGCTGGCGGCGGAGCGCTACAATGACAGCCAACCGGTGAATCTGGGTAGTGCTTTTGAAATCAGTATCAAAGACCTCACGGAAACCATCGCGCGCTTGTGCGGGTTTGAAGGAAAAATCACCTGGGATACTACTAAACCCAACGGCCAGCCGCGGCGCAAGCTGGATATCAGCCGGGCCAAAGAATTGTTTGGCTTTGAGGCAAAAACGATCTTTGAAGACGGTTTGCGCCGGACGATTAAGTGGTATAAAAATGTCATATATTAACACTCTTGTCAGCGAGTTGTGGACAAGAATCAGGCAAATTGCATCTGTAGTGCGACTCAATCCGTTTGATGAGGCCGCACCGGAAAATCGTTCAAAGGAGCGTTATCGGCGCATTGCGCTCACTACTTTCGCAGCCATTGCGGCCAGAGGGGTGGGTGTGCTGACGGCTTTGATTTCCGTGCCTCTGACTTTGCACTATCTGGGGGCAGAGCGCTACGGGCTTTGGATGACAATTAGTTCCGTCATTGCAATGCTCGGCTTTGCTGACCTTGGCATGGGGAATGGGCTGGTAAACGCAATTTCGGAGGCAAGCGGCAAGAACGATGTTAAGGCGGCAAGGATGTACGTATCCAGCGCGTTTTTTTTACTCTTAGGAATTGCTTTGTGTCTTTTATTGGTGTTGTCTGGTATCTATTGGTTAATCCCGTGGGAGCGCGTCTATAATCTTACATCACCATTGGCCATACAAGAAGCCGGTCCTGCAACAGCAGTGTTCATGTGCAGCTTCATTGTCAACATTCCGCTGGGGGTTGTTCAACGAGCCCAAATGGGTTATCAAGAGGGATTCAGAACAAACATTTGGACTGGCGTCGGTTCTATCCTCGGGTTGATAGGTGTTTTAGTAGCCATATATTTTAAGGCTGGCTTACCTTGGCTCGTATTGGCTATGTCCGGTGGTCCTGTGCTGGCGGTGTTATTTAATTGGCATGATTTTTTTTTCCGGTTACGGCGATGGTTGCACCCCAGTTGGAATGCATTTAATTGGATAGCGAGCCGTAAGGTTGCGGGTACGGGATTCTTTTTTTTAATACTGCAAGTATTCGCATTGTTGGGAAATTCAAGCGACAATATAATCATTGCCCAAGTGTTAGGGGCGTCGGCCGTTGCGGGATATGCAGTAACCCAAAAATTATTTTCGATCATTTTGATTGTACAGGTTTTTAGTGTTCCTATGTGGCCCGCATTTGGGGAGGCATTGGCTCGTTCGGATTATGGCTGGGCACGGCGAACGCTTACACGCGCACTCATTGCGGGTCTTCTCATCAGTTTTATCTTTGGAATACCTCTTTTGTTTTTCGGGAAATGGATAATTGCTTTGTGGGCTGGCGCAGATATGGTGCCTTCTTCATTGCTTCTATGGGGATTTTTTATTTGGGTTTTTGTCGCAAGCTATGGTGGTATTTTATCTTCATTTAACAATCATGGCCATCTATTGAAAAAGCAAATAATATTTCATGGAACGGCCTCGGTAATTGTTATTTTCCTCAAAATATTTCTTGCACATGTGCAAGGTCTTGAGGGAGTTATATGGGGAACAGCGTTAGGATATTGTTTTTTTTCCTTAATTCCCTTGACGTTCTTGGCATATCGAAGTTTAGCGGCTGGCGACAAGGTATGGAATTCGGTATGACAATCTTTACGGGTTTAAGGCATGATGTTTGATTGAAAAAATACTGATGGCAGGAATTGCAAGAAATGGGAGGCGTTCAGGGTAAATATGCCACGGAGAATAAATTTGCGTGCATAACCTGTAACCATTGCGATGTCTTACTAATCATAAGCCTTTTATTGCAAAGTGGTGGTTAGGATTCATTTCGACCGCTTAATCAATGATAAATTCCATGCTTTTTTCGGAGGGACCATGATATGATTGATGTTGTTATTCTTGCAGCTGGCAGTATAAAAAACAAAATTTACTTTCTAAAATATGTTTTTGACAGTCCTGCGTTGATTCCGGTCAATAGTCGTGTGCTTGCCGCGTATGTAATTGACTTTTACCTTCAAGCACAAGAGGAGTGTAAAATTCATCTTGTTATCAATTCCTCGGACGCATTGATCGTGCAAGAAGAATTGTGTAA
>CAYQNY010000301.1:0-2752 GCA_964418925.1 uncultured Verrucomicrobiota bacterium
TAGCGACGCCCTCCTGCGGGGGTCGGTTCCCATGCTTGGAACTTCTGCTCATTGGCATGGCGTTTATTATGCAAGGCCAGACAAACACCTTTCAGGCGATGAACAATCTGGTCTGAAAATAACCCACCCCCGCCCCTCCCGGGAGGGGATCAGGTTGAGTTCCCCTCCATAGGAGGGGTGGCGTAGCCGGGGTGGGTCTAATTTTCATGGTTTCAGTGTGTCCGGCAATTAAATAAGTTTTCAGACCAGTCAAACATGGCTGGCCTTGCCGGACATGTTTGACTACTTAGATGATATGCTATCGGAAAACGCAAAATGATCAAGACAAAAAACACCCGGTTGTCTAGTTCACCACGGCTGTGTCATTCTCGGGTTTGCGACGCGTCTTGCGGCTCAGCGAGACGCTTCGCCCCACCTATTTCCGCTGAATTTTAGACAGGTAGGGCAGCCTGCCCGCCTTATGGAGGGAACCGTTGCTACTCTGCGAAGTAAGCCTTCCTGCTCTGCGAAGCCGCTACGCAGGGTGTAGAAGAGTCGCTACGACCTTCCTTCGCCCACCGAAGCTGGGCTTCGCGAAGGCGGGAGCACGAGCCCCGGCAAGCCGCGAGAATGACGCAGCCCTGTCCAGTTCACGGTTAGTCCTTCCTCGACCAAGTGACAACCTATTTCAGGACGGGACCCCCCATTCCGCATTCCGCATTCCGCACTCCGCATTTCTTCCCTCCGCAATCCGTAATTATTTATCCTTGCAAATATAAAGACAGGCGTTATATTTACATGGATGATTACTCGTGGAATAGTTGGCCAATTGCAAACGGCTCTTAAAGCCTTCCCCGTAGTCGGTCTTGTCGGCCCGCGACAGGCAGGAAAAACTACGCTGGCTAAAATAATTGGCCACGCAAGGTCTCCACAGGCTGTCTATCTCGACCTTGAACGGCCTTCCGATATCGCCAAACTGGCGGATGCCGAGCTTTACCTTGCCCGTCATGTCAACACACTGGTCGTGCTTGATGAAGTTCAGCGCCGACCGGATCTTTTTCCCATACTGCGCAGTCTGGTTGATCAGGACCGCCGGAATGGGCGCTTTCTTGTCCTTGGTTCGGCGGCGCCGGAACTTCGCCGGGACAGTTCAGAAAGTCTGGCCGGCCGGATTGTCTATCTTGAACTCGGTCCGTTCAACGCCCGGGAGGTTGTCAAGTCTTCCCCCGATCTGGATCGTCTCTGGTTACGCGGGGGCTTTCCCCGGAGTTATCTGCAACCCACTGCCGAGGCCGCATTCAACTGGTTGGATGCCTTTATCGCCACATACCTTGAGCGCGATATCCCGCAACTCGGCCTCCGTATTCCCGCCGCTCAACTTCGCCGTTTTTGGGAAATGCTCGCCCATGTCCACGGCCAGTTATGGAACGGCGCCAAGATCGCGGGGAGTCTCGGTGTATCCGGACCCACGGTTCGGCGCTATCTGGATATCCTGCAAGACACCTTTATGGTGCGCCATCTCCAGCCATGGTTTCCCAATACGAAGAAACGACTGGTCAAATCACCCAAGATATATTTTCGCGATACCGGACTGCTTCATGCGCTACTGCGCCTGCCATCGTCGGAGGCGTTGCTGTCTCATCCCGTGGCGGGCTTGTCCTGGGAAGGCTTTTGGATAGAACAGATTCTATCGGTATTGCCGCAGGGCTGGCGTCACTATTTTTACCGCTCCGCCGGAGGCGCGGAAATGGATATGGTTCTCCAACCGCATGACAATGCGCGCCCCTTGGCTGTGGAAGTTAAACTGAGCGCGTCGCCTTCCATCTCCCGTGGATTCCGTGAGGCGTATGCCGATTTGAATGCCCGGCAGGGCTATATCCTGCACGCCGGGACTGACACCTATGCGCTGGCCCCCGACATCATTGCGCTGGCGGCCGTCAACTTCCAGTCTCTGATCAAAGATTTGTAATCACTGAGAAATCTTGCAGGGTCGTCAAGTGCGGCTTGATGCGCCTGGCGCATGGAAGCTTTGCTTCTCCGTGTTTCCGTACTACTATCGGTCTACTTTTTATTTTCTTGAGAAAATTTTGGAGCCAAAGACGCTTTACATCATTTGGTTGCCACGTCGCCAGGCCACGCGAACCGCGTGGCAAGCCACGCTAAGATCGTGGCAAGCAAGTTCACCACGCCCAAGGCGTGGTGGCCACTTGGTGCCAAAGGCACCGACGTGGCGGCTATGTTGCTCCAGGACCTCCGTGGTAAATTCCTTATTCCGCAATCCCGCGCAACGCGGGACCACGCCAAAGGCGTGGTCCGCAACTTGCCCCGCCCAGTGGCGGGGTTTGTAATCCCTGTGGTAGATCCACCCACACCCGAATCAGGGTTCCACCGATTGCATGATTTTCCTGCTGCACTAAAATCCTATCAGATAAAAAAGAAATCGCTATTAACCACGGAAATCACAGTGAGATGAATCAGGAAGCTTTCATCAAGTGTTTTGAGATTTGCATCACTCCGTGCCTCCGTGATCTCTATGGTTAATAAAAATCTTAAAGCCGCAGATTCCGGCGGAGAACGGGAATCAAAACGAAAAGGGGGTGAAATAACATGGCCGTAGAAAAAGCAATTGGTTCTTCAAGTCTGGTGGAGGTGATTGACCGCATCCTGGACAAGGGTGTCGTGGTTGATGCCTGGGTGCGAGTCTCGCTGGTCGGTATTGAGATTCTCGCGATCGAAGCCCGCGTCGTCGTGGCGTCGGTGGAGACTTACCTGA
>CAYQNY010000302.1:0-2705 GCA_964418925.1 uncultured Verrucomicrobiota bacterium
TATATTAAAGATGAAAGCTTCACCAATTCCGTCGTGGTCACAATGACCAGCGCTGCGCCTGACCCGACACGGGACTCGCCGATCCCGGTGACAGTGGTCTTCAGCGAGGATGTAACCGGGTTCACGAATACCGATATTACGGCCGGGAACGGCACTGTTGATGACTTTACAACAGTGAGCGTGTCGAATTATACCTTTAATCTGACTCCGACCAGCCAGGGCTTGATAACCGCAGACATCCCGGCAGATGTGGCTCAAGGCGCCTCGAGCAACGACAATGCCGCTGCCGAGCAGTTCAGCCGCGTCTATGATTCGATCGGCCCCACGGGAATAATTGCATTGGCCAGTGGGTCACCGACCAATGCCAGCATCATCGGGTTTTCGATTGTGTTCAACGAAGCGGTGAGCGGTTTCGAAAGCAACGATGTGACCTTGCTTACCAGCGGCACGGCCACCGGCGCGCCGCCCGCTCTCTCCGGGGCCGGATCCAATTACACGGTGACGATCAATAACGTGATTGGCAATGGCTGGCTGGGGATACAGGTTGGGGGCGGGGTGTGTACCGACGTGCTGGGTAATACCAATTCCGCGCTGGCGGCGGTCAGTAACCAGATCGATACGGTACGCCCGACCTGTGCCATTGCCCGCGTCGGTACATCACCGACCAATGCAGAGGTGGTGCGATTTTCCATCAGTTTTAACGAAAGCGTAGGCGGGTTCGGTCTAAATGGCATTACGTTGACCAATACCGGAACCGCATCCGGCCAGTTGTCCGATCTTACGGTCAGTGGCGCTGCCTATACGGTGGACGTATCGAATGTGACCGGTGATGGGGAGGTCGGGATTCAGGTGGGGCCGAGTAATGCCTGGGATGCGGCCGGGAACGGCAATCAAGCCGGGGCACGGATAAATTACGTCATTGATCAGACAGCGCCGAATGTCAGTGTTTCCAGTCCATCCTCAGCCCTTACCACAACAAATCCGGTGTCTTATACGATCACCTATGTCGGGGCAGACCTTGTCAGTTTGACGGTCGCTGATATCAACTTGAATCGGACCGGGACAGCCACCGGCACCGTGGCTATCACCGGAAGCGGCACCAACACCCGGACGGTGACGATAACGTCCATAACGGGTGACGGGACCCTGGGCATCACATTGTCAGCCGGCACGGCGCGGGATATCGCGGGAAACTCTGCGGGCACTGTTTCCAGCGTCACTTTTACGTTAGATAACACGGCGCCATCCATCAGTATATCCAGCACATCAACCATGATAACCGGTTATTTGCCAATTCCCGTAATGGTCACATTCAGCGAAGCTGTCACCGGTTTTACCAGCTCGCATCTCAGTATTCAGAACGCGACTGTTATCAACTTCGCCGCGGTGAATGCATCAGAATACACGTTTGATCTAGTACCAGGCAGTATCGGGGTGGTCCAGGTTGATATTCCCGCCGGTGTGGCCACCGATGCGGTTGGGCACGGCAACACGGCGGCAAGTCAATTTCAGCGTGTCTATAGTCTGTCGCCCCCCGGGAATGTAGCGGCCAGTGATGGCAAGTATACGGATAAGATACGGATCACCTGGACGGTGGACAGCGATGCCACGCAATTTATCATTTATCGTCACAGCTCCGATCATTCGGTTTCCGCCAGTCAGCTGGGGACGATTACCGGGTCGTGGTATGAGGACCTGACCGCCAGTCCGGGAACACTCTATTATTACTGGATCAAGGCGGTTTATCCTGCTGAGACCAGCGTGTTCAGCGGTGCTGACACCGGCTATCGATCGTTATCTGCGCCCGGGGAGCTCTCAGCCACGGATGGAACCTGTCGCGGCAAGATCCAGCTGATTTGGTCCGTCGCGACCAATGCCGCCAATTATCAGATTTACCGTTATCAAGCATCGGCTGGCGCGGCAACGGCTGTCAGCCTCGGTGAGATCGCGGCAACTATGTACGATGATGCCGCGGTCGTGCCGGGGGTGGTGTATAGCTACTGGGTGACGGCTAGCAATGGTGTTGCCGGCAGTCAGGCGAGCACGTCGGACAGCGGCTGGTGTCTCAATCCCTGCAACACGATCACAGATTGTGATTTTGACGGCGACCGGCTGGCTGATCCGTCTGTCTATGAGGAAACCAGTGGAACGTGGCGCATAAAGGTTTCAGCCAGTGATTATTATCAAGTGACATTGGTCAACTGTTTTGGTAGTACCAATTTTAGTCCTGCCAGTGCCGATTATGATGGCGACGGCAAAGCCGATCCGACAGTGTATGAGGAAACCACGGGAAATTGGAGCGTTCTGCTGTCACAAAACAACTATGCCCGACTGGATCGGAACGCGTTGCTTGGCGGCCCCGGCTATGCCCCCATCTCGGCGGATTATGACGGCGATCGTAAGGCCGATCCGGCGGTCTACAGTCCGGCCACGGGCGACTGGATTGTTCTGCTTTCCGCCATGGATTATTTCCGCCTGGATCTTACAGAATTCCTGGGCGTCCCCGGGACCCTGCCCGTATCCGCCGACTATGATGGGGATGGCCTGGCGGACCCGGCGGTGTATTATACATCAGCGGGCGACTGGGTCTTGCTGTTATCCGGGAATAATTATGGTCGGCTGGAATTGTTGGCTTTCCTGGGCGGTGCCGGGTATCTGCCCGTCCCGGGCGATTATGATGGGGACGGCCGGGCAGATCCTGCAGT
>CAYQNY010000303.1:0-2705 GCA_964418925.1 uncultured Verrucomicrobiota bacterium
TTGTTCGCTATTTTCAGTTCATTGATTCTGCAATCTAATTGCCACGAGCATACAATGGTGATCGAGATGGGACAAGGGTAAATCCAACAGCGTTTGAACCATAACACCGTGCCCGCTTCGCTCATCGCCTCCCGGCAATCGGTCAATTCCTGTTGTCGTCAAGTCCTGCCTTGCCCTGCTAGTAGCGCTCTGATAAGATGCAGCTACATGATGGTGTCCCTTCTTTTTGTTGCCCACTCCGATTGTATCGGATCGGATTGGAAACCGTTTCTATTTTAACAACGAACGAGATGTTGCCCGGGAAAGACTCGGACTGTGGCTGGAAGTTAAAACTCAAGAAAAGAAACAGGCGCGACGGGATGAAAGAGACAACATACTTTGTCAGATGGCGTGGAGAAGTTTCTGGTCCCTATGACATCTCAGTTCTTAAAGATATGCTCGAAACGGGGAAGGTAACAAAACACCATCAAATTTCTGCCGATCGGCAGTCCTGGGTGCCGATCATGAGTGTGTTGGTTGAAGCGCCAACCCAGTCCATAGCCGGAAAGGAAGATACCGCTTTTCTCAAAGCCACGCCTCCTCCATCTGTTGAAATAGCACAAAGCATGCCGGTGAATGATGCGGCTGAGATGGAAAAAGAAGATCTGAACCCGAGTCCGGAACCAACGCGCCATAGTCTCCGGCTCGCCAAGGACAGCAGGGAACCAGCTCCACCGTCTTTTCCGGCAATATCGGGATCATGGTACTATTTGGATGGAGGGCAGATTTGCGGCCCCGTGGTCTTTAGCGTTCTGCAATCTATGGCAGCCAAAGGGTTACTCAATCCCGATTCTCAAATACTAAGAGAAGGCGACCAGATGTGGCAACCACTGCATCAGGTCGCAGGCATAGCGGGTGGCACCATTAATTTTATGAACCAGACTGCCGATGGAACGCCCGGGTATGGTTGTGATCCAATGATGCCCGCCGGGTTTTGGCGCCGCACACTAGCTTTGGTTATTGATAGCGCCGTTTTAGGATGTTTATGTGCAGTATGGTTGTTGCTGTTTTATCTGTTTCTGCATTTCTGTGGACTGGAAAAAAGCGAAATCGACGTTCTCTTAAAAGGTTTTTTGAGCGTTATTTCGATGCTTATCATTTGGATTTACTTCACGTGCCTGGAAAGTTCTTCCAGCATAACAACATTTGGAAAAATGGCGGTTGATATTACCGTGGTGGATGAATCTGGACAGCCAATTTTGTATGGTCGAGCCAACGCCAGGTTTTGGGGCAAACTCCTCTCATCGTTTCTGCTAATCGGGTTTGTCATGGCGGCTTTCACACAAAAAAAACAGGCTCTGCATGATTTAATCGCCAAGACATTGGTAATCAGGGTGAACCATTGACCGGTGAGACTTCTTGCCCCGGCATGGTTTCTGTTTAGCCACGGATGAATATGCGGGTGAAATGAATTCGGTCGGTTGCCTTGCCATCAAGGATAGAGATGATCGAGAATCCAAATCGAACCCAGCGAGACCTGCAATCTGAACAGCACCGGAAGGTCTGTGTGATCTCTGCCGTCAGTGCGCTCGTTCTCCTCATTCTTGCGGTTGTTTGTATTCTTCTGTTGCGCAACATGGGAGGCGGTGGTGAGGGGGGTGACGGGGTCGGAAGCGGCACAGGTTCCCACATTGGTTCTGGAGTTGATCAGGCAACAGGAACCATCAGTCCAGATGCCAGTCCGGAAGTGGTCGGCGAGCATGTTGAAACCAACAGGGTTGACCAGTTTGGGGATCAGGTGGATATGGTTCTCACCGATCGGCTGGTCATGGCGAACGTTATTTTAAATTCGGGCATACCGCCAGCGCAGACAGCAGCTCCCGGCGGACGGGATGCCGGGTCGGGCGGCGAGCAAGGGGACAAGCTTGGCGGCGGCCGGGGCAGTGGGCACGGTTCGAGCGAAGGCACGGGTGTTGGCGAAACAAAGTTCATGGGCATCAAGGCCGAAGGCCGAACCTTTATCTATGTTGTGGATTGTTCCGGTAGTATGCAGGGAAGAAAACTGGATGAGACAAAGTCGGAGCTCATGGCTTCGATTCGCATGCTGATCTCAAGGCAGCAGAAATTCTTTGTGTTTTTTTACAACGATACAACATATCCGTGGCCGGGACCGCAAGCGCTGAGATACGCAATCAAAAAAAACATTGACGACTGTGAAACATGGGCGCAGTCAATTTCGGGTGACGGCGGCACAGAGCCCGCCGAGGCTCTCCTGGCCGCCATCGACATGAATTCCGATGTCATTTTCTTTATGTCGGACGGTCTCTTTGATGAGGATGTTTGCGACAAGGTGCGCATTGCTCGCGGCAACAAGCAGATCGCCATTCACACCATTAGTTTCGTTGATAAGAGTGGTGAGGCGATAATGCGGCGGATTGCAGAGGAGAATAGAGGAATCTATCGGTTCGAGCCAAGCCGGAAAACCTCGCCGTAGGGTCTGCTCTTGACCGATAAGGGATTGGCTATTGAGCTTAAACGAAGAGCAAGCGGAACCAAGATTGGTTAACTTTCAACAAGGAGGGACAACCGTGGAAAAAGAACAGAATGATATGAAGTCTATTCTGAGTTGGCAGAGGGCGGATATTGAGCAACGGCTTGGTTTTCGAGGCGCCAAATATACCGATGTGAATCCGTGGTTTACCCTGATCATTGGCGGTGTTTTACTG
>CAYQNY010000304.1:0-2677 GCA_964418925.1 uncultured Verrucomicrobiota bacterium
CGTTGTTCCGTTTAACTTCAGCCCGGCAATATGCCCGCCACCGGCCATGAGAAATAAAGACACCACGTCATTATTCAGGGTCCATCCCTGCCGCCCATACTGTGTTCCTGATTGGATCTTCATGATGATCTCCATAGATTTATTAAAATTTGACTTCTGCAAAAGTGTTTTACCGAAGTCTATTATTGAAAGCGCATGGGCGCAAAACATTCCGGCACATGAAAATTCAGATTTTCTCCGAGCGGCGCCCACGAGGCCCAGTGCGGATGCGAGGTTTGATCGGCGCATTTATACAGATTACCCCGCCATTGTTTACCGCTCAATTCACCCCTAGCGCCCACATACGTGGCGAATAATGCCAGGGGAATCCGGTACTCGAGGGTCCATTCCACAGGTTCCGTAATCTCGGGATCAACAACAGCAGGCATGGAATGGAAGATTTGCACGCTTTTGGCCAAATCCCAGGGAACCATGGTGGATTTTTGGAAGCCGTTTGGTCCTTTCCTCGGATCTTCGATATAATAAAGCAGCATCGTTCCGCCACAATTGATCTCGAAATTAAAATATCCCTTGTCAGGCTGGGGCTGAATAAATAATTCCACGCAACTGTCACGACACACGCCGGACTGATATTCCGTCTGCACGCAACGGACATACCGGTCATGGACTCTGAAGAAGACATACAGGCTTTCAGGCGTGTAGGTCAGCTTGGCTTCCACCTGCGGATGATGACTGCTGCTGCGTTTGACGAAGTGGCGCAGCGTGGCCACGGGCACATTGCGCCAGGCCGGCTCCAGCCACTGGCCTGTCAACGAGGGTTGTTCTACGGCTCGATGAATGCTATATTCCATGATGGTTTATACCTCCTTTTATGTAAGGTTGTTTAGGCTGTAGGCTGAAGGCTGTTAGTTGTTGCGCATTGAACGAATTAATGCGCTCAGAACCTTCTCAGTCTCCACCATTTTCGAGTCGCATTCGGGAACGTCCGGCTCATCCGTATAACCCAAGCGCCTGGCCAAGCCGAACTGGTAATGTAGTTCCCTTACGGAACCGAAGGCGATTTCAAGAAAGCGAAGATATTCGGCCTGACTTTCACGTGCGCATCCCTCAACGATGTTTGACGGCACCGAAACCGCCGCTCTTCGCATCTGGGAAGTCAGTCCATAGATCTCCTCCTTGGGAAACCCTCTGGTTGCCCGATAGATCAAAACCGCCACTTCGTCGGCCAGTTCAAATGCTCTGAGTTTTGTATGGTCGCGCATGATTTCCTCCTACAGGCTAACAGCCTACAGCCTATCCACCTGATCAGGTAATATTAATGACTTGATGGCCTGCATTTCAATCTTGTCGGGGTTCGCTTCCGCCCATAGTTGGTCCAGTATCCGTTCCGGCTGTTCCCCGGCCTGTTCCTGCAGCATGCGCAGGGCCGCGCGGGCGCCCTGGGCATAACGATGCGGCGTAATGTGCTGACTCAGGACAACCCGCATGGTACCCACCAGGCGATCCTCCCACCCCAGTTTGCGCTGAGGATCGCGGACCACGCGATCCACGGCATCACACAGGTAGGGATTCAGCATTCTTTTCAGAAGATCATCCGCGTAGGCCTGATAACCGGTTTTGGTAAACAAGGGATCAAGGTCCCGGTGACGCGCGCACAGCGCCCGGCCGGATTCCTCCAGAAAGGCATCCCGTGCCAGGGCCGTCAATTCACGGTCATTCCGGATGTCGGCCATAAAGGCATAACCTTTTAAGCGGCCGAGATATCCCATCAGGGCATGGGTGGCATTATGTCCGTATAACTTAGCTTCTTCAAACGGCAACAGGTCATCCTTTTCCTCGAAGACCTCGATACCCCGCTGAAAATCCGGCCATTGAATCCGCGTGATCAAAATCCGGTTGAAGGTTTCAACCAGAAAACAGCGGCCGGCATCGCCGGTCATCGGCGTCAGTCCTTGCCGGGTGATTTGCGCTTTGTCGGTGACAACGCCGCTCATCTTGCCGATCACGGTATTCAGGCATTGCGCGCGGGCCTTGAATTCGGCCATCGGCAGACGCCACTGTTTAAGCAGTTTCTCGGCGAGAATTTCCGCCGCGTGATTATGGTTTTCAGCGGTATAAATGATGGTGCGTTGCTGGTCTTTCCGATCAACGCGCTGCCGCAATCCGGCGCATACAATATCCACGACCGATCCGGGTTCACCCGCGCCGAAAAACTTGACGCTGGGCAGGGCGGTGGCAATTTCATCCGCCTGGGACACGGCCGCCACCAGGGCCGCGCAGTCGTCAGCGACCGCCGGATTATAAATTTCAATGCCAGGCACTGCATGCCGTTCGATGCCGGCCTCGGTAGCCACGTTGACCCAGTAACGGTTATGACCGCTCCGAACGGCCGCGACGACCTCCGGCATGACTTCCGCGACCACGAACCGGCTAAACCGACCGGAACGAAAGGCTTCATATAAAAACAGACCGCCCTGGATAGCGCCGAACCCGAAACCCACAAAAACTTTTTTCATAGCAGCAACACCTTAACCTGCATTATTCATGAAAACCACATTTTCATTCATAAGCATTTCAAAGCCAATGGCTTTGAAATTTCGACGCGCCTGCAAAAATCGCAGGCTTGCTCAAGGTTAACCCTGAGCACGAGCCCTGAGCCTGTCGAAGGGCTCACGTC
>CAYQNY010000305.1:0-2662 GCA_964418925.1 uncultured Verrucomicrobiota bacterium
AAGGGTAACCCCTCAGTTATGTGGGTATTTGGTTTTGTTGTAGCGCCGCACCCCGTTCGAAGCGGGGTAAACGGGACTTGCCACGCCAGAGGCGTGGTGCGGCAATTCTGAAAATCCGAGGAATTTCGCGCCACACCGTGGCGCGCTACAGGATCGGTTACCATTTCCTCCCCCCGTAACTGAGGCCTTACACAAAAAGCAAAAAGCTGGATCAGGCCGTTTGCGGCTGGCCGGGTATGGTCGTCGGCACAACGGGTACCGGGGATTCCTTGGGCGTAACCGGCGCTGGCGTCGGTTTCCGATTATTTTCCGAACCCGTTCCGGTCCGCTCCTCGTCCGTCAGGACATGCCCGAACTTCACGATATCCTCTATATCCCGACCTTCCAATGTTTCCCGCTCGATTAAAAGTTTGGCAATCAAGTCCAGATGGGTGCGGTGCTTCTGAAGAATGTCACGGGCGCGTTCATAGGCCTCCCGTAACAGCTTACTGACCTCCAGATCAATACGGCAGGAGGTTTCTTCGCTGAAATCATGATTGCGGGACACTTCGCGGCCAAGAAACAATAGTTCTTCCTGAGCGCCGAACGTCTGGGGACCCATATCCCTGCTCATGCCCCAGTTGCACACCATCATCCGCGCCAGATGCGTTGCCTGCTTGAGGTCGTTACCGGCGCCGGTGGAAATATCTCCCAGGACCATCTCTTCAGACACCCGGCCGCCCATCAGGCCCGCCAGCATTCCCTTCAGCTTCAACAGGCCTTCCGTGAAGCGTTCCTTTTCGGGCAACTGCATGGTGGCGCCCAGATAGGCCGTGCCGCGGGGAATGATGGTGATCTTGTGCAGGGGTTCGCTTTTTTCCACGAGCTGGAGGACCAGCGCGTGCCCGGACTCGTGGTACGCGGTCAACCGTTTTTCATCATCATCCAGAACTCGACTGCGCCGCTCACGGCCCCAGCGAACCTTGTCGCGCGCCTCTTCCAGGTCCTGAATATCCACGCCCGCCTTGCCATGCCGCGCCGCCAGCAGGGCGGCCTCGTTAAGCAGATTGGCCAGGTCGGCGCCGGAAAATCCCGATGTTCCCCGCGCCAGGCGCTTCAAATCGGCAGTGGGCAAGAGCTTGATTTTACGGGCATGAATCTTGAGGATTGCCTCACGTCCGTCCATGACCGGCAGATCAATAACAATTTGGCGGTCAAACCGGCCGGGGCGCAACAGGGCCGGATCCAGAACATCCTGCCGGTTGGTGGCGGCAATGATAATCACACCCTCCTGGGTTTCGAAACCGTCCATCTCCACCAGCAGAGCGTTCAGCGTTTGCTCCCGCTCATCGTGTCCGCCGCCGATCCCGCTGAACCGGCTGCGGCCAACCGCATCTATTTCGTCAATAAAAATGATGCAAGGAGCGGATTTCTTGCCCTGCTCGAACATATCACGGACACGCGAGGCTCCGACACCGACAAACAACTCCACAAAATCCGATCCGCTGATGCTGAAAAACGGGACATCAGCCTCACCGGCAATCGCCTTGGCCAGCAGGGTTTTGCCGGTGCCGGGAGGGCCCATCAGCAAAACTCCCTTGGGAATGCGGCCGCCCAGGGTTTGAAACTTTTTAGGGTCCTTGAGAAATTCGACAATCTCCTGGACCTCCTCCTTGGCCTCGTCAATGCCGGCCACGTCTGCGAAAGTAATCTTGTTAAGATCCTGGGCCAACAGCTTGGCGCGGCTTTTTCCAAAGCTCATGGCGCCGTGGCCGACGGCGCGGATTTGCCGCACAAACAGAAAATACAGCAGGCCCACGAATATCACGATCGGCACGGCGCTCTGCACCAGCTGCCAGACATCCACTTTCTGGCGGTTGAAAGAAAACGGCACGCCGTTTTCCTTGAGCCATCCCGGCAGACCGTCGGTCACCACAATATCCACCTTGAACTTGCGCGGCTTCCCGGTCTTGGTATCCAGCTCGGTCATCTCGCCACGGATGTACTGGGCGCCCGACACCTCCGTGACAACTTCACATCGGCGAATTTTTCCCTGCTCCACCCATTGGACAAAATGCGGATTATAATCAATCGTCTCCACCGATTCCCGGCCGCCCTGAAACAGGTTGAACATCACCAGGAAGCCCATCAACAGCAACAGCCAGAGGACAATCGTCCGCACGGCAATTTTCGGTTTGGCTTTATCGTCACTGCGCGGCGGCGGTTTTGGATTTTGCGGTTCCATAGCACACCTGATCTCAATTGCAAAGATTTATAACTTCAACTTTTCATTACGTTAACACACCCGCGCGGAATTTGCAACCCAAGACACTTTTTTCTTAGTAATTCTCATTATGGCGCCAGACCTAGGGCTAATTCATGAAGCTCCGGTTTTCCGCATTTTTCCGCGACGCCCTCTAATGGCGTCGCCTTGGAGTGCGGCGGTACAACGCCGCTTTACCCCGGCGAAGCACCCGCCTTCGCACAGCCGCTTCGGCGTGGCAGGCCAGCTTCGCCGAAAACAAAGCGATAGTCTGACTATCGCACTCCAAAGCACCAATGCATCGAGGCAAAAATGCCTTAACCCATTAAACATCAAGCCTTTTACGGAAAATATGAATTAGCCTTGCGCCAGACCCCCTTAACCACGACTCCGGCATGGTAAACCATGCTTCCAGCGTGG
>CAYQNY010000306.1:0-2592 GCA_964418925.1 uncultured Verrucomicrobiota bacterium
TGTAGGCCCACTCACCGAGTGGGCGCGATTTTAGACCATTTCGCAGAAGTCTAACTCAACCGTCATAAGGAGGAAAAGCAACGATGAATCAGAATAAATGGTTTTCAGAAGCGCGGTTGGGAATGTTCATTCATTGGGGAATCTATTCGCTGCTGGGCCGGGGTGAATGGGTGATGTACCAGGAAAACATCCCGACGGACGTGTATAACCGCCTGGCCTGGAAATTTAATCCCAGGCAGTTTGATGCCGGGGATTTGGTCGCCTTGGCCAAAGAAGCCGGCATGAAATACATGGTGCATACCACCAGACATCATGATGGCTTCTGCATGTTTGACACCAAGACTACGGATTTTAACACCGTGAAAACGGCGACCGGCCGGGACCTCATCGCCGAATACGTAAAAGCGGTTCGGCGCGCAGGACTCAAGGTGGGCCTGTATTACTCCCTGGGAACGTGGCAGAACCCGATGTTTCGTCAGCCGCGCACTCTTTCGCCGAAGCTGAATAAACAACAATGGAAAAACATGACGGCCTGCACTCACGCGCAACTCGAGGAGTTATGTCGAAATTACGGGCGGATCGATCTGCTGTGGTACGACGGCGGCTTTACTCCGGCCGGAATGACGACGGCCGCTGCGTATGAATCCAAGCGGTTGAACGCGATGGTGCGACGGTATCAACCCGGTATTCTCATCAACAACCGCAGCGGATTGCCGGAGGATTTTGATACGCCGGAACAGCATTGTACTCCCGCCAAGCCGGGCAGGCTTTGGGAAGCCTGCATGACCATGAATCTGCATTGGGGATATTTCTCCGGCGATCATTTGTGGAAGTATCCCAAGGAAATGCTTCATTTAATGACCGGATGCGCGAGCACGGAAGGAAATTACCTGCTGAACGTGGGCCCGAAACCGGACGGAACGATTCCGGCTGAATCGGTGCAGCGGCTCAGGGAAATGGGGCGATGGATGAAGGTTAACGGGGAAGCGATTTATGGCTCTCAGCGGGCGGATTGGGATTCCGGGACAGCGGGCGTGGTCACGAGGAAAGGGAGGAAAGATTACCTGATTGTGCATTGGTGGCCGGGGACGGAATTGGCGCTGCCGGCTATTCCCAAAGGGATCCGGTCGGCCTACATGCTGGCCACCGGGAAAAAAGTGAAGCTGGAATGGCGCGGCCATCGGCTCATTTTGACCGGGTTGCCGGCCAAAGCCCCCGATGAAATGAGCACCGTGATTGTAATGGAACGGTAATTGCGCGAGGGAATTATTATGACTCCTCGTGAACGAGTGCTGGCCTGTCGGCGGCGTGAAACGCCGGATGAAGTAAATGCCGGACGATCCGACCTCTTTCACCCCTAAACGTCGAAACGGGAACGGAGATAGGCCCTGCTGATCCGGGCTTCTTTCGCCGGATCGCCGCCGCTGAACGTGGAGTCGAGTTCGACCGTACCCCACCCTTCGTAGTCTCCCAGCACGGCCATGATCGCGGGAAAATCAATCACCCCTTCGCCCAACGGCAGAAACGTATTTTTGAAAAAATACGGCCGGCCGTGGAGCAGGTTTTTTGTGTCTTTGAGATGAAAATGCCGGATGCGCTTCTTGAAGCGTTTGGCATAGGCCACGGGGTCGTTTCCGCCGCAAACGGCATGGGCGGTGTCGAAGCAGATCCCCACCCACTCATTCTTAGTTTCATTCATCAGGATATCCATCTCCTCCACCGACTCGCACATGTGGTCGATGTGATTGTGGATCACCAGCTTAATGCCGCCATCGGCCAGAATCCGCCCGACCAGGTTCAGCCGCCGGGCCGCCTCCTGGTAATGATCGAGCGTAGTCCCATAGCTATGGATCTTGTTCCCGTCCGTGCGCGGCGCAAAGATAATAGACGTCTTGCAGCCCACCGCCTTCGCCACGGCGATCTGCCCCCGCGCCAGTTCGGCCAGTCGCGGGTCATCCGTGCCCATGATGAGGCAGGGCACGTTTTGGGCCGCCAGCTTGAGCCCGAACTTCTCCAGTCGGTCCTTGACGATCGAGGGGCTGGCCGCGTAATCGATGGCGATGCTTTCAACGCCTTCGTAACCGGCGTCTTTGACGGCCTGAATTTTCTCGTCTTCGTTCTTGTTCGTCCACACGCCGAAGTTGATAAGGTGATAAGCCGCTTTCATTTTCATCTGGTTCACGCCTCCTATGGTTGGTTTAGTGTTGTCGAAAGGTAACTGCTCGGGTAGGCATCGCCTGATGCCACCTGCACGAAGAATCGTATGCTTTCCTCCGCCGAGCGCAAAGGATATTTTTTACCCGCTCCGAGGCATTTGGGCGACCTTTTCGCCGTTACCAGTTGGATAAAGGCTATGTGGTGTTGACGGCGGGCACGCAAGGATCGCCAACAAAGACGCGGCGCAGGGCTTCGAGGGCGTTGAGGCCATTTTTGCGCGCCGTCGAGACGTAGCCGCGGATGCGGCAGAAGCTCAGGAGGGCATCGAAGTTACGGAAGGTGCCGGAGATTTTTTGGCGCAACTTCATCATCCGCAGATCGCGCTCCGAGAGGTTGTTGTCGAAGGGCACCGCGAAGTCACGCATGAAGGCGAGG
>CAYQNY010000307.1:0-2581 GCA_964418925.1 uncultured Verrucomicrobiota bacterium
GTGTCCGAATCAGGTCGCTCGAACTGGGCGTGACGGGAATAGCGGATGTCGTTGAATTCCACCGTGTCGAAAATAGGAGTGAGGGCGTTACGGTGTTCGGCATGACCGGCTGCTGGATACCGTTCCCTGTGGAGTATAAGCGGGGAATCCGGAGGCACGAAAAGAGTTTTGAGGTGCAGTTGTGCGCCCAGGCCATCTGCCTTGAAGAAATGCTCAACTGCTCCATTCCTCAAGGGGCGCTGTTCTATGGCCTGTCCAAAAGACGGCAGGAAATTGCATTCTCACCGGAATTGAGACAGGCCACGAAGAATGCCGCCGAGAGTCTGCATCATCTTGTGCAGGCGGGAGTCACTCCGCCCGCCAGATTCGACAAGCGATGTAAGAAGTGTTCTCTGCTGGATAAATGCATGCCGCAACTTGTAGGAAAATGCGGTTCTGCCCAAAAATATCTCAACCATATCCTGGAAAGCGTCGTCAGGGAAGAAACCCCGACATCGAACTGACCGAAATGCTGTAATGCCTTCAGTGATGAACGCATATCTTTGCTATGGCCTCCGGCACTTCTAAAAAGACCGAACTCAAACTCGCAGGAGTGGCGCGGCCAGCCTGGAGGAACTGCTTCTGGACGCGCAGGATTTTCTGCGCCAGCATGGTCTGCCGCTCTGGAAGAAAAATTATCCCCGGGCGCGGGAGATCCGCGCCCAGGCTTATGATAAGAATAGGTCTTATTTAACCTATAAGCTTTATCTGGAGGATTCGCCCGAAACCGCGGCCAACACACTGGTCTGCCTAATTTACCAAGCCAATTTTCTGCTGGACCAGCAGTTGCGGGCGCTGGAACAGGAGTTCGTGGAATCCGGCTGTTTCACTGAAAGATTGTATCGGGCACGAACCCGGAAACGACAGACTGGAATATGAGCTATATGAATCTATGAAAAAATTATTGAATACGCTCTTCGTCACCACCCAGGGCGCTTACCTGTGCCATGAAGGCGAATCCGTGCTGGTCAAGGTGGAAAAGGAAACGCGCCTGCGCGTGCCTGTTCATATGCTGGGGGGTATTGTCTGTTTCGGGCAGGTTATGTGCAGTCAGCCGCTGATGGGTTTATGCGGCGAACGCGGCGTGCTGATCAGCTTCCTGTCCGAATACGGCCGTTTCCTGGCCCGTGTGCATGGGCCGGTATCCGGCAATGTGCTGTTGCGACGTGAGCAATACCGACGATCTGAGCGGGCGGAAGCCGCCGCCGCGATTGCCCGATCCGTGGTGCTGGGCAAAGTGGCCAACTGCCGGACGGTTCTGCAACGGGCATTGCGCGATCATGCGGAAAAAGACGGTCGTGAAGCTATTGAAATCGCTTCACGCCGACTGGGACATCTGCTTAAGGAATTTGAGAAACCGTTACCGGTTGAAACGCTGAGGGGCAAGGAAGGCGACGCCGCCAACACTTATTTCGGCGTCTTTGATCATCTGATTACGGCCCAGAAAAAGGCATTCTTTTTCCATGGGCGCAGTCGGCGTCCGCCGCTGGACAACATGAACGCCCTGCTTTCCTTCCTCTACACTCTCCTGGTTCATGACGCTTCCGCCGCGCTGGAGGCCGTGGGACTGGACCCGCAGGTTGGCTTTCTCCATGCGGAACGGCCCGGCCGGCCCAGCCTGGCTCTGGATTTGATCGAGGAATTCCGTCCGTTCCTCGCGGACCGGCTGGCGCTTTCGCTGGTCAATCTGCGCCAACTGCAAGGTAAGGACTTTGAGCAAACTGAATCCGGCGCGGTGAACATGAGTGATGCCGCCCGCAAGGAATTGCTGACGGCATATCAGAAACGCAAGCAGGAGGAAATCCAGCATCCATTCCTGGGTGAAACGGTTTCCATTGGGCTCTTGTTTCATGTGCAGGCATTGCTGATGGCGCGTCATTTACGCGGCGATCTGGACGGTTATCCGCCGTTCATCTGGAAATAAATTGTTCGACGGTCGAACAATTCATAACGCGCCGGAGCGGCGCAAAGACGATAACACTCGGGAAGGTTCTAATTGGGATATAACCGTTATGATGGTATTGGTCAGCTATGATGTAAGCACTGTAGACCGGCGCGGACAGACGCGGTTGCGCAAGGTCGCCAAAACGTGTCTGGATTACGGACAGAGAGTTCAAAACTCGGTCTTTGAATGCAATGTGGACCCCGCACAATGGACGGCTTTCCGTCAGCGCTTGGTGAATATTTTCGATCCTGATCAGGACAGCCTGCGTTTTTATTTTATGGGCTCAAACTGGCAGCACAAAGTGGAACATCTTGGCGCCAAGAAAAATACTAACCTGGAGGGGCCTCTATTGGTATAAAAAACCATCCGCGAACCTGTAGTTACCAGCCAATTCCCGTGAGATTCGCGGAAGATATAAATTATTGAATATCAATTGGTTATTGCTAACGGATAGTATTGACCTGCTCTTTGACAATTAAATATGGTTCACTTCGCGGAAAGCAAGTTCTTTGTAACGACTCTGCAAGTTGTTATAGTTATGCAGTCGCGCCCTTCGCGGGCGCGTGGATTGAAACAATTTACAAGCCGCTACCAGCC
>CAYQNY010000308.1:0-2577 GCA_964418925.1 uncultured Verrucomicrobiota bacterium
GTCAAAAGGCAGATACAGGAAGCCGCCGGATCATCGATGCATAACATCGCTGAAGGTTTTGACGCTGAAACAAATGCGGAATTCATTCGATTCTTACGCTACGCCAAGCGGTCTTGCAATGAAGTTCAGAGTGAACTCTATGTTGCCCTTGATGAAGCATACATATCCATAACCGAATTTCAGGATGCATACGAACAGGCCAGGCGCACACGCGCCGCAATTCGAGGATTCATCAACTACCTCAAGAAATACGAAACAAGCAAAATAAAAAAGAAAAACCTTGAACCGTGAACCCTGAACCGTTAAACCCTTTATGTCCTACGTCCAAAAAATTAAATCTCACGAATTCAATATTGGTAGCAAGCTTGGACATCTGGATATTGAACTCACCGAGCGGTGCAATAACAACTGTATCCACTGCTGCATCAATCTGCCGGAAGATGACCGGAAGGCGCAAGCCAGCGAGATGACTACAAGTCAGGTAAAAAGCATTCTGACCGAGGCCGCTGCGCTGGGTTGCCTGCAGGTGCGCTTCACCGGCGGTGAACCGCTTTTGCGGCCTGACTTCGAGGAACTCTATCTTTTCGCCCGCCGTCTGGGGCTGAAAGTTCTCATCTTCACCAACGCCTGCCTGATTACTCCCGCATTAGCGGATCTTTTAGCGGGCATTCCGCCGCTCGTGTTCATGGAAATAACCGTTTACGGTATGCGTAAGGAATCGTATGAAGCGGTCTCGCGCGTGCCGGGTTCGTTTGCCCAATCCCAACGGGGCGTGAATTTGCTTCTGCAACGCAAGCTTCCCTTTGTCGTCAAAAGCGCGCTTCTGCCGCCCAATAAAGCCGAGATGGACGAATTTGAAGCATGGGCAGCCACAATCCCCTGGATGGACGAACGTCCAAGCTATTCCATGTTCTTTGATTTGCGCAATCGCCGGGACGATGAGAAAAAGAACGCCCTGACTGCATCACTTCGTCTTTCATCAGAAGAAGGAGTGGCGGTGTTGACGAGAAATACGGCAAAGTATCGTAAGGACATGGAAGAATTTGCGTCAAAATTCATGGGTCCGCCGGGCGATGTGCTTTTCCGGTGCGGCGCGGGCAACAGCCTGTGCATTGATGCCTACGGATTTGCCCAGCCCTGCATGGGCGTGCGCGCACCGGAGCTGACCATTGATCTGCACGATGTATCATGGCAAGGCAGCAAGGAAGGCAATACCCTTGTAAAAGCCCTCGATCATTTCAAGGGACTGAGTGAAATGAAAGCGACCAATCCTGACTACCTGAGCCGTTGTGCTGTCTGTTTTCTCAAGGGGCTGTGTGAGCAGTGCCCGGCAAAATCCTGGGCCGAGCATGGGACTCTGGATACGCCGGTGGAATACCTCTGTGCAGTTGCCCACGCCCAGGCCCGGTGGATGGGCTGGCTGAAGGATGGTGAAAGGGCGTGGGGGGTTCATGATTGGAAGAAACGGGTGAGGGGGTGAGGAAGTTAGTCGGACCTTCAAGCTACAGTTTTTAACCGCCCCTGTATTCTTCATTGCTTTACTTACGATGTTGCAGTGAAATCCAAGATTGTTGTACCATATCCTCACGGGCCAGGCCATAAAGAAGTCCCTCCTTGTCAACACACATTCATTAAAATGCCTGCTTAACATAAGAAAACTGGAAGTCGTGACCCAATCCCAGATGTTGCCCCCGACACGAAAAGCTCAAAAAAACAGGCAAAAAAACTTGACAAAATAAAAATACAAAGTAAAATACCCACCTAAACAAGGAGGGAAAAATAATCATGAAAAATACTTGGTCAACACCTAAACTTTTAACATTAACTCGCACCAAACCAGAAGAGAACATATTAGACGGATGTAAAATAGTAGGCTCGACAGGAGTGGGTTCATCACAAAATAGATGCATGTACAAAAACAAGCCACAGTGCGCTACCACTTCATGCAGCGCCGAACTCACCAGTTAAATCAACAAATCTTTACGAATCTCCGGATGCGTCCACAAACACCATTAAGTTCATTACACGCAGAAAAGCACCAACCGGCAGCAAGTCAGCGACTTCTTGGAAGACCGCAAGTTATAAATGCTTTATGCGATTGATTGCTTTTCCTTCAACCTTTGGCCTAAAAATTTTGAACCACTGAACCCCCTCCCTTTTTTCTTTAAGCGGATCTTCATATCTATAGCCGGTTGAAAATTTATTGCAAATTGGGTTTGATATTCCATGAGATGATGTGATAAGAACAACTAATCACTTCATTTTATGATGGGATTAAGAGATGAAATCAAATCAATCTGTCTGGCAGCAACCTGATTGGCCGCAACTGACTTGGGATTCAGAGGCGCTTCTCTTTCCTCTGGGCGTTTGCCGCAAATTGCAGGGAAGACTTCTGCATGCTGTCGGTTCTTTTGGGTTTGACGTGGAGACTTCCGTTCAGGCGGAACTTTTTACGGAAGAAATTCTGAAAACATCCGCAATCGAAGGGGAATCCCTGGATACGCGCTCCGTCCGTTCATCTGTAGCCCGCAAGCTCGGCCTTCCTGCCGCTGGTCTTCCCATTGATCAGCGCATTGA
>CAYQNY010000309.1:0-2550 GCA_964418925.1 uncultured Verrucomicrobiota bacterium
GCGGGACAAGTCGAACGGCCGCTACACAACCAATGTCATGGGATTGGATAGTGTATGTAGCGGCGGGCTCTGACCGCCGTCGTTCTTTCGGCGACCAGAGGTCGCCGCTACAACATGATTGTCCGCCGAAGGCGGATCCGCCTCAGGCGGAAAATTCCTATACATTAAATTGGCTTGAGGACATGACAGTATATTTGTATGTTAATCCCGTCAGGATATGGAGTGCGGGAGCAATGCTCCCGCCTTCATTGCCGGAAGCACAGCTTCCGGCACATAAAGCGCAAGCCGTGCTTGCGCACTCCAAATGAAACAATCCGTAATACATCCACAAACTATGAAGTCTGACAGGAACTAACCCAATGGCCCCGCAACCAAAGGAAACCCCCATGCAAAAATCTTCACAACTTCAGGTCGAAACACAGGCTCTGCACGCGGGACAAGTCCCGGATACGACGACAGGCGCCCGCGCCGTTCCGATCTATCAGACTTCCAGCTACGTGTTTCAAAACACGGCGCATGCCGCCAGCCTGTTTGACCTGAAGGAATCCGGTAACATCTACACGCGTATGATGAACCCCACCACCGATGTCCTGGAAAAGCGCCTCGCGGTGCTCGAGGGCGGAACGGGCGCGCTGGCCACATCAAGCGGCATGGCGGCATAATTGTGGATGGCGGCACCTTCGACTGGTCGTCAGGCCGTTTCCCGGAATTCACCCGGCCGGACCCGAGTTATCACGGCCTGGTTTACTGGAAAGCGTTCGGGGACGCGCCCGGCCGGAAAAACACGGCCTATATCGTCAAGGCCCGGGCTCAGGGCATGCGTAATATCGGCTTATGCCCCAGTCCGTTTAACGCGTTTCTCTTTCTTCAGGGACTGGAGACCCTGCCGCTGAGAATCCGTCAGCAATGCCGGAACACACTGGACCTGGCCCGATGGCTTCAGCAACATCAACGTGTCACTTGGGTCAGTTACACGGGCCTTCCCGATCATCCCTATCATGCCATGGCCCGGAAATACCTGCAAGGCGGATTCGGCGCCGTACTGGGATTCGGTATCCGCGGCGGGCGGAAAGCGGGTGAAACATTCATCAATGCGGTCAAGCTGGCGAGCCACCTGGCAAACATCGGGGACGCCAAAACGCTTGTTCTCCATCCGGCATCCACCACACATCAGCAGTTGACGGCAGACGCGCAACGGGCTTGTGGCATCACTCCCGAATTCATCCGGGTCGCCGTCGGACTGGAAGCCCTCGCAGATATTCAGGCGGATTTCGATCAGGCGCTCAAAGCCGCGCGACGCTAGACTCTAAACCGGGTCAATCAGATCGAGCACACCGGGTTCCTGCTTTTCCTTATCCGCCGGTTCCGACACGGAAGGTTTATTGGCCGCTGGACGTTCCGGTGCGGGGGATTGTTCCTGTTCCGGCGGACGTTCGGACCGCTTCCGCCATTCCCCGGCCGACCGGCCGCGATACGACCGGGCCGGGCGATTATTATTTCTATCGCCGCGATCGTCGCGCTCATCCATGGCTTTCCTCAAGGTGGACGGGCGCATGCAAGCCGCATTCAGCGCCACGGCCTGTCGTTCCAATTCAGGATTGCCGGTAATCAGAACCACATCCTTTGTCTGGAGATATTCCCGAACCAGCTGGACCAGCTTGGCCGCTTGCGCTTCAGCATGATCGGCATAATGAACCTTGACCCCTTTATACTGCGCCCCCTCTCTCGCTTCCCGCAGCGGACGCCCTATAAAAACGGCCACAAGGTCAATGCGTTCCCGCCCGGAAAACTGCGCCAGACTCCGCAGAATAGTAAAATGATCACGAGGACTCACCTGACCATTGCCATTCCGTAACCGGTTATCCACCAGGCCGGTAGCATCCACCACATACACCCTTTGCGTTGGCAAACGATTTAACGGAGATTGCGCACGACGGCTAAAACCAAGAAAACTGAAAAAGCTCATAAGAACATCCTTTAACCAATAGACCTTTTTTAGTAGCATTCTATGGAGTAGTGGAGCAACAGAGTCTTGGGATCAAGACAAGAGAAAACACCCAGTTGAAACCGTTCGTCGTTCGTGGTTCTTTGTTCTTCGTTTAAGATCAAACGGAATCGACAACGACGAACCAGAAACGAAGAACCTAGAACTATTATTCCCAACATCCAACACTCCATTACTTCAACACTCCGCGTCCCTATGGGAGGCCAGTGAACCGGGTTACAGCATGCGACGTGAATGTAAGATATCATAGACAACCGGCCAGTGCAGATCAAGCCCATATCGTAATGGAGCAGTTTCGCGGCTGGCAGGTCCATAACCATTCCAGCCCTACAATGACTGAGGAATTCTTGGAATGGCAGGGCGGGAATTCTGCCGCGGCGGATTCGCGCCGAACAGGACCAACGCCACACCGATATGATTTTTCAACAAAAGCTATTGTCGATTCCGCTGAAAAACCCCCTTACGACTGATGGCGTTGTCGTTTGGCCATGGGTTTGGGCGGATTGACACGGACAAGGTGGAGTTCGCCGCGGTCGAGCAGCTCC
>CAYQNY010000310.1:0-2530 GCA_964418925.1 uncultured Verrucomicrobiota bacterium
GCCGCCGCTTTTCGAATGATTTGGGAAGAAGGCAGCTATGCCGAGACATAATTGTCTGCCCCTCCACTGTAAGCATCCCAACAGTGAACCCTTCTCGATGGCATGCGGGTCATGTCTCGACCACGCACCGGGCGTGGTCGAGACGTGACTCTACTTCCCTACTCTTGGAAATATCAATTACCAAGGGTTGACTCTAATCCCACTGCAGGTACGTATCCAGGCCCGCCGAATCTTAGATAGGCGCTCGTTCCGATCCCGGACAGCCATACAGACCAATAACCCGTGGACTCCTGATATACGGCCGGATCGGACTTTCCGTCACCATCGTAATCGCCGGGAACCGGCTCGCAATCCGCAACACCCCATTGCATGGACGCAAGTGAGTAACTGCTTCCCGACAGCAGAACATACCAGTAGCCGGATGCGGCATGATATACGGCCAGGTCCGCCCTGGCATCGCCATCGTAGTCGGAGGGAACTGGCGCATACCCGGATTCGCCGAATGGCTGGCTCGCAAGTGAATAATCGCTTCCCGAAAGTAGAACATACCAGTAACCCGACGTCTCATGATATATTGCCGGATCACACTTTTCATCCCCGTCATAATCACCGGGAACCGGTTTGTACCCGGTTGCCCCGAATTGCTGGCTCGCAAGCGAGTAACTGCTTCCCGAAAGCAGAACATACCAGTAACCCGACGTCTCATGATATATTGCCGGATCACACTTCCCGTCCCCGTCATAATCACCGGGAACCGGTTTGTACCCGGTTGCCCCGAATTGCTGGCTCGCAAGCGAGTAACTGCTTCCCGAAAGCAGAACATACCAGTAACCCGACGTCTCATGATATATTGCCGGATCACACTTCCCGTCCCCGTCATAATCACCGGGAACCGGTTTGTACCCGGTTGCCCCGAATTGCTGGCTCGCAAGCGAGTAACTGCTTCCCGAAAGCTGCACATACCAATAGCCTGTTTCTTCGTGATACACCACAATGTCAAGCAGTCCATCACCATCCATGTCGCCATCCGCATGATCGGTCGATGGCTCGCTTCGCCGCCAGCCGCTGTCCGAACTGCTGAACCCGCTCGATTCCAGGCTGTTCGTCGCCTTGACCCAGTAGTAATACACCTGGCCGGCTGTGGCAGTTGTATCGTCATGGCTGGTTGCACTTACTTTCGCAATATTCGTTCCGCTTCCCGCGGCGTTACTCACGCTCCGCCATACCGTGTACCCGCTCGCACCGCTCACCGACCCCCAGTTCACCCGCACCTTGTTCGTGTACGTCCCGTCACTCGCCGACACACCTGCGGGCGCGGCCAAAGCGGCAAAGTTCGCCGTAACCGTCCGCGTTTGATCCATAGTCAATAACAATGGATTATCTCCCTGATCGGCAGCCGGCACATCACCCGACCAGTTCGCAAAGTAATAACCGGCATCCGGTATAGCGGTAATCGTCACCTCAGCGCCGGCATCATACCAGCCGTCACCTGTATCAACAGCGCCATTGGCGCCGGCAGTTGTATCAAGGTAAAACTGTGTCCAGTATTCCCTTTCAGTATATGTCAGGGCGTTGGCACTGAAACCGGTGGGGTAGGAATCTTCCTGATACTCTATTCTCAGGGTTGCCAGGGAACCTGTTTCGTCAATCTCAAAAATGCCGTAATATGCTGATACGTATTCAGCGTAAATTTTAATTTTACCGTTAGCATAATCGACCTCACAGGTACCGTGAACAGACCACAAATCACCCCTGCTGCCGCTCGAATCCTGGGCTTTTATTATATCGCCGGTGTAATAGGGATTATCCGCTTCGACAAAGGTCATGATATCATTGGGATAACCATGAGCCCAAGCGTTGGTGGGCAGGTACCAGACCCCGGTTAGTTTTCCCTCATTATCATCGTGCAGTCTTAGCTTATTAGTCAGGTATGGTTGCTGCGGTTCAAAGCCCCAGGCCTGCGTGCCGTCATCTTGATAGGGCTGAATAACATTTTCCTTGTAGGCATCGACCAATATCTGTTTGTCCGCATCACGCAGGTAATCAAACGGTGAGACGTAGGAACCGCCGCCCCAGGCCTCATTACCGTCCGTGCGGCCGCGGTCTACCATGCCTATTTCCCCGCTGGTCTGATCCGCATCAAAACTCATCCCCATACCCACCTCCTGTCCCCTGGCGACCGTATCGCCGATAGAGACATAGGGCGTCATTATCTCCATATGAATACCGATCAGATTGTCACCGTAATCGATCCAGATATGATATTCCTGATCGGGCTCTACCCCGTTGAGGGTAATGTCCGTGACCGTTCCGGGGGCCATGCTTTGGGCCGGCGTGCCCGGGACAAATTCAATCCAGACGTGATCCAGCCCTTCGACATGTCCGCCGGCACAGAGACCGTAACCACCGATACCACCGTGTTCGTCGAACAAAAAATTATCTATGTCGGTCGGTAAACTCAACCTGACAGACGATGCCGTACTGGGCAGGGTCCAGGTAAAATTATCATAGGCCGGATCAGGAGCCGCCG
>CAYQNY010000311.1:0-2506 GCA_964418925.1 uncultured Verrucomicrobiota bacterium
CGGACAACCAACAGGAGTAATGAAATGCACGAAAAACTCAACCATAATCTAATCGAACTTCCTAAAGACAAGAAACCGGATTACGTAATCACTGAACGTCACGAACTTGTCCTGCTGTTCGATTGTGAAAAATCCAATCCGAACGGCGACCCGGACACAGGCAACATGCCGCGCCTTCAACCGGACTCGCTCAAGGGTCTGGTCACAGATGTTTGTCTCAAACGCAAGATCAGAAACTTCTTCAGCCTGAACAAACCTGATGGGACACCTATCGGGAATCAGTCTGAGTATCTGATATTCATCAGAGAGAACGCCGTGCTCGAGGATCTGATGCGTGCTCCGGAAATTGAAACTTTGGCCAAGCAGATATTCGCGGGATACGGCCAGAAGATTGAGGCATGGGATGCAAAGAAGAAGAAACGGGCAAAAGCTAAGGCTGACGTTGCAAAAGATGCTGAGAATGAAGCCAGCAATGACGCAAATCCGGCAGACGAAGACAAGAAGAAGGCCTATCGAGAGGCTTTATTGCGAACATATTTCGATCTTCGTGCTTTTGGCGGAGTGATTTCGACTGAAGGTCCGTTGAAGGGAAGTTTCTATGGGCAGATCCGAGGTCCAATACAGATCACGTTTTCGGAGAGCTTGGACAAGGCACTGCAATTGGATGCGACCATAACTAGATGCGCGGTGGCCAGCAAGAAGGAGAAGAAGCAGACCGAATCTGAGGAGAGTGGCGGCAACCGAACAATGGGACGAAAACATGGGGTTGACTACGGCCTTTACCGGTGCTCAATTCACATCTCGCCGGCGTTTGCAGCTAAGACGGGTTTTTCCTATTACGATCTGGATAACTTCTTCTTTGCACTTAAGCATATGTTTGTGGACGATCATGCGGCGGGGCGGCATCTACGGCTTGTCGGGTTGGTTGACTTCAAGCACACGTCCTCACTCGGCAACGCCCCGGCACACAAGTTGTTTGAGATGGTAAAGGTCGAAGGTATAAAAAAAGACAAGGATGGTGGGAAGGTCTTTAAGTCTTCCGGCAGTGAATTCCCGCAGGGACTTCATGACTACCACGGCTCCGCGCCCGGCGGCCTGGATGCGTATGAATCCATGCCGGGATTCGAGCCCAAGAACGGTGAGAAGACCGCCCGCATCACCACCCGCAAGCTGGTGTGGGAAATTCCGGAGAGAAAGATATGAGGGGAATGGGCGATGGTTCGCCTCGCTATTGACAAAACATACGCCATGGCGTATGTTTTGTCATAACGAAAACCATATTGGCAACCAGAAGAAACGACGATGAGTAAAATTATTTCCATGCAGGATATGCGGGTCTCGCTGGCGAGGATCGCGGACCAGGCGCAGGCGGGCGAAACGTTTGTCGTCATCCGGAATTCCAAGCCGGCTTTCCGCATTGTGCCGGCGGAGAAAAACGGCGTCGGACCGGCCCACCCGGATATGTCGCTCGATGAAATTACCTTGCGTATGAGCAAAGCCGCCAAGACAACCGGCTTCTCGCCGGATGACCTCGACGCCATTATCCGCGACGCGCATCGCAAGAGCGCTCGATCATGAAGCGGATCGTGTGCGATACCAATGTGCTGTTATCCGGCCTGATCTGGAAAGGTCCGCCGCACCGCCTGCTCGCCGAGGTCGCCAAAGGCCGCTTTGTCATGTTTATAAGCCGCGACCTTCTGGAAGAAGTTGCCCGGACGTTGGAATACCCGAAGTTACAGACGGCGCTCCGTACCGCCGGGTTAACCGGGAACCAGATGCTCCGTTGGATTGTGCGCCATTCCACGCTGGTGTGGTGCAAGCCGCTCAAAGACCCGGCGGTCCTGGCCGATCCCAGCGACGACAACGTCCTGGCGTGCGCCGTTGCCGCCGCCGCGGATGGCATCATTTCCGGAGACAACCATCTGTTGGCGCTTGGGGCGTTCGAGGGGATCCCCATCGTGAGCCCCGCCGGATTTCTGGAACAAACGAAACGGTAGTTGCGCGATGATCGGCTGAGGGATAAATGCGACCTGTGTTTTCCGAAAACGAGCTTTTGCCGCTCTCGGCGCTGGTGGATATCGTGTTCTGCGAGCGCCGTGCCGCCTTGCACCAATTGGAGCGTATATGGGAGAACAACGTCGCCACAGTGGTGTTCTGCAACCGGTTCATTGACCGCCGGTCGCGCACCCACGACCAGATGGTGCAGGCCGCCCGGAGCGGAAAACAAAATATCGCCGAGGGCAGTATGGCCTCCGGCACTTCTAAAAAGACCGAACTCAAACTCGCAGGAGTGGCGCGGGCTAGCCTGGAGGAATTGCTTCCGGACGCAGTATCATGTCATAGGCTCCGCCCTTGCGGATCCGCTTTCTGCCAATAGCGGATCTGCTAAAGGCAGAAAGACGGAAGATCCGTCTACGGCGGCAACAGCACCCCTGTACCTAATCCGGGCGCTTTTTTCTCATTGAGCCGGATAGCCGGACTGACTACACTAGCGGCATGAGCATGA